>NZ_JAANBD010000007.1 GCF_011089885.1 Thioalkalivibrio sp. XN279 | reverse complement strand
GCGAAGTCGAAGTCGAAAACCGCCCCGGAACCGAAGTTGTTGACGCCAGCAGGGGCCAGGTCCTCAGTCACGCCCGGGTCCGTCGCGTACACGACGTTGTCCGGGATGATGCCGCTGCCGCCGCCCCCACCGCCGCCGGCGGTGCCGCTGAACCCGAAGTCGGTCAGCAGGAAGGTGAATTGATCCGGAGACGTGTTGGTACTCTCGAAGAGCAGGGCCGTCGCCGTACCGACACCCGTGAACTGGGTCAGGGCTATCGATACCTGGTACCAGCCGTTGCCGAGCAACGTCGAGTACTCTGAGGTGGTCAGGTCGATATCCACATAACCGCCGTTGTCGAGGAACCTCACCCGGATCAGGTCGTCCGGCATGCCCTTGACCTTGAAGTCGAGGGTTGCGAAACCCGCGGCAAAGCCCGCATCGAAGCCGACGATCGCAAACTGGGCGACGTTGGCGCCGTAGCCAGCGCCGCTGGTGACTGCGAACACCGGATTGAAGCCAGGATCGTCCGCGAAATTCGCGTTGAACACCGAGCCGGAGCCGAACGGTTCAAAGCCCGAGTAATCCACGCCAAACTCGAAATCCACCGGGACGGTGGGATCAGTCGCGAAGATCACGTTCTCGGGGATGATGGAGTCCGCGCTGTCCGCCGGTCCGAGCAATCCGCTGAACCCAATATCGGTCAGCAGAAACGTGAAAGATTCTGACGCGCCAGCGCCGGTCTCGAAGAGCAGTCCCGTCGCGGGGTCCACGCCCGTGAAGCTCGTAAGCGGGACAGATACCTGGTACCAGCCGTTGCCCAGGTCTGTAGCGAACGGGGAACTAGTGAGCACGATATCAAGATAGTCACCGCCATCGAGGAATCGAACCCGAATGACGTCGTTGTCGAGACCCTTCGCTTTGAAGTCAAGGGTCTCGTAAAGAGCCGCGAATCCCGGGGCGAAGCCGGTATACGCCAGCTGGGCGTTCCAGATGTCGTAGCCGAAACCGGTCGTGACCGCGAGCACCGGACTGAAATCGAGGTCGCCCCTGAAGTCGTCGTCGATAACCGCGCCGGAGCCGAATACAGTGATCTCGGCGTAATCGTCCGGGATCAAGAGGTCCGGGGCTCCCGCGCGGTCGTAAAGGGAGAACTCCGGCAAGACGCCCGGAGCGGCGGGAACGAAGGTGCCGGTGCCGCTGAGCCCGATGTCGTTCATCAACATCCGGAACTCCGTCGCTGAAGAGTCATCGCTCTCGAAGACGATGCCGGTCGCCTCGTCCGCTCCGGCGAAATCTTCCACCGGGATGGAGACCTGGAACCACCCGTCGCCGAGTTCCGAGGCGTAGGCGCTGCTGGTCAGGTTCAGGCGCAGCGCGTCGACGCCGTCGAACAGCTTGACGAAGATGACGAAGCCGGGCAGGCCCTTGACCTTGAAGTCGATCGTCTCGTACCGGGTCAGGAAGCCCTGCGGGAAGCCGATGAATCCAACCTGTGTGACGTTGGCGCCGTAGCCGGTGCCGCTGAAGACGGACAGCGCCGGGCTGTAGGTCTCGTCATCGGCGTAGTCCGGATCGATCACCGAGCCGGAGGCGAAGGCCGTACGCTCAGTGTAATCATCGGGTATGACCAGGTCGGGGGTGCCACCGCTGGTGTAGATGGCCGCATCCGGATCAATGTCGCCAGGGCCGCCGGAGCCTTCACAGCTTTCGCGCTGCGTAATGTCGTCGTAGTAGAAGGTCCAGTTGTCCGGATCCGTGTCCGCCTGGCCGAGCGTGCCGTTGTCGAAAATGATCGTCAGCGCGACGACGGGCGTGGGGACAGCCTGTCCCGTGAAGTCGAAGCAAAGCTCCTGCCAAGCACCGCCACCCGGATGATCCTCGTCAACGGTGAATCCGCCGGCGGGATTGCCCTGCTCCTCGAGCTTGAAGGAGACGGTGACCGGCCGCGGCGACCACACCTTCACCGTGTAGATCTCGCCCTCGCTGAAATCGATGGCCTCGCCGAGGTTCAGCAGTGTCCCGCCGAAGACCTCGTCGGGAAACTTCTGCATCCGCGCCACCCGATCACTGGTGTTGATCCCGCTCGGGTCGGGATTGTCGACGATGATCGTCGCACCACCATTGAAGTTGACGATTTCCGGAGCGGAACATGCGAGCTCGAAGTTGATCGGGTCGCAGAAATCCGGCGCAGTGGGCGGCAATGGCGTCGCCGGCGTATTGCCGATGGACTCAGGACCGTCCCCCGCGCCGCAGCCCGCGAGGACCAGGGCGGGAACGATCAGCGCCAGTTTGGGAAGCCGGCATACGTTAGCTAGTGCGTGCATAAACGAATTCTCTGCGTAACGTTATTGACAGGATTGTCCGCCAGGGCGCTGTGCGGCGTTTCGCGCGCATCCATCATGGGCCGACAATTTCGACGTTGATATTGTCGATGAACAGGTCGGACACACAGTCTGGAACACCGCCACAGATCGCCGATATCTCCAGCGTCAGCCCGTCAGCGACCTCCGCCGCCGTGCCCGCGCTCGTGAAGTTCAGCGGCCCAACCGTGGTCCAGTCCGCGGGGAAACCGTCGCCACCCTGGACCAGGTCGGTCTTCGTCACTCCGCCATTCGCCTGCTCGGAAAACACTTGGAAAGTGATCACGCCGCCGTTGGCCGCCGTGCCCCTCCAGTCGAACGTGACGCTGAACGTCTGGTTCGGCCCGATGACGCCGGCTCCGATCAGGGTCTGCTTGATCGTCGGGTTCCCCGGAGCCGTCACGTTCAGGTTGGCCGCCGGGCCGCCGTCCGAACCGCCGGTCGCGGCAATCGTCACGCTGCCGCCGTTATCGAAAGTCTCCCAGCCGTTGAAGCCATCGTCGAAACCGCCGTTCACGACCAGGCCGGTTCCGCCGCCGCCACCACCGCCGCTGGCTTCCGTCGAGAAGTAAACGTCGTCCACGTACAGCGTGCCGAAGGCCAAGCCGGCGCCGTCCCTCGGGTTCCAGAACCCGAGGTTGGCGGCAGCAGAAAAATCGGTCGCCGAGAAATCAGACAGCGGAATCGCATACGTCGCCCAGTTGCCCGACGTGGCCACCGGCGTGTAAGCCGACAAAGCCACGTTGGTACCGGACGCCCCCGCTCCAGGCGGCTCGATCTGGATCGTCAGGTCAGCGAAACCCGAGATTCCAGACGTGTCCACCGTGAAATTCAGCGTGTCGTAAGCAGTCAGATCGACACTGCCGAAATTCAACACCACGCCACCGAATGTGGAACCGCTGTCCTGGTAATCGATCGACAGAACAACGTCGCCCTCGAAGGCCGGGATGGCCGTGCTGGCCGGGTCGGCGATCGTGTTGTTGCCGCCGAAATCGATGCTGTTGGTGATGCTGGTCACCGCAATCGTCGACTCCGTCGCCGTCTCGGTGAAAACACCCGCAGTTCCAGCACCGTGATCTCCGCCGCCGCCGCCCGCGCTTCCACTGAACCCGAAGTCGGTCAGCAGGAAGGTGAATGGCGCAGCTGCCGTATCATCCGTCTCGAACAACAAGGCGGTGGCGGTCGCTGCGCCGGTCAGGTTGGCGATCGGCACTACCACCTGGTACCAGCCGTCGCCAAGCGAGGTGGAATAGGTAGACCCCGCGAGGTCGATGTCGAGGTAGTCGCCGTCGGGCAGCAGCTTCACCCGGATGAGGTCGTTGTTGAGGTTCTTCGCCTTGAAGACCAGCCTCTCGTAGGTGGCCGCGAATCCCTCGGAGAAGCCAACGATCGCGTACTGGCCGACCTGGGCGCCGTAACCGTTACCGGTCGTGACCCCGAAAACCGGGCTGAAGCTGGAGTCGAAGGTGACATTGTTGTTGAAGGTCGAGCCGGATCCGAAGGGCTCGAAGCCGGTGTAGTCGACGCCGAAGACCAGGTCGACGGTCTCGTTGGGGTCCGAAGCGTAGATGACGTCGTCCGGGATGATCCCCGGGGCGGCCGGGTCTCCCGCGGATTCCTCGCCAGAATAGACCCGGACCCAATCCACTTCCATCGTCGCCGGGAAGGGCGTCGATCCGTTGGGCGCGCCGGGCAGATTACCGCCCACCGCGAGGTTCAGCAAAATGTGGAAAGGCTGGTCGAAGGGGGCCGGATAAGGGGCAGCAGCCGACTCCCAGGAGTTCTGCACGCCGTACAAAATGCCGTTGAAATACCAGCGGATTTCGAACTCGTCCCATTCCAGGGCGTAGGTGTTGAACCCTCCCGTCACGTCCTCGGACGGAGTGTAGACGACCGTCGAGGACCGGTTCGCGGGGAACTCGCCACCGAAATGGATGGTGCCGAATATGTCGTTACCGCCGCCGAGGCCGCCGGGTCCTGGCTGGCCATCCAGGTTGACGGCCTCGAGGATGTCGATCTCGCCGGTCGCAGCCCAGCTGCCGTAAGGGCTGTCCTGGGACAGCAGCCAGAATGCCGGCCACAGGCCCTGGCCGGAGGGCAGCTTGATGCTCGCTTCGATGCGGCCGTATCTGAACGCGAACCGGTCGCGGGTGGTGATGCGAGCCGACGTATAGCCGAAATCGCCCACCGTCTCGCGGCGAGCGGTGATCTTGAGGATCCCGTTCTCCAGCTGCGCATTGTCGGGCAGATACCACTGCAACTCGTTGTTGCCCCATCCGGATGGCAGCCCGTTAATGCCGCCATCGCCGACGAAATTCGCGCCGTCGCCGGACTCGAAGAACCAGGTCTCGGGATCGAGCTGGGCGCCGTCGAATTCGTCGCTCCAGACGAGCGTCAGCAGGTCGCCATCGGCGACCGGATACGTGGTCGGTATCTCGAGCGTCGGATCGTCGACGTTGAAGTTGGTCCGGGTGGTGGTGTCCGCCACCGGGATCTGGATCGTGTCGACCTGCTCCAGTTGTTGGTCGCGGTCTTCGGCAGTACAGGCAGACAGCACGGCGAGCGTGGCCAGAGCTGCGACAAAACGTGGCAATCCTCGCGAACCGGGCATCATAGGGTGACCCTCTAGAACGGGAAGCCCGAAGGCTTAAGGCTGAAGTATTGAATGGCGCGTTCGCGCGTCTTGGAACCCGGGACCAGGCAGGTCCGCGGTTCTACCGGCGTCGAGGGCGCCCCGCGCCCGCCGCCGATGGATCCGTGCAGGAATGTCAACGCTGCCGGTGTGAGGGCAACGCGCGGCGGAACGCCGTTGGCAAATCTCATTAACTCCCCCGAAAAACGCCTCTAAACGCGAGGATGTTGTTCTGTGCGGATCTTCGGGGGTAAGGATTATCAGACGTTGACAGCGTTGTCAATTTCAGCCGGGCACGAGCCTATCTCCCGACGAAAGGCGTAGGAAGAGGCGTGAGCCTCGCGGCCCGAAGCCTGCGGTTCAGACGGCGTTCGCTGGCTCGCCCTCAGGCTGGCATCGCCGCGCCGTTCTTTCCTGCGCGGAACGCCGTCCGCGGCACGCAGCCGACTGGCGGATGCTGTCGTGCGCCACGGCCGGGGCCGGGAAGAACGAGGCAACAGCCGTCAGCCCGCCGAGGCTTAACGTGAATGGATCACGCTTGTTTCCAGCCTTATCTGACATGGCACTCTCCTTCTTCTTTGCTTCGGGTCTTCCGCTCGTGTTGCTGCGCAACATGCTCGTGAGCGCACTCTATGCAAGGGCACGCAAGACCACAAACGAAAAGATTTCAGTGCTGGGTTGAGAAAAAATCAGCGCGCAGTCACGAAGGTCTGGAGGATCCAGGAACGGAACCGTTCCAGGGATGCATCGCCTTCCGGTCCGACCAGGTAGTAACTGACGTTGGCGACCAGCTCCTTATCGAACAGGCGCACCACGCTCCCCTCCTCGAACCACAGGTTGCCGATCGGGATCGGCACCAGCGCCGCACCGATCCCGCGCTGTGCCGCGCGCACCACCGCGATCATCGAGTCGAGGCGGGTCACTTTCTGGTTGTCAGGCAACTCGATCCCCGCCGCTTCCGACCATTGCTTCCACGCGTTCGGGTAGGTCTCGTGGACAATGATCGGGAAGTCGCTGCAGATCTTGCCGCCTTTAACCACCATACTGCGCTGGAACTCCGGCGAGCCGGCCGGCGCCATCGTCAGCGGAAAGAGCAGGTCCGAGCGCATGTCGGCGGGCGGTGTCCGGAACAGGCGTATGGAGAGGTCGGCGTCGCCCGGGTGCCTCTCCGCGCTCTCGTCGCTGGTGCCCACCTTGATGTCGATCGTCGGATGCGTCGCCGTGAAGTCATGCAGCCGCGGTATGAAATACTCGCTGGCAAAGAACGGCTGTACCGAAATCCGGATCGAACTGCGCTCCGGGGCCTTCTTGTAACGCGCAACCATGGCGTCGAGTTGCTCGATCAGCGGGGTCACGTCTTCGTACAGCTGGGCGCCGACGCTCGACAGCTTCAGCTCGCGACCGCCACGTTCGAACAGCTGCTCGCCGAGCATTTCCTCCAGGTTCTTGATCTGGTGGCTGACCGCCGAAGCCGTGATGTGCAGCTCCTCGGCTGCAGTGCGGAAGCTACCGTAGCGCGCGGCCACACAGAAGGAGCGCAGCCCGCGCAGGGAAAACCGCGGATTGACGGGCATGTAACCTCAGTCTTTTGGCGGCGCAATCGCCTGGTCGATCGGGTACTTGGGCGTCCGGTCCACGTTGAACATGCCCCAGTGCTTTTCCGCACCAAGCGGTCGGCTCGGGTCGCCCTTCCATGGCTCGTCGAAGGCTTCGAAGATAAACACCGTCATCTGCTTGGCGCGCGCCCACTCGGTGAGCTCGCGCAGGTATCTGACCTGGTTTGCCACGTTGGCCTGTGCTGGGAACTCTTCCGCCACCGTGGCCCAGCCCGCCTCGAGGATGGCGATGGGATGCCCGGGCAAGGCGTTGCGCACCCGCTCGATATTCTCGATGGTGTAGGAGAGCCCCTCCTCGATCGGCTTGCCTTCCCATACCGGGTAGGTATGCACGCCGAGGAAATCGACTTCGACCGCCAGTGCGGCGCCGTCCTCCGCCCACCATTCATAGTTGTCGGCGACGGTCACCGGCTGCTCGATCGCCGCCTTGACCTGGCGCACGTAGGCGATGACACGCTCCACCGGGACCATGTGATCGTTCCAGCTCACCAGGGCCTCGTTGCCGACGTTTACGGCCACCACGATGTCCGCGAACTGGCGTGCCAGGTCGATGCCACGCTGGATCTCGTCCTGGTTGCGCAGCACGTTCGCCGCAAGTTCTTCCTCCGGGATGGGCTCGTCCAGCCACGGGCAACCCTCGTGGTTGCTGATCTCGGCATTCAGCCAGATACCTTGCAGCACCTTGATCGGCAGTGCGTGCTCCCGGATGAGTTCCAGTGTCACCAGGGCATTCTCACCCGTGTCGTAGAGCCGGATCAGGCGCAGGTCATGCGCCACCAGGATCTGCAGGTCTTCGAGGATTTCTGCCCTGGAGGGATTCACCGCGCCGTTGCCACGGTCCGGATGCTGCCCCTCGCGAAACCCTGAATAGGCGATGGCGATGGGTTCACCGGCCAGCAGGTAAGAATAGGCCTCGTCGCTCATATGCCCGTCATCGCTTGCATTTGCATCCCCAGTCACGGGCGCCGGGGCGCCCAACATCATGCTCGCGAACACGGTCGCGATTGCCTGCCGAAATTTCATCTCAATCTGCTCCCAGCACGCGGAAACTGACCCCAAGGTCGGCATCTGAACTGCCGCCAATCCAGGCGTGGAACTCTCCGGGCTCGGTCATGCGCCGCATTGCGCGCCCGAAGAAAGCGAGGTGCTCGGTGTGCAGGTCGAACTTCACCTGCACCGACTCCCCCGGCTCGACCCTGACGCGCCGGAAGCCTTTCAGCTCGCGCACCGGCCGGGTCGCGCTGCCCACCAGGTCGCGCACATAGAGCTGGACCACCTCGTCGGCCGCGACCGCGCCGTGATTGGCCAGCTGGACACTGACGCCCAGGGTTTCCCCGACCCGGATCTCGTCGGCGTCGAGCCGGATGTCCGAGTAGCGGAAATCCGCGTAGGACAGCCCGAAGCCGAACGGAAACAGCGGACGGTAGCCCGCATCGAGGTGGAAGGCGGTCATGCCCAGCGACGTCTGGGGCGCGTACGGGTCGATGGCGTCGATGTGCACCACCTGGTCCGGCGTCGGCGGCTTGCCGGTATTCTTCTGGCTGTAATAGATGGGCACCTGGCCGACCATGCGCGGGAACGTGGCCGGGAGCTTGCCCGATGGCGATTCGCGGCCGAACAGCAGGTCGGCGATGGCCGGCCCGCCCATAGTGCCCGGGTGCCATGCGAACAACAGGGCGTCCACCTCATCCACGATGTCGGTCAAGGTCAGGGGCCGGCCGGCCATGATCACGGCCACCAGCGGCTTGCCGGCCCGCCGCAGGCGCCGCACGAGGTCGACCTGGTCGCCCGGCAGGCCGATGTCGGCACGGGAATGGGCCTCGCCGGAGAGGATCGCCTCCTCGCCCAGGAAGACGATGGTGGCGTCCGCGTCGCGCGTAGCCGCGAAGGCATCCTCGAACTCCGGACCGGCCCGGCTGCGCGAGTGGGCCATGGCCGGCACATGACGTAACTCGGTTCCCGCGCCTAGCAGCGTGCGGAGTGACTGCAGGGGCGTGACGGTGTCGGCCGCAAGGCCGTCAAAGGTCCAGGTCCCGAGCTGTTCATGCGGCGCGTCAGCCAGCGGGCCGATCACGGCCACCGAGCGCAGGCGCTCACTGCACAAGGGCAGCGTGCCGTCCCTATTCCGCAGCAGGACGATGCTCTGCAGAGCCGCGCGCCGCGCCGTCTCCAGCGCAGTCCCGTCGAGCAACGGCGGGAAATCCGCTGGATCAGTGTAAGGATTATCGAACAAACCGAGGCGGAACTTGAGGTCCAGTATGCGGGCCACGGCACTATCGAGAAGATCCATGCCGACCCGACCCTGCTCGACGAGGTCGGCGAGGTGGTTGCGGTAAGCGTCCCCCTCCATTTCCATGTCGACGCCGGCCAGCACTGCGGACTGGGCCGACCGGGCATCGTCCTCGGTCAATCCGTGGATGCTGAGCTGGCGTACGGAGTCCCAGTCGCTGACGATCACGCCCGCGAAACCCCATTCGTCACGCAGCACCTGGCGCAGCAGGAACTCGTTACCTGTGGCCGGCACGCCATTCAGATCGCAGAACGAAGGCATCAAGGTGGACACGCCCGCAGCCACTGCGGCCTCGAACGGAGGGAAATAGACGTTGCGCAGCTCGATCTCGGGGATGCTCGTGGTGGCGTAGTCGCGTCCGCTCTCCGCCGCACCGTAGCCCGCGAAATGCTTGGCGCACGCCGCGATCGCGCCTGGCGCCGAGAGATCGACATCCTGGAACCCATGCACCATCGCCTCGGCCAGGCGGCTGGTGAGAAAGACGTCCTCGCCAAAACTCTCCGCAATACGGCCCCAGCGCGGATCGCGTGCGATGTCGATCATGGGGGCGAAGGTCCAGTTGATGCCGGCGGTCGCGGCTTCGTGAGCGGACACCCGGGCGCACTCCGAGACCAAGGCAGGATTCCAGGTCGCGGCCAGTCCCAGGGGCAGGGGCATGATGGTCCTGAAGCCGTGAATCACGTCGCGGCCGACCAGTAACGGAATGCCGAGCCGGCTCTCCTCCACGGCGATGCGCTGCAGTTCATTGACCACGCTCACGTCGACCACGTTGATCACGGCCCCGACCCGTCCGGCACGCAGGTCTTCGCGGAGATAGTCCGCCGGATGTCCCTCGCTCGCATTGCGCTGCCACATCTGGCCGATCTTCTCGGCCAGGGTCATTTTTTCAAGCAACAACTGGACTTGCTGCGCGATCGGCACGGCATCGCTTGTTGGCTTCGGGCTGGCAGAGTTCATGTTGATCGGGCGGCTCAGGAGGTAGGGACTTTTAGCAACGTTTGACAGCGCTGTCAATTTGGCAGACTATCGGGCAGGAGTCCGGCTGCCACCTGGGGATCGCAGCCACGGGATAAAAAAATGCCGCATTACCAGACCGCTCCCGAAGACCGGATCCCGTTCGCGCACAAGGTGATTTACGGGTCCGGGGCCTTCGTCAACAACCTTCTCGCCGCAGCCATCGGCGGCATGATCATCGTGTTGAACCTCGGGCTCGGCATGAACCCGGCCCTGGTAGGACTCGTCGCGGCCCTGCCCCGCCTCACCGACGCGTTCACCGACCCGCTGATGGGCTACATCTCGGACAACACGCGCTCGCGCTGGGGACGGCGCAGGCCTTACATCTTCTGTGGCGCCATCCTTTCGGGCCTGTTCTTCGCCCTGCTGTGGCAGTTGCCGGTCGGCAAGAGCGAGACCTTTTACTTCTGGTACTTCCTCGCCGGCTCCGTGATCTTCTATCTCGCCTACACCATGTTTGCTACGCCCTGGGTGGCGCTCGGCTACGAGCTGACGCCGGACTACCACGAGCGCACGCGGCTGATGGGCACGCAGAACTTCATCGCACAGCTGGCCTACGTCGTCGCGCCGTGGTTCCTCCTCATCATGCAGAAGGAAGAGTGGTTTGACGGCATGGTCGACGGGGCTGCGGGGCTGGCCATCATCATTGGCGTCTTTGCAGCTGTCGTCGGGATTCTCCCGGCCATCTTCCTGCGCGAGCGCGTCAGCGCCGACATCGCCAACAGTTGCGGCGACATCGAGCCGCCCAAGGAGACACTGGCCGTTGCCATGCTGCGCAACATGAAGTGCTTCCTGAAGGGCTTCGCCACGTCGCTCAAGTTCAAACCCTTCGTCAAGCTCTGTGTGGCCACGTTCCTCGTCTTCAACGGCTTCATGCTGATCGCCTCGTTCCAGTTCTACGTCATCATTTACTACGTCTCCGGCGGCGACACCGTGGACGGCGCCAAGTGGGCCGGACTGGCGGGTACCGTCGGCGCGGTTTCCACTTTCGCGGTCATCGTCCTGGTGACCTGGATCGGCACCCATCTCGGCAAGCGCAAGACCTTTTTCCTGGCGATCGGCGTCTCCATCCTTGGCTACGCGTCCAAGTGGTTCTGTTACAACCCGGAGATTCCCTGGCTGGTGGTGCTGCCCGCGCCGCTGATGGCGTTCGGCCTTGGCGCCCTGTTCACCCTGATGCCTTCCATGATCGCGGACGTCGTTGACGCGGACGAACTGGAAACGTACGAGCGCCGCGAGGGCATGTACGGCTCCATTTTCTGGTGGATGGTGAAGCTCGGCATGGCGGCCGCCCTGGCCGGCGGCGGCTTCCTGCTCAACGCCACCGGCTTCGACGAAGCACTGGGTGGCGCCCAGACCGAGCGCACCATCACCCTGATGCGGATGTGTGACGCCTTTATCCCGTGCATCACGTCGGCGATCGCGATCTACTCTATCTATACTTTCTCCATCACTGAGCAGAGGGCCCACGAGATCAGGACCCAACTGGAAACCCGGCGCGGCGCGCCGGGAGCGCTCGCGCCCGCAACGGCATAGCCACAAGGACCGGCGCCGCAGCCAGGCGGCAAGAAGACAAGCCATGGAAAGCATGTCGAACGCAGCACTCGCCTCCTGGGACAACGCAGGGGATGAGGGCCGCGTGCTCGCAACTCTCGATCGCTGGCGCAACGACCCGACGCACCTGGTCCAAGTGCTGCGCGAGGTCCAGGAACACCTCGGCTGGCTGCCGCCCCCGGCCCTCTCGCTGGTCGCACGCAAGCTGGTACTGCCGCTCGCGGCGGTGCGCGGCGTGGCCGGTTTCTACGCCTTCCTGCACACCGATCCTGCAGGCCGCTACCAGGTCCTGTTCTCCGACAACATCACTGACCGCATGCAGGGCAGCGAGCGCCTCATGGAGAGCTTCTGCAGCCAGCTCTGGGTCGAGCCGGGCAAGGTCTCGGAGGACGGCCTGGTCCGGGTGGACCGCACCTCCTGCACCGGGTTGTGCGACCAGGGACCGGGCCTGCTGGTGAATGGATGGGCAATCCCCGGGGCGTCGCCGGAGCGGCTCGCCGTGGTGCGTGAGCTGATCCTGGAAAACCGGCCGCTCGAGGACTGGCCGCACGAGCTGTTCGAGATCGCGGACAATGTACGACGCCGGCATGTCCTCCTCGGCAGTGACCTGCGCCCCGGGGAAGCAGTGCGCGCGGCACTGGAACGCGCCGCTGCGGTGGGGCGCGAGCTGGCCGCCAACGAGCGCTCCTGGCGCGAGGGCATCCCTGGCGACTCGCAGGGCCCGCTGGCGGTGCTGCGGGAGATCGAACTGTCCGGCCTGCGCGGCCGCGGCGGCGCCGGTTTTACCACCGGGGCGAAGTGGTCGGCCTGCCGAGCGGCACCCGCCCACACACGCTACGTCGTCTGCAATGCGGACGAGGGCGAGCCCGGGACATTCAAGGATCGCGTGTTGCTGTCCTCCCACGCCGACCTGCTGTTCGACGGCATGACGGTGGCCGCATTCTGCGTCGGCGCCAGCGAAGGACTGCTCTACCTGCGCGGTGAATACCGCTACCTGCTCGAGTCGCTGGAAGCCGTGCTGGAACGGCGCCGTGCCGCCGGCCTACTCGGCCACAACGTCCTCGGGCGCAACGGTTTCGATTTCGACATCCGCATCCATGTCGGCGCCGGTTCCTACGTGTGTGGCGAAGAGTCGGCCCTGCTGGAATCGATGGAGGGGCGCCGCGGCATCCCACGCAACCGGCCGCCCTACCCGGTCACGGCGGGTTATCTCGGCCAGCCGACCATCGTGAACAACGTCGAGACCCTGTGCGCCGCGGCCCTGGTGGCCGTCCACGGCGGCGAGTGGTTCCGTTCCATGGGCACGCCGCGCTCGAGCGGCACCAAGATCCTTTCGGTGGCCGGCGACTGTGCACGACCGGGACTTTATGAATACCCCTTCGGCGTCACTGTCGCGGAAGTGCTGGCGGATTGCGGCGCCGAGCGTACGCTAGCCGTGCAGGTGAGCGGGCCTTCCGGCCACTGTATCGATGCCGGCGAGTTCGACCGCCGGATCGCGTTCGAGGACCTTCCCACTGCCGGCGCCTTCACCATATTCGACGACAGCCGCGACATGTTCGAGGTGGCGCGGAACTACGTCGATTTCTTCGTCCACGAGAGCTGCGGCTTCTGCACGCCCTGCCGCGTCGGCACCAGCATCCTGCAGGGGATCATGGCCAAGATCGGCAGGGGTCGCGGCAGCCTGCACGAGATCGAGGAAATGACCCGCCTCAACCAGGTCTTGCAGATGTCGGCCCACTGCGGCCTTGGTCACACTGCCTGCAACCCCGTGGTCGACACCCTGAAGCGCTTTCGCCCGGCCTTCGAACGCCGCTTGCAGTCGCTCCGCTTCGCGCCCGATTTCGACCTCGACGGCGCGCTCGCCGCGGCCCGCCGGGCGACCGGCCGCGACGATCCCGGGGCCTACCTGGAACAGGAAACATGAGCAAACGGCCCACTTTCATCCTCGACGACCAAGAGGTGCCCTTCGAGCCGGGGCAGACCGTGCTGCAGGCGGCACTGGCGGCGGGGCGCTACATTCCCCACCTGTGCTACCACCCCGAGTTCCGTCCCCATGGCAGTTGCAAGGTCTGCACCGCGCGCGTCGACGGCCGCATGATGGCGGCCTGTACCACGCCGGCGTCGCCGGGCATCAACGTGGAGAGCGAAACCGAGGAGCTGAACGACTTGCGGCGCATGCTGGTGCAGATGTTGTTCGCGGAAGGGAATCATTTCTGCCCTTCCTGCGAGGCCAGCGGCAATTGCGTGTTGCAGGCCCTGGGCTACGACCTCGGCGTGCTCACCGCCGGGTTCCGCCACATGTTCCCGGTGCGCCCGGTGGACGCGTCGCACCCGGACATCCTGCTGGATTTCAACCGCTGCGTGCTGTGCGAACTGTGCGTGCGGGCCTCGAACGAGGTGGACGGCAAGGGCGTGTTCGCCCTGTCCGGCCGCGGCATAGACAAGCACCTGGTGGTCAACGCCGAGTCGAATCAGCTCGCGGACACCGACATCGCCCTGGACGACAAGGCGATGGAAGTGTGCCCGGTCGGCGTGATCCTGAAAAAGCGCGTCGGCTTCGCCGTGCCGATTGGTGAGCGCCGCTACGACCGCGCCCCCATCAGCGCCCAGGCGCTGGCCGATGCGCCGCGGTCGCCGGAGCACAAGAAATGAGCGCCGCACCTCCCCGCAAGCTGAAAGTCGCCACCACCTCGCTGGCGGGTTGCTTCGGCTGCCACATGTCCCTGCTGGATATCGATGAGCGCCTCTTCCCGCTGCTGGACAAGATCCAGTTCGACCGCTCACCACTGACCGACATCAAGCACTGCGGCAAGTGCGATATCGGCATCATCGAAGGCGGGGTCTGCAATGCGGAGAACGTCCGCGTGCTACAGGAGTTCCGCGCCAACTGCCGTATCCTGGTGGCGATCGGCGCCTGTGCGGTGACCGGCGGGCTACCCGCCCAGCGCAATCACCTCGACCTCGGGCTGTGCCTGCAGGAGGTCTACGAAACCGAGCCGAGCCTCTCCAAGGGCTGCATTCCGGACGATCCCGAGCTGCCGCTGCCGCTCGACAAGGTCCATCCGCTGCACGAAGTCGTCAAGGTCGACTACTTCATCCCGGGTTGCCCGCCGTCGGCCGATGCGATCTGGAGCTTCCTCACCGACCTGATTGCCGGCCGCACGCCGCGGCTCGGCCATGGACTGATCAGTTATGACTGAAGCCAATTCCCTGGAAACCGATCGCACGCCCGGCCTGAAGCGGGTCGTCATCGAGACGCTCTCCCGCGTCGAAGGTCACGGCAAGGTCACGCTGCTGCTGGACGAGGAGGGCCACGTCCGCCAGGCGCGCCTGCATATCGTGGAGTTCCGCGGCTTCGAGAAGTTCATCCAGGGACGGCCCTACTGGGAAGTCCCGGTGATGGTGCAGCGCCTGTGCGGCATCTGCCCGGTCAGCCACCACCTCGCCGCCTCCAAGGCCATGGACCTGGTCGTCGGCGTGGACCAGTTGACGCCCACAGCCGAGAAAGTCCGGCGCCTGATGCACTACGGGCAGATCCTGCAGTCCCACGCCCTGCACTTCTTCCACCTGTCCTCGCCCGACCTGCTGTTCGGCTTCGATTCCGACGTCGCGCGAAGAAATATCGTCGGGGTGGCTGCGGCGCATCCCGACCTGGCGCGACGGGGCGTCCTGCTGCGCAAGTTCGGCCAGGAAGTGATCCGTGTCACCGCCGGCAAGCGTATCCACGGCACCGGCTCTGTCCCCGGTGGCGTCAATCGCAGCGTGCCGCCGGCCGAGCGCCGCACCCTGCGCGAGCAATGCACCCAGGTGATCGAATGGAGCCGGGAGGCCGTGCACCTGGTCAAGCGGCTGTTCGAACAAAACCTGGAGCAGTACCGCGATTTCGCCACCTTCCCCTCGCACTCGCTGGCGCTGGTGCGGGCCGACGGGGCCATGGACCTGTACCACGGCGGGTTGCGGGCCCTGAGCGCCGGCGGTGAAACGCTGTTCGATCATGCCGATTACTGTGAGTACTGGGAGCGCATCCTCGAGGACGTGAAACCCTGGTCTTACATGAAATTTCCTTTCCTGCGCGAACTCGGCCCCGAGGACGGCTGGTACCGGGTCGGGCCGCTGACGCGTGTGACCGGCTGCGACTTTATCCCCTCCCCGCTTGCCGAACAGGAGCGCCGCGACTTCCTGGCCTTCGACAATGGCAGCGCGGCGCGCGCGACGCTCGGTTTCCACTGGGCGCGGATGATCGAGATGCTGCATGCCGCCGAGGTCATTGCCAGCCTGCTGGCGGACGACGATGTCTGCGGGGATGACCTCATGGCGTACGGTGAACGGCGGCGCCGTGGCGTGGGCGTCATCGAGGCCCCGCGCGGCACGCTGATCCATCATTACCGCGTGGACGAGCACGACCAGGTGGTGCGCGCCAACCTGATCGTCTCCACGACGCACAACAACGAGGCCATGAACCGCGCCATCCGTGCCGTCGCGCGTCGCTACCTGGACGGCCGCACGCTCACCGAGGGCCTGTTGAACCACATCGAAGTCGCCGTGCGCGCCTTCGATCCCTGCCTCTCCTGCGCCACCCACGCGCTCGGCAAGATGCCGCTGGCCGTCGAGCTGGCGGATGCCGACGGCAACGTGATCGACAGCCTGCGGCGGGACGGAGGATGAGCGCCCCCGTCGTCGTGTTCGCGGTCGGCAACCCGAGCCGCGGCGACGATGCGATCGGGCCCGCACTCGCGGCCCGTCTCGAGGCGGAGGACCTGGCAGAGGTCGAAGTCGTGGTGGATTTCCAGCTCCAGGTCGAGCACGCACTCGACCTCGACGGCAGGGACCTGGCGATCTTCGTCGATGCCGCCGTTGGCGTGGATCCGCCCTATGACTTGAAGCAGGTCCGCCCGAGCCGCGATCGCAGCCACACCAGCCACGCCCTGTCGCCCGCGGCGGTGCTCGAGACCTTCGAGCGCTGCACCGGCAAGGCGGCGCCGCCGGCCTGGGTGCTGGCCGTGCGCGGCGAAAGCTTCGAGCTCGGCACCGAGCTGTCGGCGGCGGCCCGGGCCAACCTCGAGGCTGCATGGCACATTCTTCGGGCACTCAGCGCCGGCCCGGCGCTCGGGCCCTGAAGCACCATCGCCCGAACCCCGAGCTCCGTCAGGGCACGTATTCCCGTCGCATCCGCAGCACCACGTTGAAGGAAATCGACACCCGCAGCTTGTCAGAGAGGTTCGGGTGCACGAGGTGATGCAGGAAAGCCGGCCAGACCAGGATCTCCCCTGCGCTCGGCAGGATGCGGTGCTCCGGATCCACCTGGGGATCGCCGCGGATGGCCAGCATGTTCGCCTGTGGCCGCGGGTCGTAGAAGCTGATGGCGCCCGGATTGCGGTCGGACCGCCCCGGTAGCGCCTTGGCCTCAGGCACCTGCACGTAGTAGGTGCCGCTGAGCCAGGAATGCGGGTGGTTGTGCAGGTTGTGATAATCGCCGAAACGGTTCACGTTGCCCCAGGCCTGCACGTAGAAATCCAGCTCGTAGTCGACGCCGGCCGCCCTGGCGTAATCCAGCACCGCCCGGTTCACGCAACTCTTCAGCCAGCCGACGACGGGATGCGCAAGGTCGAACAGGTTCCCGGAAAGGTAATCGGTGGTGAAGTCGGCCTTGCCCTCGTCCATGTCCGCGAGGAGTTTTACCAGGTGCGGATTGGCCTGCGCCGCGCCGGGCAGGCGATGGCGCAGCATCAGCGTCGGCCACAGCTGCCTTATTTCGGGCGCATCCTTTCTGGCGTCACTCAATGCCTTCGCACTCCGGGCTCAACGAAGCCTGCTGGCCGGCAGTCTACCGCGACCAGGAGCACCAGCGAACAGTCGTCCGGCGATGTCCGGAGGACGTCAGTTGAGAGATACCTTAATTTAGCGTATGCCGATATATTGCCCGAACCCGCCCTGCTGTCGACACCAGTGGTAGTTTTGCTGCGAAAGACCGTGCTGTGATCGACACGAAGGAGCCCCGATGCCGAAACGACTGCCCTACCGCGCTACCACTGCCAGCGGCAACCAGTTCGAGTTCGAATTCCCGCTGCACCCCGAGACCGGCTCCGCCGTGCACGTCGCCAATCTCCTCGACGCCGTGCTGGCGACGCTCGATCGCGAGATTGGCCAGGCGGGCGCCGTGAGCAACGGCGACGTGCTCCAGGCTGTAGCGATGGCGCTGGCGGTCAGGACACGGATGCTGCCCGGAGATCCCGCGCAGCTTGGGAAGCTTGCCTCCGAGCTCCTCGCTGGTGCATTGTCCGCTCCTGTTGAGCCCGCGGCCGGCAACCTGCCGCCCGGACAGCCGCGGGACGTGCACTAGCCGCGGAGAACAACATGAACACAACCGCATCGCCCGCCACGAGCCAGAAGACCCCGTTGCACCTTTGGATCGTCGGCACACTCGCCCTGCTCTGGAACGCGGTCGGCGCATTCGACTATGTGGCCACCCAGCTCCGCCTGGAGGGCTACATGAGCCAGTTCAGCCAGGAGCAGTTGGACTATTTCTATGCCTTCCCGGCCTGGGCGGTAGCCGCCTGGGCCATCGCGGTGTGGTTTGCCCTGTTTGGCTCGCTCGCCCTGCTGTTGCGGCGGCGGCTTGCATACCTCCTGTTCACCGTTTCACTCGTGGCGATGATCGTGAGCACGGTGCACAGCTTCGCGCTGTCTGATGGCGCCGAAATGATGGGCAGCGGCGGCGTCGCCTTCTCGGGCCTGATCGTGCTCGTCGGCATCCTGCTGGTGTGGTACAGCAAGTCGATGACCACGCGCGGCCTCCTGCGCTGAGGCCGGTCGGCAGCGGAACCTGGTGGTCGCGCTCGCGTCCAATCCGTGGGGCGGAATGACGCCGATGCATTACAATGCGCGACCGGGTCGCGCGGCACCCGACAATACAGCCATCGAGGTAGTCTCATGTACAAGATTCCGGCACTCATCCTGGCACTGCTCGGGCTCCTCGCAGCACCGTTCGCTGCGGCCGAGACGATTCCCGCCGAGCAGATGTTCGGCAAGGCGTTGGTGCGCTCGGTGGCCATCTCGCCGGACGGCAAGCACCTGGCCTTCACCTTCGAGGAGGACACCGAGGTCAAGCTTGGCGTCATGGAGCGGGAGAGCAAGAAGATCCTTACGTCCTTCGGCTTTGGCAAGAACATGCATGTCACCAGTTTCGGTTGGGCCAGCGATTCCCGTCTGGTGATGAGCGTCAACGAAGTCACCGGAAGTCTCGACCGAGTCTTCGCCCGGCGCCCGCCCTCGCTGTATGCCGCCAATATCGATGGCACGCAACGGGAGCAGATCTTCGAAGCGGGGTTCTCCGGTTACCAGGTGCTCGATAACCTGCCGGACGACCCGCGGCACATCCTGATCGCGCGCTATCATTTCGGCGACGACGGTGAACCCAAGGGCAATCTGCTGGACATCTACGACGGCGACCTGACGTTTCTCGATGATCAGCCGCTCGACCCGGACATGGCCGGCCTGGTGGCGGACAACGACGGCAACCTGCGCGGCGCCGTGGCGGTCAAGGTCGGCGACACGCTCGACGACGTCGACATCCGGCTGTACGTCAAGAAGGAGGGTAAGTGGGAGACGGTGGACCTTCCCAGCCAGCGTCCCCGGCCCATGGTGAATTTCATGGGATTCTCGGCCGACAACACCCAGATCTATTTCTCCTCTAACCACGACATGCCACAGAACGACACGATGGGCGTGTTCCGCTACGACTTCGCAACCGGCGACATTGAACTCATGTTCCGCGACGACGAGTCCGACGCGCGGGGCCTGCTGTACACCCCGGGCCGCAAGGTCCTCGGCGCCTACAGCGAGTTCGGGCCGGCGAACTATGCCCTGTTCGACGACCAGGTGGAGGCGCTGCCCAACGAGGCCGGACTGCTGGTCGGGCTGCTCAACGCCTTCCCGGAGGACGACGTCTTCATCACTTCCACGACGCGCGACGGCCGGCTCTCCACCCTGGCCGTGACCGGCGACCGGCGGCCGCCGGAGTTCTTCCTGTTCGACAGCGAAGCGCGCAAGGTCGAATTCCTCTCCTCCTCCCATCCCGACATCGACAAGGACAAGCTGGTTCCCATGGAGCCGGTGCGGATCACCGCGCGGGACGGACTCGTGCTGCATGCGCTGCTGACGCGGCCGAAGGACGCCAAGAAGAAGCTGCCGCTCATCGTCAACGTGCACGGCGGTCCCTTCGGCATTTACGACTCTTGGGGTTTCAACAACGAGGCCCAGTATTTCGCCCAGCACGGCTACGCCACCCTGCAAGTCAACTTCCGCGGTTCCGGCAACCGCGGGACGGACTTCCAGCAGGCCGGCTGGCGCGAGTGGGGCGGCAAGATGCAGGACGACGTCACCGATGCGACGCGCTGGGCCATCGAGCAGGGCATCGCCGATCCCGACCGCATCTGCATCTACGGCGGCAGCTACGGCGGTTACGCCACCCTGATGGGCGTAGTCAAGGAGCCCGACCTCTATGCCTGCGGCGTGGGCTATGTCGGCGTTTACGACTTGACCTGGTTCCGCGAAGGCGACGGCTCGGACTTTTCGCGGAATTTCGGGCGTGAATCGCGCGAGAATTTCGAGCGCTTCATGAACTCGGCGGTCGGCCCGACGCCCGAGTCGCTGCGCCCGTACTCGCCGGTCCACCACGTGGAGAAGATCAAGGCCGAGCTGTTCATCGTTCATGGTGAAGACGACGTGCGCGTGCCCGTCGGTCACTCCTACCGCCTGCGCGAAGCGCTCGACAAGATCGGCAAGGACTACGAGTGGATGATCAAGGAGGGCGAGGGCCACGGCTTCTACCAGGTACCGAATCGCGTGGACCTGTACGAATCCATGCTCGCCTTCTTCAACAAGCACATCGGGCCGGGCGGCCCGTCTACCGGCGACGCTGCCGCTTCCGGTCAGTAGGCGGAACCCGGCGCCCCCGGAGTGATGCCTGACTTCGCGGCCTGGCTGACGCGCCTGCAGGAAACACCGTGGCTCGAGACCACGGTGTTTCTTGCGGGCCTCGTGGCTCTCGCCCTCGTCGCCGACTGGCTGACCCGGCGGGTGCTGTTGCGCCTGATCAGCCAGGGCGTCAGGGCTTCCTCGACCCGCTACGACGATGCGCTGCTCGGGCGCGGCGTTATTTCACGCCTGGCGCACGTTGTGCCGGCGTTGGTCGTCTACCTGGGCATCCCCCACGTCCCCGGGGTCCCCGAAGCCGTGGCGACGGTCACGCGCAACGTCGCCAACGCCTACATGATCCTCACCGTGGCCCTGGCCTTCGGCAACCTGCTGAACGCCCTGGGCGACATCTACGAGGCGGCGAACCCGGTGCGGGCCCGCAACAAGCCCATCAAGGGCTACCTCCAGCTGGTGAAGATCATCGTCTTCATCTTCACCGGCATCCTCATCCTCGCCGTGCTCGTCGACCGCTCGCCCCTGTTGCTCCTCTCCGGCCTGGGCGCGATGACTGCCGTGCTGCTGCTGGTCTTCAAAGACACCATCCTGTCCTTCGTCGCCTCCGTGCAGCTCTCGAGCCAGGACATGCTGCGCGTGGGCGACTGGCTGGAAATGCCGGCGTTGAATGCCGACGGCGACGTAGTAGACATCGCCCTGCACACGGTCAAGGTGCAGAACTGGGACAAGACGATCACCACCATCCCGACCTGGCGGCTGATCAACGAGAGCTTCAAGAACTGGCGTGGCATGACCGAGTCCGGCGGCCGTCGCATCAAGCGTGCGCTCTACATCGACCAGGGCTCGATCCGCTTCCTCACCGACGAAGAGCGCGACCGCATGCGGCGCTTCGCCCTCATCGACGCGTATCTCGATCGCAAGAAGAAAGAGCTGGAGGACTACAACCAGCGCCTCCTGGCCGAAGGGCGCGACCCGGTCAACACGCGCCGGGTGACGAACATCGGCACCTTTCGCGCCTACGTGGGCGCCTACCTGGAAGCGCATCCGCGCATCCATCCGGGACTGACGCGGATGGTGCGCCAGCTGCAGCCGGGGCCGGAGGGCTTGCCGCTGGAGATCTATTGTTTCACCAGCACCACGGCATGGGCCGAGTACGAGAGCATCCAGGCGGACATCTTCGATCACCTGTACGGCATCCTGCCGGAGTTCGGACTCAAGGTGTTCCAGGCGCCTGCCGGTACTGACATCCGCCGCGCGCTGGCGACGTCCGATGCAGGCTGAACGCGCCCGCGCCGGGCTGGGCGCGCTGTGCGCGGTCGTGCTGCTGAATCTGGCGTTCGCGGCACCGGTGCAGGCGCTTGACGCGCGACAGGCCAGGGCACCCTCCATCGGCCTCGCACTCGGCTCAGGGGGCGCCGGCGGCCTGGCCCACATCGCCATGCTCGGCGTGTTCGACGAGCTCGGGCTGAAGCCTGCGGCCATCGCAGGGACCAGCATCGGCGCGGTCATGGGCGCCTTGTACGCCGGCGGGCTGGATGCCGCCGAGATTCGCGCCGTGTTCGAGGAATTCGGCGGCTCACGTCTCGACATGCTCTCAGGGCTGTTGGAGGCGGACGTTGGGGACGGGATCGCGGGCCTGTTGCAGACGGACCTGATCAATGGTGCGGTGCTCGATATCGACGGTTTTCTCGAGTTCCTGGGCGGCAAGATCGAGGCGCGCACCTTCGCTGAACTCGATATCGAGCTGGCTGTCGTCGCCACCGACTACTGGAGCGGAGAGATGCGCGTCATCCGCGAGGGCGAGCTGTTTCCCGCGCTTGCCGCCAGCATGGCGGTACCGGGACTGTTCGCCCCGGTGCAGCGCGGGGATGACCTCCTGATCGACGGTGGCACCTCGAACCCCCTGCCTTTCGACCTGCTGCAAGGCCGCTACGACGTTGTCGTAGCGGTCGACGTGTCAGGCTCGCGGCGCCGCGGAGATGCGCAGGAGCCCGGCATGCTCGACGTGCTGTTCAAGAGTTTCGAGATCATGCAGGGATCGCTGATCTCGCAACGTCTCGCGGATCACTCGCCGGACATCTACATCAAGGTCGACACCAGCGGCGTCAGGCTGCTCGATTTCAATCGCATCGACGAGGTGCTCAGGCAGGCCCGTCCTGCCGCCGAGGAACTCCGCCGCAAGCTCGACGCACATAAGTCGCCAGAGAGCTCACCCTAGACCCGACCCCGCACGCTGCCTGCGCGGGCCGCGCCGAACTGCTATCCTGTTGCGGTTAAATTCGCATCTCACGGTCGCGTACCCATCTCTTCAGTTCTGCTTCCAACAGCCGTGCGGGTCCCGTCCACGCCAGTGGAATGAACGAGACTCCAGCTGCAGACAAGCTGGTCATCGAGGATCTCTACAAGATCTTCGGCCCGGAACCCGAGCAGGCCCTGCGCCTGCTCGACCAGGGCCTGTCGAAAGATGAGATCTTTGCGCAGACCCGCACGACCGTCGGCGTGCAGGGGGCCAACTTCAGTATCCGCGAGGGCGAAGTCTTCGTCGTCATGGGGCTGTCCGGCTCCGGCAAGTCCACGCTGGTGCGCATGCTGAACCGCCTCATCGAGCCCACCCGCGGGCGCGTGCTCCTCGACGGCGAAGACATCACGCAGATGAGCCGCAAGGCGCTGATCGACATGCGTCGGCGCCAGATGAGCATGGTGTTCCAGTCCTTTGCGCTCATGCCGCACAAGACCGTAGTCGACAACGCGGCTTTTGGTCTCGAGGTGTCCGGCAGTTCCCGCGACCAGCGGCGTGAGCGGGCACTCAAGGCGCTCGACACGGTCGGCCTCCTCCCCTTCGCGGACAGCTATCCGGACGAACTCTCCGGCGGCATGAAGCAACGTGTCGGCCTGGCGCGCGCATTGGCTACGGACGCCCCCATCCTGCTGATGGACGAGGCTTTCTCGGCGCTGGATCCGCTCATCCGCACCGAGATGCAGGACGAGCTGGTGCGCCTGCAGCAGCAGGAGGCGCATACCATCGTGTTCATCTCGCACGACCTGGACGAGGCCATCCGCATCGGCGATCGCATCGCCATCATGGACGGCGGCGCGGTAGTGCAGATCGGCACGCCCGAGGAAATCGTCACCCGCCCCGCGAACGAGTACGTGCGCTCCTTTTTTTACGGCGTCGATGTCGCCAAGGTGTTCAACGCCGGCGACATTGCCGAGAACAAGGCTTTGACGGTGTTCGAGCGGCCCGGCGTGAACGTGCGCGCGGCGCTCGCCCAGTTGCGCGACCACAATCGGAACCTGGCGGTTGTGCTCGACCGCGGCCGCAAGTTCCGTGGCCTGGTCAGCGTCAATACGCTGGCGGCCGCGGAACGCTCCGGCAGCGAACCGAAGTGGGACGAGGCCTTCATACCGGGCGTCGAGCCGGCAGCGGAGGAAATGGAATTGTCGGCGGTGTTGTCCATCGTGGCCGGCAGCGAGCATCCGGTGCCGGTGGTCGATGCGGACGGCGTGTACCGCGGCATCATCGACCGGAAGATCCTGCTGCAAACGCTCGACAAGGCAGGCTGAGACATGGCGAGCACGACTGAAACCTTTCGCATCCCCATCGGCGACTGGGTCGAGCGCGGGGTCGAGTGGATCCAGGACCACCTCACCGGGGTGCTCGACGGCATCTCCGACGGCCTCACCTTCGTCATCGATGCCTTCGAGGACGGCCTGCTCGCCCTTCCGCCCCTGGCGCTGGCGGCCGCCATCGTGGCGCTGGCCGCGTGGCGGGTGGGCTGGCGCTTCGGCATCTTCGCCGTACTGTCCATGACGCTGATTTTCGGCATGCAGATCTGGGACGAAACCGTGTCCACGCTCGCGCTGGTGATTGGCTCGAGCCTGCTGGCCCTTGTTGTCGGCATCCCCATCGGCATCGCCATGGCTCGCAACGATGCGGTCGAAATGCTGGTCCGGCCCGTCCTCGACTTCATGCAGACCATGCCCCCCTTCGTCTACCTCATTCCCGCGGCGATTTTCTTCGGCCTGGGCAAGGTCCCCGGCGCGATCGCCACGCTGATCTTCGCCATGCCGCCGGCGGTGCGGCTGACCAACCTCGGCATCCGCCAGGTGAGCGAGGAGAATGTAGAAGCCGGTCTCGCCTTCGGCTGCACGCCGCGCCAGCTGCTGTTCAAAGTGCAACTGCCCCTGGCGATGCCCACCATCATGGCGGGCGTCAACCAGACCATCATGCTGGCCCTGTCCATGGTGGTCATCGCATCCATGATCGGCGCCGGCGGCCTCGGCAACACCGTGCTCACCGGCATCCAGCGCCTCGACGTCGGGCTCGGCTTCGAGGGCGGCCTCGGCGTGGTGCTGCTGGCCATCCTGCTGGACCGCATCACCCAGAGCTTCGGCGCGGCGCGCCGTGACGCGCCCTAGGCCAATCCGCACGCAACGATTTCACGCCAGAAAACACAAGGAGAGAAACCATATGTTAGGACGCACATTCAGCAAGCTGCTGACTATCGCCACGCTCACCGTCGGGTTGAGCGCCCACGCTACGGCGCAGCAGCCCGTCAAGATCGGCTGGACCGCCTGGTCGGACGCAGAGTTCGTCACCAAGCTCGCCAGCCGCATCATCGAGGATCGTTTCGGGCGCGAGGTCGAGCTGATGCAGACCGATATCGCGCCACAGTACCAGGGTCTTTCCACGGGCAGCATCGACGTGATGCTGATGTCGTGGCAGCCGGACACGCATGCCGACTACGTCGAGCGGGTCGGGGCCAAGACCGTCAACCTCGGCCTCCTGTACACCCATGCACGCCTCGGCTGGGCGGTACCGAACTACATTCCTGAGAGCGAGGTCAAGAGCATCGCTGATCTCGCCAAGCCCGCCGTGCGCGAGCGACTCGACGGCACCATCACCGGGATCGACCCGGGCGCCGGCCTCACCCGCCTGTCCAAGCAGGCCATCGAGGAATACGGTCTCGAGGGCTACGAACTCCAGGTTTCCTCGGGCGCCGGCATGACGGCGGCGCTGCAGCGTGCCGTGCGCCGCGACGACTGGATCGTGGTCACGGGCTGGAGCCCGCACTGGAAGTTCGGCGCCTACGACCTGCGCTACCTCGAGGACCCCAAGGGCGTGCTCGGCAGTTTCGAGCGCGTGCATGCCGTGGCCCGCATGGGCTTTTACCAGGACAACGTCGAAGTGGCGTCCTTCCTGTCACGCATGCAGATCCCCATTGCCGATCTGCAGGCAGCGATGTACGAGGCCCAGGAAACTTCCTACGAGGCGGCCGTCACTAATTACATCGCGGCGAACGGCAAGCGCATCGATTACTGGGTCACCGGGCAGCTGTAACCGCGCAGCGCAAACGGGAGATACAGAAGGGCGTCCATCGGGCGCCCTTTTTCTTTGCCTCCGGGTTGACAATCTCATATTTGGGGTTATTCTCCCCACATACAAAGCCCTCCTCCGATCTCGTCCCACCGCACCGGCAGACCCGGCCAAAGGAAGCCCCACATGAGCAGTGAAATGCTGATGACCAATATCGCCAAGGACCTGCGGCCGTGCGAAGCGCCCGGCGCCGCTCCCGACGGCGTGGCGCAGCCGCTCGCCAAAAGCCGGCTGGAGGCTGCGAGAGCGGCTTTCGTGACCCGGCGGGTGAATTTCGCAGACGCGCGCACGCTGCTGACGGAGGCCACGCCCAGGGCCGGGGACGTGGTGCTGGCCCGCGTCAAGCGCCTGCGCCATCACGCCAAGCTGCAGTGCGCGCGCGGCCGCCGCGTGCAGCTGTTTCATGGCGACGAAATCCTGGTCTGTTTCGGCGACCGTTACGCGCCCCAGCAGTTCGAGGCCTACGTACCGGCGACCCTCGGTCCTTGCCACCTGGTCGCCTCGGGCGGGGTGGCCGCACAGGCGGTGAACTGGCACGAGCGGATCCACCGGGGCCCGACCGAGATCGAGGTGCTCGGGATTCTCGGCGATGCCGAGGGACGCGCTCTCAACCTGCGCCGCTACGCCCTGCACGCGCAGCCGGCCGAGGCCTCCCGGCCGCGCCTGATCGTGGTCGCCGGCACGTCCATGGACTCCGGCAAGACGACGGCCGGCGCGCACCTGGTGCGCGGGCTGACCCGCGCCGGCCTGCGCGTCGGCGCCGCCAAGGTCACCGGCACCGGGGCCTGCAACGACTACTTCCTGATGCGGGATGCGGGCGCGGCCGTGGTGCTGGACTTTACCGACGCGGGCCACGTCTCCACCTATCGCGCCGGGGAGCCGGCGATCCGGCGGGTGGTGGAGACGCTCACCGCGGAGCTCTCGCGCCATGGGCTGGATGCCGCCGTACTCGAGGTCGCGGACGGCCTGGTCCAGGCCGAGACCGCGGCACTCCTCAGCGCGGCCTGGTTCCGCCAGGCCATCGACGGCGTGATCTTCTGTGCCCAGGACGCCATGGGTGCAAAAGCCGGCGTCGAATGGCTCGAGCAGCGCGGCCATGACGTGATGGCCGTGTCCGGCCTGCTGACGGCGGCGCCCCTGGCGATGCGCGAGGCCGGCGAACTGCTCGAGCAGCCCATCATCGGCCTCGACGGGCTGTCCGACCGGTACGTGTCTCGTTCCCTCGTGGCGTGCGACACCCGCGATGCGGAGCTGGCCAATGCCTGCGCCGGCTGAGTCACTCCCGCTCGACGTCCGTGCGGCGGCCGCGGCCGCGCCGCGGCATTTCGCGGCATTGCTCGGCAATGCCCTCGCCCAGGCCGCGTGCACCGTGGCACTCGCGCTCGGCGCCAGGGCGGCCATCGATTCCGGCCCGGGGATAGCGACCGTGTCCGTGCTCGCTGTCGCCGCGCTCGGCGGCGCCTGGCTGCGCGGTCGCGAGCGCGTGGACGGCGAGGCGCTGGGCCAGCGGTTCGTGCATGACGTGCGCCTGCGGCTGTTCGATCACCTGCTGGCAGTGCCGACGCGGGAACTCAGCGAACGGCCGAAAGGCGGCGCCCTGGTGCGCTTCGTGGGCGACCTGCAGGCGATCAAGTCCTGGATCAGTCGCGGCCTGGCCCAGTTGATCGTGGCCTTGCCCATGCTCGCGGCGTCCGTGGCCGTGCTGGGCTGGATCGATCCCGCGCTCGGCATCCTGGCCGCGGCCCTGGTGGTCGCCGGTGCGGTCGGCGCCGCCTTGCTGGCGGGCCCCCTGGCGCAGGCGAACCGCGAACTGCGCAACCGGCGCGGCCAGCTCGCCCGGTTCGTGACCGAGATGATGGGCGCCGTGCCCTCGGTGCAGGCCCATGGCAAGGAATCGCGTGAGCAGCGGCGCCTGGACGCGCGCGGGGCGCATGTCATCGACGCCGCCTGTGCGCGGGCCGTGCTGGTGGGCCGGGCGCGAAGCCTGGTGCAACTGCTGGGCTCAGGCGCGCTGCTGGCCGTGCTCGTCATCGGCGCTGCGCGCCTGGAAGCGGGCGAAATGGTCGCCGCCCTCGCCGTCGTGGCCTGGCTCACCACGCCGATTCGGGATCTCGGGCGCGTGTTCGAATACTGGCAGGCCGCGAAGGTGGCGCGGGAGCGCATCAGCGCATTCTTCCGCTGGCCGCAGCTGCCCGGCGCGCAGGGCGGCCGGCGCCTGCGCCGTCCCGGCGGCCAACTCCGCTACGATGGCGTGGTGGCCTGTGCCGGCGCGGCGCCGCTGGACCTGGAGGTGGACGCCGGCAGCGTCACGGTCTTCACCGGCCCGAACGGCTGTGGCAAGAGTTCGCTGCTCGCGGTCACCGCCCGCCTGCAGGCGCCGGTCGCGGGCAGAGTGCGGCTTGGCGGCCAGGACCTGGCGCAGGTGCGCAACCGTGACCTGCGGCAACACATCGCGATGGTCGGCCCGGACCTGCCGCTCATCCGGGGTTCGGTGCGTCGCAACGCGAGCTATCGCAGTCGTGGCATGACGCCGGAGGCCTTCCGGACGCTGATGCGGCGCTGCCGGCTCGAGCACCTCGTTGAAAATGGTGGCGACTCCCCCGCCCGCATCGCCGAGGCCGGCCTGAACCTTTCCAGCGGAGAGCGGCAACGCCTGGCGCTGGCGCGGGCCCTGTGGCCGGAACCGAGCGTGCTGCTGCTGGACGAGATCGACAACCACCTCGATACCGAGAGCCTCGCGGTCCTGCGCAGCGTCATCGCCGCGTTCCCCGGCACGGTGATCGTCGTCACCCACGACCCGCGACTGCTGGATGCGGCGGAGCGCGTGGTCGAACTCGGCGCGGACGGGTCCATCGTCAGCGATCGCCGCCAGCCGGCGTCGGACGTGGCCTGGGAGGGCGCCGCGTGATCGACTCGTCCCTCGCGACCGGCCCGACGACCCGGCACAGCCTGGCAGTGGACCCGCGCACCCGCTACCTGCGTTTCGAGCCGCGGTATCCGGACCCGCAGCGACCTCCGCTCGTCTGCGTGCACGGCATCAGCCGTGATGCGCAGGGGCACCTTGCAGCGTTTACGGACTGGGCCGAGCGCACCGGCACCGAGCTGCTGGCGCCCCTGTTCGACCGCCGCCGCTTCCGCGGCTACCAGCGCCTGAAGGCCTCCAACCGGACGCTGAACCCGGTCGCAGCACTGGACGCGATCCTCGACGAGACGGTGGGTGACCGTCCTTGCGTGCTGTACGGCTTCTCGGGCGGCGCGCAGTTCGCGCACCGCTACGCCCTCGTGCGCGCGCAGCGCGTCGCCGGCGTCGCCCTCGCCGCAGCAGGCTGGTACACCTTTCCGACCGCCGCAGCGAGCTTCCCCTACGGACTCGCGCCCGGCCGCCTGCCGAAGCCGCTCGCAATCGACGTCCCGGCGTTCCTGCGACTGCCGAAATGTGTGCTGGTGGGGGACCGTGACGTCGAGCGGGACGCTGCCCTCCGCTCCAGCCGGGCGCTCGATCGCGAGCAGGGAGACAACCGCCTCGCCCGGGCCACGGCGTGGGTCGCCGCCGTCAACCGCGCAGCCGCGAAAATTCCGGGCGCCCCGGCCTGCGAGCTCGTCGTCGTGCCGGGCGCAGGCCATGACTGGCAGGAGTGTTACGAGCATGGGCGCATGCATGAGCTTGTCGCCCGCTTCTGCGACGACGTCTGCCACGCAGAGCAAAAGCACCACCTGTACGTCGACGCCGTCCGTGTCGCCACAACCTGATCACCTATATCGAAGTCATGGAGATGATGATGCACAGTCCCTGGAATCGTTACCTGATGATCGCCGCTCTTGCCCTGGCACCTGCGGTGGCCACCCAGGCGGCGGAGACTTCATTCACCCTGGATGATGGCGCGCAGGTGGCCTGGGGGGACGAGCGCTACCTGCGGCTCGGCGGGCGCATTCACTACGACGTGGCCCGCTACAGCGACGACGTCACCCTGCTCGAGGATGACCAGGACTTCCGCCGCGCACGCCTGATCCTGCGCGCCGGTTTCGACGACTGGCAGTTTCGTGCCGACTACGACGTCGGCCTGGTGGACGGCTGGCGCAACCTGTACGTGCGCTACGGCGGCTGGGAGCGCGTGCGGGTCACGGCAGGCAACCAGGTCGCCCCCTTCTCCCTCGACGAGCTGGCGAGCTCGAACGACCTGGCCTTCATGGAGCGTTCCCTCGCTTCCGCGCTGAGTCCCGCGATGCTCACCGGCCTCTCGGTCGGGACGTGGGGCAAGAACTGGACCGCGACGGCAGGCGTTTTCGGCGACGAGCTCAGCGATCTCGACCGGCGCACGGCGGACGGTACTTCGATCGTCGGCCGCTTCACTTATGCCCCGATACGCAAGCGGCGCCAGGTGCTGCATTTCGGCATCGCCCACGAGTATCGCTCGGTGGATTCGAACGCGGATGTCCGCATCCAGGCCCGGCCCGAATCGCGGCTCACCGATGCGCGCCTGGTGGATACCGGTCGCATTGCCGGCATCGACAGCCTCTCCACGACCGGGCTGGAGCTGATGGGAATTATCGACAACGTGCGGCTGCAGACCGAGTACATGCACATGCGCCTGGACGGTGGACCCAACGAGGCGGACTTCAGCGGCGGCTACGTCCAGGCAAGCTGGCTGGTGACCGGCGAGCGCTATCGCTACAGCCGTTCACGTGGCGTGCCGACGGCGGTGCGGCCGCGGGGCGACTGGGGCGCACTCGAGCTCTCGGTGCGCTACAGCATGCTCGACCTCGAGGACGGCCTCGTCACGGGCGGGGAGCAGACACAGGTCACGGCGGCCGTATCGCTCTACCTGAACGAACACTTGCGCACCAGCCTCAACTACAGCCGCTACGACGCCGCGCCCAACCGTGACGGCATCGACGAGGACGGCTCGATCCTGATGTTGCGCTTCCAGGCTGCACTGTAGGAGCAAGGTCATGGCACCCCTCATGAAACACTTCCGCCTGATCCGCGCCGGCGTCGAGCTCGAGCCCCTGCGCCTCGAACTGGGCCGCCACTCGAGCGCCTGGGATGCCCAGGTCGGTCGCCAGCTTACGGCACCCGCGCAGCGCCACACCAACGCCATCCCGCTCCGGGGCCTGAGGCGATCCCGCATCCGCGGGCGCCGGCGGCGGGATGTGCACGAGAGCCGCTGGACGGCGCTGTCCAAGCAGTTTCCGGCGACGGTCGCTTTCATCGAGCAATTCGCCGCCGAGGTGCGGGGCACGCCGGGGCGTGCGCGTTTCGCCTGTTTGCCGCCGGGCAAAACGGTGCTGCCCCACATCGATCGTGGTGAATATTATCGCTTGCGGGACCGCTACCACCTTGTGATCCGGAGCGAGCACGGCAGCGTGCTCAATGCGGGTAACGAATCGGTGCGCATGCGCGAGGGGGAGCTGTGGTGGTTCGACAACAAGGCCGTCCACGACGCCTGCAATGACTCTGCATCGGACCGGATCCACCTCATCTTCGACCTGCTGCCGGCGGGCGCCGAACCGTCCACGCTCTCTGCGGACCCCGGCAGGCTCCTGGAAGCGGAGCTGACTGGCCGGGAGCAGCGTGCTGTCGAGGAAGTAGCGCGCGCAGTCGCCCTGTATTCGGCAGCAAGGGAACGCCCGCAGCGCTGGGCCCGCACACTCGCCGCGGCGGACCTGCTGGAACTGGCGCAGGAGAAGCCGCTCGGGGCACTGGCGCGGATACTCTGGCCGGATCTCTGCGTTTCCGGCCGGGCGCAGCGTGAATCGGCCATCGCCTGGTCACTCGGACTGCTGGACACGGGACGGATCCGTCCCGCAGAAGTCTCGCAGGCGATCCTCGAGGCCGGGGGGCTTGATGCGGTACATCGCTGGTGGCGGGCGGACCGTGACCGCGCCATCTACGAGTTTTGCCCGGGCGGGCTGGAAGAAGACGATGCCGCGCCTCGAGGCCGGCTTGCAGGCGAGCGACGCACACCACGTGATCACGCTTGCACTGGTTGACATTCACATGCGTGGGGCTAATGTCCCCACATGTAATGTCAATGGTGCCACTCTAGGAACAGGCAGGCCCGCACCATGCGCCGACAAGGAACCACGTCCACGTGAGCAGCGATGACTTCAAGTCAGCCATCGTCCTGGCCGCAAGCCGCGCCCTGCGGCCGCTGGCCCGCATGCTGCTCGCCAGCGGCCTGACGTTCCGCGAATTCAACGCCCTCGCCCGCCGGGTCTTCGTGTCGGTCGCGACCGACGAGTTCGGTCGCGGCGGGCGCCCCACGAATATCTCCCGCGTCTCGCTCATGACCGGCATTGCGCGCAAGGAAGTGAAGAGGCTGCGCGACGAGCTGGCCCAGGAGCACCCCGACGTACCGGCACTGCGCAAGACGACGGAGGCGACACGAGTGCTCAGCGCCTGGCACGATGCGCCGGGCTACCAGGACGCCGATGGCGTCCCGCTCGCCATACCGCGCGACGGTCCGCCACCCTCGTTCGCCGCTCTGCATCACGAGCACGGTGGCGACATCCCGGCCTCGACCCTGGAAAAAGACCTGCTGCGCACCGGCGCAGTCGGGATCACAGAAAACGGCAGGTTGCAGGCGCTCACCCGTTATTTCATGCCGTTGCCGCTCGAGGCAGAGGCAGTCGACCGCGCCGGCGACGTCCTCATGACGATGGGCAACACCGTGACCCGCAACCTGACGCGGCAACCCGGGACGATGGGACGCTTCGAGGGACGTGCAACCCTGCCGGTGGTCCCGGCCCGAGCCGAGGCGGAATTCAGGCAGTTCCTGGAAGCCGAAGGCATGCGTTTCCTCGAGGCCATGGATCGGTGGCTGCTGGAACACGCACCCGAGTCCCCCATTGAAGCGAAGAACGCGATCCGTCTCGGCGTCGGCGTGTACCAGATCACGGAACCCGCCGTGCCAGAAACATCCGATGCCCCTGAAAACCCGAACTCTTGAACTGCCAGCACTGAAGGGACCCCAGATATGACTGCTTACCTGCCCAAGCTCACGAAGATATCCAGGCCAGCGCTCGCGCTCGCAGTCATGGCGGCCGTGGCGGGCTGCGGCGGCGGCTCCGGCGGGTCTTCCAGCGACGGCTCAGTCGTGACCCCGCCGCCCGGCGGCGGGGTGGTGACGCCGCCCCCGGGCGGGGGCGGCGACCCGGGCATCGGCATCGATCGTGGTGGCGTGTTCTACGCCGAACTCACGGGGTTCGGCAGCATCGTGGTTGCGGGCGTGCGCTACGACACGGCCGGCGCCGCGATCACCGTCGAGGGCCAGCCGGCCACCCAGTCTGCCCTCGAGGTAGGAGACGTGGTGCTGGTGGCAGGCACGGTCAACGATGACGGCGTGACCGGCGTGGCCGAGCGCGTCATCGCGGACGACGTCCTCGAGGGACCGGTCGAATCCATCGACCTGTCCACCGGCGAGTTCAGGGTGCTGGCGCAGACCGTCGTGGTCACCGCGGACACCATCTTCGACGACGACTTTGCGCTGCGCTCGCTCGAGGGGCTCGCCAGCGGCGACATCGTAGAGATTGCCGGGTTCCTCGGCGACGGCAGGATCGTCGCGACGCGCGTGGACCGCGACGATAGCAACGACGGCTTTGAGGTCGCGGGCTTCGTCACCAGCCTGGACAGCGGCGCCCGCACCTTCAAGATCAACGACCTGGTCGTCGACTACACGACTGCTGCCATCGACGACGATTTTCCTGGCGGCGCGCCCGCTGAAGGCGAACTGGTGGAGGCCGAAGGGATCCGCTTCGAAAACGGCACGCTGTTCGCCAACAACCTCGACTTCTGGGGCAACCGCCCGCGCGTCGCCTGCGACGGTTTCGACGACGGCGACGACGATGGCGATTGCGACGTCGAGATCCAGGGCTACGTCTCTGCAGTGGCATCGGCCAGCAGCTTCGAGCTCAACGGTGTCCCCGTGACCATCAACTCCGGCACCAGCTTCGAGGACGGCACTGCGGCCGACATCGCGCTCAACGTCCGTCTCGAGGTCGACGGTTTCATCAACGCCGAGGGCGTGGTGGTCGCGACTGAAATCGACTTCGAGGACGACGAGCGGCCGATCGAGATCGAGGCTCGCGTGCAGGCGGTGGACCTCGACAACAGCGTGATCACCCTGCTCGGCATCCGTGTGCAGCTGAACAACCGGACGCGCTTCGAAGACTTCAGCAGCGCCCAGGCGTTCCCGTTCCGTGCGGCAGATATCAGGGTCGGCGATTATCTCGAGGTCATCGGCGTGCCGTCCGAAGATGCCTCTGCGGACGTGATCGCCACCAAGGTCGAGCGCGATGACGACGACGACAACACCGTCTCCCTGCAAGGCTTCGTAGAGGCCCTGGCACAACCCGACCTGGCAATTCTCGGCGTGACCGTCCAGACCACGGTCGGCACGGAGTTCGAACTGGGCGACAACGAGGCGTCGCAAGCCGAGTTCTTCGCCGCCATACAGGTCGGCGAACTCGTCGATGTGGATGGCATCCAGGTCGGTGATCGCACGATACTGGCTGACGAAGTGGAGCTGGGGAACGAGGACATCGACGACTGAGCGTCGCCGCGCACTCACTTTAAGGAAGCCGCTGGCCTCGCGTCAGCGGCTTTCTTCTTTTGCCGCGGAACGCATAGCCTTGACGCGATACATGTCGTGATCGGCGCGATAAAGAAGCTCCTCGTGACTGTCACCCGGCTTGATCATGGCAACGCCCACGCTGCAGCCAATCTCGATCGTCCTCCCGCAAACGGAGATCGGGCGCGACAAGGCTTGCGTGATGCGCTCGGCGAGTTCATGCACCTCATCCACAGGCAAGGGCTCGCGAATGAATATGGCGAACTCATCGCCACCCAGGCGCGCCAACGGGTCGTTTGCCCGCACCAGGCCCGTGAGGCGATGGGCCACGACGCGCAGCGTCTCGTCACCCGCGTCGTGCCCGAAAAGGTCGTTCACGGGCTTGAACCGGTCGAGATCAAGGTAAAGCAAGGCGCCTTGCTCACGTCGGGGGTTCGAGGGGTCGAAATGCCCTATTAGGATCTCCATTAGCCGGCGCCGGTTCATCAGGCCGGTGAGGTGATCTGTGCCTGCCATATCCGCCAGCTCACGCTGCGCATTTCGACTCCGGCTCATCTCTTCTTCGAGATCCTGCGCCTGGCGCGCGAGTTCCGCGGCCGTGACGTTGAAGGTGCGGGCCAGCTGGCCCAGCTCTCCCCATCCCCCCTCCGGCACCCGCACGGAGCTGTCCCCGCCGCGGAGCTTACGAGTGGCCTCGCTGAGGTGTCGCAGCGGCTTGGCGATGCGGGCGGCCATGAACATGGCGACAACCAGTGCGAGCAAGAGAAGCACCACCAGGTTAAGCACCAGCGCCCTGGCCTGGCCCGCGCCGAAGCGGCGGAACTCCTCCCGCGCGACTGCGATGACGACCTTGATACCCGGCACCGGCAGCTCGCGCATCGCGAACAGTTCGCCGTTGTTCCAGGCAACGATCTCCGCCTGCGGCGACACCGCCCCGCGCCACAGCTTTGCCTCGACAGCAGCGTCGAGTCGTACCTCCGACACGCGCAAGCCGGTCGACTCTCCGTGAGCCGGAGCCAGGATCATCCGCCCGGCGCCGGGTTTCTCGAGCACAAGGAGCGTCTGCCCGCCTGCGTCCGCGTCCTGGTAGTCCTGCAGGATTGCGCCCAGGTCGCGCGTATCGCTCAACACGAACAGCGAGCCGAGCCGGCGTGGTCCGAGAAGCAGCTCGGCCTCGAGACGAGCCACGACCTGGACGCCATCCGGCGCCAAAAGGTGCATGCCTGAGCGCGACGCGCCCGGAGTCGCCGCCGGAATCCAGTCGGCCTTGCCCATCCCTGCCTTGCCCGGCGCGGCCGATGGCGTGCGGCTCTCGTCGAGGGCAATGCGGCGGCCATCCGGGGCCCTGATCCCGATACTGAGGATATTTTCGGCCGGCGCAGCGGCATCGCCGAGAATTCGTTCAACCAGCGCCAGCGCAGCGAGGTCCCCGCTGTCGAGATACTCCGCGAGGCTGATTCGCATTTGCGTGCGGCTGGCGATGAGATCAAGCTGGTCGGACAGGCGGCGGAACTCATGTGCGAGGCGACGTTGCTGCGCCAGCGCCAGCTGCTCCACGTGGCTCTCCGCCCGAGTCCGCAGGTGGTGCTCGAGCTGTTGCTGCTGGACCAGGAAGAAAGCCAGCAACGGCAGCACAGCAACGACGAGAAACGCGACCAGCAGCCTGGCCTGCAGTCCCAGTTGCGGCAACCAGCGGGGTTTGGCGGTCACCTTCACATTGCAGCTCCAGCTGCGTTTTCCTGCAGCGGGCACACGGAGCGCGCTGCCCTGACTCAATGCTAGTTTATCCATCCCGTTTTGCAGGCGACTTGTATCACGGGAACACAGTCGAAACCGCCACGACAGCCAGTTCTGCGGTTAGAATTCGACCATCGGCTACGCTTCAGTTCGCGGCCCGATGCCGCGCCAACAAACTGGATAAGACAATGACTGACATCGACAAGACACAAGCCGTCGCCAGCTCGGTACTCGGCGTCGAGCTGGAGGCCGCAGAGGCCGCCGCCCTGGCTGGCAAAATGGGCGTTGAGCAACTGAAATCCGGTGATCTCCTGGTGGGCGAAGGCGAGTCGCGTCGCACCCTGTTCATGCTCGCCGCGGGACGCATCAGCGTCTGCAAGGTGGACGGCGAGGAGGAACAGCCGATCTACCAGCTGCGCGTGGGCGAGTGCGCAGGCACGCGCGCCTTTCTCGACGGCTCAGAGCGCAAGGCCGCACTGCGCGCCGAGGCAGAAAGCATCGTCCTGACGCTCGAGCCCGCGGACTTCGAGAGCCTGGTCGAGAGTCACCCCTGGGTGGTCTACAAGGTGATGCGTGCCCTGTTCCGCGTCACGCATAGCAACCTGATGCGCATGAACTTCGAGAGTGCGGAGATGCGCAACTACATGATGAAGACCGGCGGGCGTTACTGATCCCGTGCCTGCCCGCCTGGACACCGAATCGCCGCACATCTACGTCGACGCCGACGCCTGCCCGGTCAAGGCCGAAGCAGTGCGCGTCGCCGTGCGCCACAGCCTGCCGGTGACCTTTGTCGCCAACTCGGGAATGGCCCTGCCGCGCGGGCCCCGCGTCCGGCTCGAAGTCGTCTCCGGCGCTTTCGATGCCGCCGACGACTGGATCGTGGCGCAGCTCAGCGCAAATGACATCGTCATCACCGCGGACATTCCGCTCGCCTCCCTGGCGCTGAAAAAAGGTGCCCGGGTGCTCGCACCCACAGGCAAGCCCTTCACGGAGGACAATATCGGCAATGCGCTGGCCACGCGGGAGTTGATGGCCGACCTGCGCGCCTACGGCATGGGCGGCGGTCCCCCGCCTTTCACGCAGAAGGACCGCTCGCGTTTCCTCCAGGCACTGGAGCTGGCCGTCCGCGAGGCCTTGTGAGCCCGAGACCATGAGCCACCACTACGACGCCGGGCGCTTCGAGCGCGTGCGCTGGACGATTTACGGCGTGCTGATCGCCGCTTACATGCTGGCGTTTTTTCATCGCTTCGCTCCGGCCATGGTGGCCGCCGAGCTGTCGCAGGCTTTCGGCATCACGGCAGCTGCGCTCGGCTCGCTGGCCGCGATGTACTTCTACATTTACACCGCCATGCAGATTCCCGCCGGGGTACTGGCCGACACGCTCGGCGCGCGTTTTGCCGTCACCATCGGCAACGTGGTCGCGGGTGCGGGCGCGATCGTTTTCGGGCTGGCCGAGACCTTCGCCGCCGCGAGTTTCGGCCGCTTCCTCGTCGGTCTTGGCGTCTCCGTGGTGTTCGTCGGCCTGATGAAAAGCAATACGGTGTGGTTCAGCGAGCGCCGCTACGGCACCATCAGCGGCCTCACCCTGCTGCTCGGCAACATCGGCGCCATCGCGGCCACCGGACCCATGGCGCTGCTGCTCATGCGCATGGAATGGCGCACCCTGTTCGTCGGCCTCGGGGTATTCGCCGTAGCGCTGGGCGTGGCCTCCTGGCTGCTGGTGCGCAATCGGCCCGAGGAACTCGGCTTCCCCTCGGTGCGCGAGATGGAAGGGCTTGAGTCGCACGCCGCGCGCGAGCGTCACTGGTTTCATGACCTGCGCACCGTAATCGCGAATCGCCGGCTGTGGCCGGGGTTTTTCTACGACTTCGGCATGACCGGCAGCCTGTTTGCCATGCTCGGCCTGTGGGCCGTACCCATGCTGCGGGACGTGCATGGCCTCAGCCGCGGCGACGCATCGCTTTACACGACCCTGGCGACCGCGGCCTTCGCCGTCGGCTGCCTGCTTGCAGGCAGCCTGTCGGATCGCATGGGACGTCGCGTCCCGATCCTGCGCGGCGGCGCTCTGCTCTACCTCGCAGTGTCCCTGGCATTGCTGTTCCTGCCCTGGGGCCCAGGCGTACTTGCTTATGCCCTGTTCGGCGTCCTCGGCCTCAGCGCGGGCAGTTTTGTCGTCGCCTACGCCCATGCCAAGGAAGTCACCTCCCCGGCCCTCTCCGGGATGGCGATCGCCCTGGTGAACACCGGCCTGTTTCTCGGCACCGCCGTGTTCCAGCCGTTGTTCGGCTGGGCCATGGACCTCGGCTGGGACGGCACCGTGGTCAACGGGGTTCCGGTGTATGCCGCTGCCGACTACGGGCGCGGCCTGTGGCTGCTGGCCGGATTCGCGGCTCTCGCGCTGTTCGCGTCGCTGTTCCTGGTGGAAACACGCTGCCGCAACCTGACGCTCGACGCGCCGGCTTCCCGCACTGCCTAGGCCGCAAGCGCCGCCAGGGCCAGGACAAGCAGGCCGGCCATCACCGGCACGACGATGGTCACCATGGCGATGTCACGGTAGGCCTTGCGATAAGTCAGGCTCATGATGGTCAGCATCACGACCACGGCGCCGCAGTGCGGGAGCGAGTCCAGGCCGCCCGACGCCAGGGTGGAGATCCGGTGCAGCAGCTCGGGCTCGATACCCATCTCGAGATAACGCGGCGCCAGCGAGGCCATGAAAATCTGCAGGCCGCCGGAAGCGGAGCCGGTGATCGCCGCGACCGTGCTGACTGAGAGATAGGCCGACAGCAGCGGGGGCAGACCGCTGTCGACGACCAGGCCGGAAAAAGCGGCAAATCCCGCGGTCTGGATGACCACGCCGCCGAAACCGATGATGGCGGCCGTGTTCATGATCGGCAGGATGGCGTCGTTGGTGCCGCGCCCCATGCTGGCCAGCCACTGCCCGCGCAGGCGTGGCAGCAACAGCAACGCCAGCACGGTGCCCACGGCGAGCGCCAGGCTGGGCCAGAACACGGGCTGGCTGGCTGCGAAGCCGATGACGCGCGCCATCAGCGTGTCCGAGTCCGGTGCGACGACCATTCCCAGCAGCCGCGGCCCGATGATGATGCCCAGCACGACAAGCAGCGGCACGAGCGCAACGGCACGCCCGGGAAGCCCTGCCTCAAGCTCATCATCCTCCGGCACGTGCTCGTGGGGGGCAGGATCGAAGCCTTCGCCGCGCGCCAGGGCGGCGCGGCGCTCCCGTTCCAGGTAGGCCATGCCGAACACCACCATCAGGGCGCTGGCGACAATCCCCAGCATGGGCGCCGCGAACAGGTCGGTACCCAGCGCCCGGGCTGCGATGACGTTGTGGATCGAGGGCGTTCCCGGCATGGCCGTCATGGTGAAGGTGCCGGCGCCGAGCGCCGCGGCGCCGGCGAGCAGGCGCTTCGGCGTGTTGGCGTCGCGCGCCAGCTCCATCGCCAGCGGATAGACGGCGAAGATGACGACGAAAACCACCACCCCGCCATAGGTCAGCAGCGCGCAGGCCAGCATGATGATCCACAGCACCCGCTCGCGCCCGAGCAGGTCGCGGAACATCAGCGCGATCGTCGTGGTGGCGCGACCCTCCGCCATGACCTTGCCGAAGATCGCCCCGGCGATGAAGATCAGGAAGAACTGGCCGGCAAAGGTGAAAGCGCCGGAGCGACCGGTGGCATAGTGCTGCAGCAGGCTCTCGGTCAGCGGCAGGCCGTTGCTCAGCGCGACGACGATGGCCGCCAGGAGCGAGGCGAGTATGACGTTGACACCGCGCAGCACCAGCCAGATCAGCAGGGCGAGGGACAGCAGCAGGCCTACGTTCGCGAACATCGACGCAAGATAATCCGACGCGCCCCGACCGTCCAGCAGGGCACGCCACGAGTACCGGCGTTCTCAGTTGACCAGCGTGACCGGGCTCGCCGCGTGGCGCATCACCTTGTCGCTGATGCTGCCCAGCACCAGTGTCTTCATCCGCGAGTGGCCGCGCCGGCCCATCACCACCAGGGTGGCGGGATCGGCTTCCGTACGCGCGATGATCTCCTCGGCGGGGGCGCCGATGGCGATTTCTTCCTCGACCCGCTGCAACATGTCCGCATCCAGCCCGAGGCGGACCTGGTTGAAGGCGCGCTGCGCGCACTCCTGGGCTGCCTCCTCGATGTCCTGGCGCGAAATTCCCGCCAGGCCGATGAGTTCCACCGATGCTGCCGGAAACACGTAGAGCAGTTTCGCCTGCGCCTCGAGGGCCGCGGCCAGCTGGATGCCGAAGCGCGCGGCGCGCACCGAGTTCTCGGAGCCGTCGATCGGAACGAGAATCGAGTTGATGTATCCCTTCATGCTGCTTCTCCTGCCTTCAGCCGGTGCGAACCATGCTTGCAGCCAAAGTGTAGTTCGCCGTCGCCGCGCCGCCATGCCGCCATGCCGCCGCGGCAAGGACGCCAGGCCGGGTAGATCAGGCCAGGCCGCGGAAGAACAGGTCGAGCATCGCCTCTCCGTCCCGGCGGATGGAAAAGCTGTCCGGCGCGCGCAACCAGGAGACGTAAATGCCGTGCATGAGGGAATACAGCGCCAGCGCTGCGACGCGCGGTTCCAGCCCGGCGCGCACGTGGCCGAGTTCCCGCGCTCGCTGGAAATCGCCCTCCACGCGCTGCAGGCTCTCGGCGTCGATGGCGAGCTGCTGTTCGAAGGCAGGGTTGACCTCACCGGTGAATTCGCACCGCGTCAGCAGGATGCTGTAGACGTTGCGGTAGGTCTCGTTCTCATCCAGCTGCGCGAAGGCGATGCGGCACAGCTTGCGCAGCAGCCCTATGGGATCGTCGCCGCCGACTTCGCGGCGGTACTCATCCGCCATGTTCGCGAACGGCAACCGCACGCGCTCGAGCATGGCGGCGAACAGGTCGCTCTTGTCCCTGAAGTGCCAGTAGATGGCACCGCGGGTCACGCCGGCCCGCCGGGCGATATGCTCGAGGCTGGTGCGGGACACGCCGCGCTGGAGAAATTCCTGCTCGGCCGCGTCCAGCAGCGCCTCACGGGTGGCGTCGGCCTCGGCGCGGGTCCGCCTCACCACGACTGTTCCCATCCCCCGCCCAGCGCCTTGAACAGCGTGGCGGTGGCGGCGTAGTGGTCGGCGCGCGATTGCGCGAGGAGCAGCTCCGCGTTGAGCAAGCCGCGCTGCGCATCGAGCAGCTCGATGATGCTGATGTAACCCTCCCGGTAGCGAATGTCGGCCAGGGCCTCGGTGCGACGCAGTGCGGCCACCTGGTCCTCGACCGCGCGCTGCGCGGCAAGGCTGTTGTCGTACGCCCGCAGGGCGTCGCGCACCTCGGCCACCGCCACCGTCACTGCTGCGCGATACTGCAGCTCCGCCTGTTCCATGAGGGCACTGGCAATCTCCACACCGGCGCGCCCGCGGCCGAAATCCAGCAAGGGGCCCGAGGCCGCCGCACCGACCCGCCACGACTCGGCCTCGCTGCTGAAAAGATCACCCGTGCTTCCGGCGACCGTGCCCACCAGGGCGGCGAGGTCGAGCTCCGGCAGGCGTGCCGCCATGGCCACGCCCACCCTTGCCGTCGCCGCCTCCAGGCCCGCTTCGACGGCACGCAGGTCCGGACGCCGCGCCAGCAGCTCGGCCGGCAGGACCTCAGGGATGGCGATCCCTGCCGCCGCGGGTTCTTCGACGGGCGCGCCGAGGTCGAGGCCCGCCACCAGCGCGGCCGGATCGAGCCCGACCAGGATGGCCAGGGCGCTCTCTCGGCGGTATACGGCGTCGACACGCGCCGGCAGCTGTGCCCTGACGGTGGCAAGGTCGGATTCCGACTGCATCACCACCAGCTCGTCGACCATCCCGGCCTCGTAGCGCAGCCGCTGCACGCGCACGTTCTCTTCACGCGAGGCCAGCGTCTGCCGCGTGATGTCGAGCTGCGCCTGGGCGCTGCGCAGCCCGTAGTAACCGGTCACCACGTCGGCAACGAGCGTAATGCGCAGGGCCTCGTGCGCAAACATGCTGCGTTCGAGCTCCGCCAGCGCGGCCTCCCTGCTGCGCGCCAGCCGCCCCCACAGGTCGAGTTCGTAGGACAGCACGCCGGAGACGGAAAACACGTTGCGCGGCGGGATCTCGATCCCCTCGAGGCCGATCGCAGCGGCGGGCTGGCGCTGCCGCGAGGCCTCGGCCTGCAGCGCCACGGTGGGAAACTGCTCTGCGCGCGCCAGGCCCACCCGCGCACGGGCTTCCTGCACACGCGCAAACCCGAGATGCAGCTCCAGGTTGTCTTCCAGGGCGCGCTCTATGAGCTCATCCAGCACCGGGTCGTCGAAGCGGCGCCACCAGGCCTGTATTTCAGCTGCGGTGGACGCCGGGACCGCCAGCGCGTCGGGCCACGCCTGCGGCAACTCCAGCTCCGGCCGCTGGTAATCAGGGCCCACCGCACAGGCGCCCAGGATCAGCGCCAGCGGAAGCAGCAGCAGGCGCCTCTTACACATGGTCGGCCTCCTTGCCGCCACGCCGCCACGAGGACAGGTCCTCCAGCAACTTGTAGAACAGCGGCACGAACAGCAGCGCCAGGGTGCTCGCCAGGATCATGCCGCCGACCACCACGGTGCCGATCTCGCGCCGGCTGGCGGCGCCCGCGCCGGTGGCGAACACCAGCGGCAGGCTGCCGATGATGAAGGTCAGTGCCGTCATCATGATGGCGCGGAAACGCTGGCGCACGGCGCGGGTCGCCGCCGCCAGGGCGCTGAGTCCGTCGGCCCGGTTCTGCGCCGCGAACTCGACAATAAGGATGGCGTTCTTGGCCGCGAGCCCGATCAGCACCAGCAGGCCGACCTGGAAGTAGATGTCGTTCGGATAACCGCGCCACGTGTTCGCCAGCACCGCGCCCAGCACGCCGAAGGGCACGGCGGTGGCCACGGCCAGCGGCAGCGACCAGCGCTCGTATTGCGCCGCGAGGATGAGGAACACCATCGCCAGGCCCATGGCGAAGGCCGCGCCGCCTGCGCCCTCCGCGGCCTCGAGCTGGTAGGCCTCGCCGATCCAGCCCAGCCGCGCCTCGTTGCCGAAGTTCTCCGCCACTCCCGCCTCGAGCGCGGCCTTGACCTGGCCGGTGGTGTAGCCCGGCGCCGGCTCGGCAAGAAAGCGGATCGCAGGGAAGAGGTTGTAGCGATCCACCGTGTCCGTAGCGCCGTAGCGCTCCAGGCGCACCAGCGAGCTGAGCGGGACCATGCTGCCGTCACCGGCCCGCACGAAGACTCGACGCAGGTCTTCCGCTTCGCTGCGGAAGTCGCCCTCGGCCTGGACGTTCACCTGCCAGTTACGGCCCTCGAGCGTGAAATCGTTGACGTACAGGCTGCCGAAGGTGCTCTGCATCGCCTCGAACACCGAGTTGATCGGCACGCCCTGGGCGCGTACCCGGTCGCGATCGATCTCGGCGCGATAGTGCGGCACGCTGGGGTCGATGAACATGCGCAGGCTGCCGATCTCCGGCCTGTCCGCGGTGGCCCCGTACATCCGGTTGGACAGCATGCCCAGGTCGTCCACGTCGAGCTGGCCGCGCCCCTGCAGGTATCCCTCGACGCCGCCGGTGAGGGACAGCCCCTGGATGGGCGGCGGCGTGAATGCAAACACGTTCGCTTCCTGGATCCCGACGCCCAGCCCCATGATGCGTCCGGTCACGGAGGCCGAGTCCTGGCCCGGGCCGGTGCGCTCGTCCCAGTCCGCCAGGCGCGCGAAGCCGACGATGGCGTTGCTCTTCTCGGCCCGGCCGATGATGTCGAAACCGGCGAAGCTGGTGAACTCGCGCACCTCCGGGAAATCACCGAGCAGGGCACCGGTGATAGCGTCTCTCACCTGCTCGGTGCGCTGCAGGGCCGCAGCGGGCGGCAGCTGGCCGACGACGATGGAGACCCCTTGGTCCTCCTGCGGCACCAGCCCCCCGGGCAGCCGCAGCAACAGCCACGCGGTGACGACGATGATCGCCGCAAACGCAAGCACGCCTGCCAGGCTGTGGCGCAGCAGGAAGCTGACGCCGGTGACGAAGGCGCCCGTCACCGCCTCGAAGCCGCGGTTGAAGGCCCTGAACGGCGCCGGTACGGTCTTCGCCTCCTTGTCCAGCAGCAAGGCGCACATGGCGGGGGTGAGCGTGAGCGCGACGATGCCGGAGACCACCACCGAGATGGCGATGGTGACGGCGAACTGGCGATAGAGTTCGCCCGAGAGCCCGCCGAGAAAAGTCACCGGCGCGAACACCGCCACCAGCACCAGCGTCGAGGACACCACGGCGCCCGCTACCTGCTGCATGGTCTGGATCGAAGCCTCCCGCGCCCTGAGGTTCTCCTCGTGCATCAGCCGCTCGACGTTCTCCATCACGATGATGGCGTTGTCCACGACAATACCGATGGAAAGCACCAGGCCGAACAGGGTGAGCAGGTTGACGGAAAAGCCGAAGGCCTGCATGCCGAGGAAAGTGCCGATGAGCGACACGGGGATGGCGGCAACCGGGATCAGCGTTGCGCGCAGGTGCTGCAGGAACACGAAGGTGACGAGCACCACCAGCGCGACCGCGATCAGCAGCGTGGTGTAGACCTCGCGAATCGAGATGCGCACGAAGTCGCTGGTGTCGTAGGGGATGCGGTACTCCAGTCCCTCGGGGAAGCGCTGCGACATCTCCTCGAAGGCGGCGTACACGGCGTCCGCAGTCTCCAGCGCATTGGCGCCGGGCTGCAGGAAGATGCCCATCGGCACCGCCGGCTTGCCGTTGTAAGTGGCCGAAAAGCCGTAGTTCTGCGCGCCCAGCTCGGCGCGTGCCACGTCGCCGAGCCGCAAAATGGCCCCGTCCGTGCCGCTGCGCAGGATGATGTTCTCGAACTCTTCCGGGGTGGCGAGCTGGCCGCGCGTGGAGACGGCGAAGGTGAAGGCCTGGTCCGCGGGCGCCGGCGCCGCGCCGATCCGGCCGGCAGCGAACTGCGCATTCTGCTCGCGCAGCGCGGCGGCCACGTCGCTGGGGGTGAGACCGTACTGCGCCAGCAGGTCGGGGCGCAGCCAGATGCGCATGGAGTAGTCCTGTGCGCCGAACAACGAGGCATTGCCGACGCCCGGCAGGCGCACCAGCTCGTCGAGCACGTTGAGCAGCGCATAGTTGCTGATGTAGAGCGTGTCGTAGCGCCCGTCGGGCGACAGCATGACCGGCACCATGAGGATGCTGGTGGAGCGCGACTCCACGCGCACGCCCAGGTTGCGCACGGTCTGCGGCATGCGCGGCAGCGCCGCCTGTACCCGGTTATTGACGTTGATCTGGGCCTGGTCCGGGTCGGTGCCGATCTCGAAGGAGACCGTCAGCTGCACCACGCCGGAGTCGTTGGCGGAGGATTCCATGTAGATCATGTCGTCGACGCCGTTGATCTCCTGCTCCAGCGGCGCCGCCACCGAATCCGCCAGCACCTGCGCACTGGCGCCGGGGAACACGGCCGTCACCACGACCTGTGGCGGCACCACGTTCGGGTACTGCTCCACCGGCAGGGCGCGCAGCGCGGCGCCCCCCCCGAGAATGATGAGGATGGAGATGACCGAGGCGAAGATCGGCCGGTCGATGAAGAAACGCAGCATCAGCCTTGCCCGTCGCCTGCGCCCTGTCCCGCGCCCTGCCCCGCGCCCTCCAGGGTCACGGCCGCGCCATCCTGCAGCGCGACCTGGCCGTTGATTACCACGCGGTCACCGGCGCCGAGCCCCTCCAGCACCACCTGCCGGCCGCCGACCAGCGGGCCCAGGCGGACTGCCCGCGCCTGCGCCGTGTTCTCTTCCGTCACCAGGAACACCTTGGGGCCTTCGGCGCCCTGCGACACCGCTTCCGGCGGCAGCAGGAACACGCCTTCCAATCGATCCACCACCAGGCGCACGCGAACCGTCTCCCCTGGCCGCAAAGCACGTTCGCGGTTGGGAAACACCGCCTGCGCCACCACGTTGCCCGTATCCGGGTCCACGTTGCTGGCCAGGTAATCCAACTGTCCGCGATGCGCGTAGACGCTGCCATCGGGCCAGTACAATTCGACGCCCAGCTCCACCGCAGCGTTATCTTGCAGCGCACGGCGCGTGGCCGCGTCGGTCGCCGGCAGTGCAAACCGCAGCTGCACCGGGTCGAGCTGCGTCACCGTGGTCAGCAGCGCGCCGACGTTGATGAGATTGCCTGCCGTGACCTGCTCCAGCCCCGTCGTGCCCGGCACCGGAGCGCGCACGGTGGTGTAACCGAGTTCGAGCTCCGCCTGCGAGACGCCGGCTTCGGCCTGTGCCAGCCGCGCCTGCGCGAGCTCCCTGTTCGACAAGGCCAGGTCACGCTCGCGCCCGCTGATTGCAGCCTGGTCGAACAGGCCGGACACCCGCCGCCATTCGCGCTCGGCCTGGTTGAGCGCAGCGCGTGCATTCGCCAGCTCCGCGCGCGCGCGCTCCAGCGCGATGCGATAAGGCGCGGGATCGATGCGGAACAGCGGCGCTTCTGCAGCCACCTCGGCGCCTTCCTCGTAAAGTCGTTCCTCGAGAATTCCACCCACCCGCGCGCGCACTTCGGCATGGCGCATACCGCGCACGCGGGCCGTGTAGTCCGCCTCGATCGCTATGGTTTCAGGCTCGACAGACGCAACCGTCACGGGCGCCGGGGGCATGGCGCCGGCACCGCCCGGTCCCTGGGGCCCGCCGCTTCCGTCCTCACGCCCACAGGCGGCGAGTGACAGCACAACGACGAGCCAGGGCCCCAACACGAGACCGCGACGGGAATGTTCGAGAGCGCGCATGCTGAGACTCCGGGATAAGGCAAGCGCCCTTTCGATCGCGGGATGGCAGGCAACCTGAAGGGCGCGGTGGCAAGTGATCAGGCGCCGGATTATACATTCGTGAATGTATGTAAACAACCGGGAGCAAGACACTCGCCACCCCGCCGCCACCCTGGAGGGCCTAGTTTTCCGGCCCGCCCCCACCGATCCACTGTCCCAGCCAGGCCTCCACCACGCGGTGCCACTGCACCGAGTTGGCGGGCTTGAGGATCCAGTGGTTCTCGTCGGGGAAGTACAGGAAACGACTGGGAATGCCGCGCCGCTGCAAGGCATTGAAGGTAGCCAGTCCCTGCTCCAGCGGGACACGGAAGTCCTTCGCCCCGTGGATCACCAGCATGGGCGTGCGCCATTCCGCCACCAGGTTGACCGGGTTGTGGTGCTCGAAGCCTCCCGGTGCCTCGAACTGTGGCCCGCCCATCTCCCACTCCGGAAACCACAGCTCCTCGGTCGAGTAGTACATGCTGCGGTTGTCGAAGATCCCGGAGTGGTTGACCAGGCAAGCGAAACCGTCGGGCCAGGCGCCGGCGATCCAGTTGATCATGTAACCGCCGTAGCTGGCGCCCAGCGCGCAGGCCCGCTCGCCGTCGAGAAAGTCATAGCGCGCCAGCGCGGCGGCCCAGCCCAGCTGCAGGTCCTCGAGCGGCTTGCCTCCCCAGTCCCCGCTGATGCTGTCTGTGAAGTCTTGCCCGTAACCTGTTGATCCATGGAAGTCTATGAACACCACCGCATAACCCTTGCCGGCATAGGTCTGGGGGTTCCAGCGGTAGTGAAAGGAGTTACCCATGCTGCCCTGCGGCCCGCCGTGGATGATGAAAGCCACCGGGTAGCGCTGCCCGGCCTCGAAGCCCACGGGCTTCACCACCCAGCCGTAGACCTTCTCTCCGCCGGCGCCGGCGAAGCTGAACTGTTCGTAGGCGCCGAAAGCGACTTCGTCCAGGAGTGCCGCGTTGTGACTGGTCAGCTGGCGTTCGCCGCGTCCGCGCACGTCGGTGACGAATAACTGGGCCGGTGCGGCCAGGTCATGGCGCGCGAACGCGACGCCATCGCGCCCGACGCTGAAGCCCGCCACGCTGCCGTCCCCGCTCAGCACCGTGGTGTCACCCGACCGCAGCTCGACCCGGAACAAGCGGCGGTGGCCGAGATCGTCCGACCAGGTGAAGACGCTGCGGCCGTCCGGGCCGAACGCCAGTCCGTGTGCGGAACGGTCCCATTCCGGCGCCACTTCGCGCGTCGCGCCCGAGCGCAGGTCGCGAAGCATGATGCGGTAGCGATCGGCCTCGAAGCCGGGACGGCTCATAGCCAGCCAGGCGATGTAGCGCCCGTCCGGCGACCACGCCGGGCTGGTGTCACTGGCCAGATTGGCCGCGGTGAGGTTCTCCAACACCGGCTCATCTCGCGCCGCCACACGGTAGACATCGGTGTTGGTGCTCCAGGGCTCGCCTTCAGGCGCGACGCGCGCCACGAACAGCAACTCGCTGCCGTCCGGACTGAACGCCCATTCCTCGGCGCTGCCGAAGGGGCGCGTGGGGATGTCGGCATCCAGCCCGACGCTCACGCGTCGCGGCGCCGCTGCCTCGCCGCCCTCGCCCAACTCGCCGAGAAACAGTTGTGCCCGGCGCCCGTCTTTCCAGCTGTCCCAGTGCCGCACGAAAACCCGCTCGTGTACGACACCGGTGGCCGGCTCAGCCGCGCGCTCGTCCAGCCGCGCGCGGGTACACGCCAGGTCCTCGCAGTCCAGGAACACGTCCATGCTCAGCGCCAGCTGGTCGCCTCGCGGCGACACTGCGAAGGCATTGACGCCCACCGGGTAATCCGTCACCTGGCGCGCCTCGCCGGCCTCGGCCACCGGCAGCCTCCACACCTGTGCCTCGCCGCCACGGGTCGAAAGGAAATACAGCCCCCGGCCATCGGGCGCCCAGCGCGGATGCCAGGCGCTCGCCGTCGGGGCGGTGAGGCGAATCGGCGCCGCTGCAGCGTCGGCGGGCGCCAGCCAGATGCCGGTCACGCCCCGGTTTCCGTCCCGGTCGGTCTCCCGCAGGACGTAGGCCACGGTGCGTCCGTCGGGCGCCAGCTGGGGATCGGAGACACGCGCAAGGTTCACCAGGTCTTCGACGTCGAAGGGCCGCGCCGCCGCGAGGCCGAGCTGCGGTACCGCAAGCGCGGCCAGCACCAGCCCTATAGTAAGAAATCGCATGATATTTCCCTTTTAACCCACTGTTCCTTATTATCTTTCTTCCTCTGCGCCCCACAAGGACTCGAGGCGCTCGTCCCGCCCGCAGTTGAAGCGGTAGAAACGATAACGCAGCGGGTTCTTCAGGTAGTAGTCCTGGTGGTAGGCCTCGGCCGGGTAGAAACTGCCTCCCAGCGGCGCGATCACGGTGGCCACCGGCGCACTGAAACGCGTGCGGATCTCCTGCAGCGATTTCTCCGCCGCCGCGCGCTGGGCTTCGTCATGGTAGAAGATCGCGCTGCGGTACTGGGGTCCGGCGTCGCAGAACTGCCGGTCGACGGCCAGCGGGTCAATGTTGCGCCAGAACACCTGCAGCAGCTCCTCATAACTGATGCGCGCCGGGTCGTAGACCACCTGCACCACCTCGGCGTGACCCGTGAGTCCCCGGGCCACCTGCTCGTACGTCGGGTCCGGCTCCGGGCCGCCGGCATAGCCCGAGGTGGTCGAAAGCACGCCCTCGAGCTTGTCGAAGGGCGGCTCCATGCACCAGAAGCAGCCGCCCGCGAAGGTCGCGCGGGCCGTCTCGGCGCCGGCGGCCGGCACTGTGTCCTCGGCCGCTACGCTGTAAGCCGCCCAGGCCAGCAGCACGGGTCCCAGCAGCGCCAGGCCCAGCCGGCGCATCCCGGCGCTCACTGTCCCGGGTCCCGCAGCGGTGGGAGAGCCTCGCCGCGGGGCACGAATTCCAGCGCCAGGCCGTTATTGCACCAGCGCTCGCCGGTCGGCGGCGGACCGTCCTTGAAGACGTGGCCCTGGTGGCCGCCGCAGCGGCTGCAGTGGTACTCGGTGCGCGGCCAGATGAGCTTGAAATCGCGCTTCGTGCCCATCGCGCCCGGCAGCGGCCGGATGAAGCTGGGCCAGCCCGTGCCGCTGTCGAACTTGTCGGCGCTGTCGAACAGGGGCTGGTAACAGGCGGCACAGATGTAGGTGCCGTCACCGTATTCCTTGTCCAGCGGACTGCTGCGCGCAGGCTCGGTCGCCTCCTCGAACAGCACGCGGTAGCGGTCCTCCGGCAGGATCTCTTTCCAGTCCTCCCGGGCCGCCTGCAGCCGACCGCCGGCATCGTGCGCACCCGCCCCGGACGGCTCCGCCATCACTAAAGAAGGCCACAGGGGCGGGGCAACCAGCACCGCCGCCATGTGGCCCAACAGGATTCTCCTGTGCATATCCAACTCCCCTTGCGTGATCGACAGATTGTAGTTCGACCACGCAAGGGGTTTGGAGTTGCGTCTCAGTAGACGTCGTGCACCGTGTTGTAGATGTTGAACTTGCCCGTCGGGGTAACGATGCGCGCGTCGTCGATGACCTTCTTCAGCTTGCGCGTCTTGTCGTCGACCACCACGATCGCCGAGCGCTGGTCCATGCCGTTCCAGACCGAAAACCAGACCTCGTCGCCAGCCTGGTTGTACTCCGGCTGCACCACCCGCTTGGGACCCGGGCCGAGATTGGCCCACTCCGCGATGGGCAGCACTTCGAAGCCGGCCTCGAGGTTATCGATGTCGAACACGGCGACGCTCTGGCTCATGCCCTCGTCCGGGTTGAGCGGCGTATCCACCCAGAGGTTGCGCGACTTCGGGTGCGTCTTGACGAACAGGGAACCGCCGCCCTGCCCCTCCAGGATGCGTACCGCTTTCCAGGCCTGCTCGGGATGCCCCTCGGGGTCCGTGCCGATAAAGGTGATTTCCTCGTTGCCCAGCGCGGAGGTCACCCACACGGGCCCGAATTTCGGGTCGACCAGGTTGGCGCCACGGCCCGGGTGCGGGATACGGGTCACGTCGACCAGCGCCGCCAGCTTCTGCTCCTTGGCGTCCACCACGGCGATCTTGTCGGACTGGTTGGCCGCGGTCATGAAGTAACGCTTGCTGGCGTCCCAGCCACCGTCGTGCAGGAAGCGGGCCGCGCCAATGGTCGTCTCTTTCAGCGCATTCACGTCGCTGTAGTCCACCAACAGGATCTGCCCGGTCTCCTTGACGTTGACGATGAACTCGGGATGCTCGTGCGAGGACACGATGGCGGCGACGCGGGGTTCCGGATGGTATTCCTGCGTATCCACGGTCATGCCGCGCGTGGAGACGATCTTCAGCGGCTCCAGGGTGTCGCCGTCCATGACCACGTACTGCGGCGGCCAGTAGGCGCCGGCGATGGCGTACTTGTCCTCGTAGCCCTTGTACTTCGAGGTCTCCACCGAGCGCGCCTCGAGACCGATCTTGATCTCGGCCACACGGTTCGGCGGGTTCGCCCACAGGTCGATCATGTCGATTTTCGCGTCGCGGCCGATGGTGAGCGCATAGCGTCCCGAAGCAGAAGGACGCGTGATATGCACCGCGTAGCCGGTGTCCACCACCGACACGATCTCCTTGGTGTCGCCGTCGATGATGGCGATCTGGCCCGCGTCGCGCAGCGTGACGGCAAAGAAATTCTCGATGTTGCGATCATGCTGCGGCTTTGTCGGACGCTCCTCCGGCGGCACGAAGACGCTCCACGACGCCTGCATCTCCGGCATGCCCCACTCCGGCGGCGCCGGTGGCTCGTGCTGCAGGAAGTGCGCCATGGCCTGGATCTCGCCCTCGGTCAGGTCGCCTGACGTGCCCCAGTTCGGCATGCCGGCCGGCGAGCCGTAAGTGATCAGGGCCTTGAGGTACTCGGTGCCCTTCTCGCGCGTGATGTCCGGCGTCAGGGGCTTGCCGGTGGCGCCGCGGCGCAGGACGCCGTGGCAGCCGGCGCAGCGCTCGAAGTAGAGCTCAGTCGATCGCGCCCATTCGGCCTCCGTGATCGGCGGTCCCTCGGAATCCACCAGGCGCCGCGCCGTATCGGGATCCATTCCCAGCGGGGCGCCCTCGTACTTCAGGGACGGCGTGCCCGCCACGGGATGGTCTGCCGGTCCCTCGGCAGCCGCCTGGCCCGCGCCGCCTGCGCGCGCCCGGGCCACCTCGGCCACTTGGATCTCGCCGCCGGCGTTGTCCCAGGAATTGAGCACGAAGCTCAACACATTGGCCACGTCTTCGTCGCTGAGATAAGCCATCGGCGGCATGACGGCGTTGTACTTCTTGCCGTTCACCATGATCTCGCCGGAGAGACCGTGCAAAACGATCTCCGGCAGGCGCTCCCGGTTGGCGTCGATCCAGTCCGAGTCTGCGAGCGGAGGGAAGGCGCCGGGCAGGCCGGCACCCGTCGGCCCGTGACAAGCCTGGCAGACGTTCTGGTACACCTTCTCGCCCGCCGCAAGCCGCGCCTCCAGGCCCTGGCCGGCGGAGGCCACCTCGGCCGCATGCACGGCGGTTGCCTTGTCCACGCCCTCGGACTGGCCCCTGGCCTCGCAGCCCGGCGCCGCCAGCGCCGCGAGGAATGCCACGGATATCAATCGGCTCAACATCTCACTTACCTCCCATCCTTGCCCCGGCGGGGCAAACAAAAAGTCATCCGGCCCCCAGTGCGAGGCGTACGGCCAACGACACGCTGCGCCCGGGCGCAGACAGCGCCGGCACCAGCGGATCGTCTGCCGGCAGGTCGCGCAGGGCGCCCCAGCGCCACCAGGTCCGGTCAAAAAGGTTGAATACGCCGGCGCGCAGGGTCAGGCGCCCGGTGACCTGCCACGCGTAGGCGAGGTCGAACACGCCGTAGCCCGGCGCGCGGAAAGCGGGCGCATCCGCGGTTCCGGCCAGCGACTGGCCGCGGGCGAACAGCCCGCTGAGACGCAGCTCATGGCGTCGCGAGGGCGCGTTCCACGCCAGGTGCGCCACGGCGGCGGGCGGGCCGACACTCTGCAGCCGGCTGCCGTCCACACGCGACTCTCCCTGCGCCCACCAGGCGGCAAACCCGGCCTTGAGGCCGCCGAGCCGCGGCGGCAGCAGAGCGAGACGTGCCTGCCCTTCCATTTCCACGCCGCGGATCCGGGCCCGTTCTATGTTCTGCGACTGGAACAGCAGCACGCCGCTCTCCGGGTCCGGTCCCAGCGGGACCATGGAGGCGATGAAATCGCGGTAATCCGTGTGGAACAGCGCGACGGCCAGGCGCGAGTCGGCTTCGCGCCAGCGCAGGCCGAGCTCCCACGCGCGCGACGTCTCTGACTTGAGTTCCGGGTTGGGCAGCGCCCGCACCCGGAACAGCGGAATATCGAGGCCGATATTGAGGTCCTCGGCAGGTGGCGCCCGGAAGCCCGTGCTCCACTGCGCCCACAGCTGGACACCGCCGGCGGCATGCCACAGCACGCCCAGTCGGGGAGACACGTCGCTGGCATCGAGATCGGCCGGTGCGGTGGTGGGGTTGGCTGCGCGCCAGCCCGCATCGTCCCGGGCACGGACCTGGCTGCGGTCGAAGCGCAGTGCCGGGATGACCGTCCAGCGGCCGGAAACAGCATCGATCTCGTCCTGCAGGAAGACGCCCGTTTCATCGCTGGTGGTCACCGGGATATCGCGCAACGGGAAAGATTCGCCAAGCACCACGCTGGATACTTCCCCCGTGGCCAGGTCGATCTGCCGCGCATCACGTTGCTGGTCCAGCTCATGGCGCGCCTGCTCGACCCCCACGGTCACACGGTGTCGCCAGTGCGCCCCGGGGATCTCCCGCGTCACGTGCGCGCGCAGGCCGGTCGCCACCGTGTCATAGCTGAACTCGCGCTCGATCCGCAGCGGCTGCGGCAGCAACTCGCGCAGGTCCAGGGTGTCCTGGCGCGTGTCGTGGGCGCTCCGGAACAAGGTCGCCTGTGCCGAGAGCCGGTCGCGTTCCAGCTGCCAGTCCAGGGCGCCGCTGTGCCGGCGCATCTCGTCGTCGCCACGCAACTCCGTCGTGGTGGCAAATCGGCCTGTGCCCAGCAGGCTGCCGAGCTCGGTGCGGGCGTCTTCCCGCTGCGAGCCGAGCGTGAGGCGCAGGTGCCAGTCGTGCACGCCGCCCAGCACCACCTTGGCCAGCAGCGCATCCTGTTCGCGACGAGCGCGGTCGAGATCCTGGTCGAGGGCGGAGCGATCCGGCGCCTCCGCCCGAAGACGACTGGCGCCGAGCAGTAAACCGTGGGCATCGCCTTCCCACGCACCGACACCGCTTGCGTGCCAGCCGGAATCAACCCCTGAGAAACCGCTTTTCAAGCGCCCGCCGGGTTGGCCGGGTCCGCCGGCAAGGTCGCGCGGATCAAAGGTGCTGACCGCCACTACGCCACCGATCGCCTTGGAACCGTACAGCGCGGATGCGGGCCCGCGCAGCACCTCGATGTGCCGCACGAAATCGAGCACCGTGCCCGCCCGGCCCGCGTCAGCGAATGTGCCCACGGCAAACCGGTCCTGCACCGGGACCCCGTCGATTTCCATGAGCACGCGGTTGCCGCCGATGCCCCGGATATTCAGGCTGCGGGAACCGAAGCGGGTGCCCTGGGATTCGACCTCGATCCCCGGGGAGTAGCGCCACAGGCCCTCGGGATCCACGGCCATGCGCTCGTCGATGTCGCGGTGGTCGAGGACCGAGACCATGCCTACCACGCTGTCGAGCGGACGCGCGGTGCGTGTGCTGACGACGGTCACGGGGGCAAGCGCGAGCGGAGTTGCGTCGGTCTCGAGGCCGGCCAGCGAGGCCGACCCGGTCCAGGCCGCACCGAGGGCGACGGCCAGGAACCGGGCGCGATGCCAACTATAAAACATGCATCGATAATAAATCATTTATCGTCTTTATCGCAATGGACCGGCGCTTCCGGCTTGCGGCGTATGCGGGTACCCAAGGCATCGCAGGCCCACTAGTCTTCAGGACAGAGGACTGCGAGAACCCCAATGGCATCGCCCGAGCCCCGCCCGGCGGAACCCAGCTGGCACAGCCTGCCGGCCGTGGACGTGCTGGCGCGGCTCGAGGCGGATCGGCGCGGCCTTTCTGCAGCGGAAGCAGAGCGTCGTCGCGCACGCCACGGCACCAACCGCCTCCCCGAGCCGCCGCGCCGCAGCGCCTTCATGCGCCTGCTCTCCCAGTGCAACAACGTGCTCATCTGGGTACTGCTGGCCGCTGCGCTGATCACGGCGCTGCTGGGGGAATGGACCGACACGGCCGTGATCCTCGGCGTGGTGGTGATCAACGCCGTCATCGGCTTCGTGCAGGAGGGCAAGGCGGAACGTGCCCTGGAGGCGATCAGCGGCCTGCTTTCCCCGCGCGCCACGGTGCTACGCGACGGCCGCCGGGAAGAACTCCTGGCGGAGGACCTGGTGCCCGGCGACATGGTCGCGCTGCAGGCGGGGGACCTCGTGCCTGCGGACCTTCGCATAACGAACCGCCGCAACCTCCAGGTCGATGAAGCAATCCTCACCGGTGAATCGGTGGCGGTCGAAAAATGCGTGCTACCCGTGGCAGAGGCTGCGCCACTGGGTGACCGTCACTCCATGGCCTGGTCTGGCACGCTGGTCGCTGCCGGGACCGGGACCGGGGTCGTCGTGGCAACCGGCGGCAATACCCAGATCGGGCGCATCAGCGCGATGCTCTCGCGCGTGCAGACCCTGAGTACGCCGCTGACGCGGCAGCTCGATCGATTCGCCCGCAAACTCAGCCTGGTGATCGCAGTTATCGCGCTGGGCACAGTGCTGTTCGGCGTCCTGGTGCACGATTACCCGCTCGAGCAGATGTTCCTGGCCGCCGTGGGACTCGCAGTCGCGGCCATACCCGAGGGCCTGCCCGCAATCATCACCATCACGCTGGCCATCGGCGTCCAGCGCATGGCGGCCCGCAACGCCATCATCCGCCAGCTGCCGGCGGTCGAGACGCTCGGCTCGGTCTCTGTCATATGCAGCGACAAGACCGGCACCCTGACCCGGAATGAAATGACCGCCAGCCGCGTCGCACTGCACGACTGCGAGTACCAGGTCACAGGAGTCGGCTACGACCCGCACGGCACCATACATGGTGAAGGCGTGGAGACGGACCCCGGAGGGGACGCGGTCCTGCTGGAGTTGTGCCGTGCGGCGGCATTGTGCAACGACGCGGAATTCCACATCGAAGACGCCACGCCGAGGCTCAATGGGGATCCCACGGAAGGCGCGCTGCTCATCCTGGCGATGAAGGCGGGCCTCGATCCGGACCGGCTGCGCCTCGAGGTGCCGCGCGACGATGCCATTCCCTTCGAGTCGGAACATCGTTACATGGCGACCCTGCACCATGACCACCATGACCACCGCTTCGTCGTCGTCAAGGGTGCACCCGAAAGAATCCTCACCATGTGCGACTCGGTGGTGGCGCGTGATGGCAACGAGTCCTGTTGCCGCCAGGCGTGGCTCGAGCGGGCCGAGGCGCTTGCTGCGGACGGTTTGCGCGTGCTGGCGCTCGCTACGGGAGCGCCGCGTGCGGGTTGCAGCGGAGAGCTCACCACCACCGAGGTCGAATCAGGACTTACCCTGCTGGGGCTGGTCGGGCTGATCGATCCGCCGCGCGAGGAAGCGATCCGCGCCGTCGAGCAATGTCGCGACGCAGGCATCAACGTCAAGATGATCACGGGCGATCACCTCAGCACCGCCCGGGCCGTGAGCGCCGCCATGGGTATCGGCGACGGCTGCAACGCCGTGCTCGGCGCGGAGCTGGAGCAACTCGACGACGCAGCGCTGATGGAAGTGGCGCTGGAGGCAGACGTATTCGCTCGCGCCAGCCCGGAACACAAGCTGCGTCTCGTCGAAGCGCTGCAGGCGGCTGGTCGCGTCGTTGCCATGACAGGCGACGGCGTGAACGACGCCCCCGCGCTCAAGCGTGCGGACGTCGGCGTAGCCATGGGCAAAGGCGGCACCGAGGTGGCGCGCCAGGCGGCGGAGATGGTGCTTTCCGACGACAACTTCGCGTCCATCGAAAGCGCAGTGGAGGAAGGCCGCACCGTCTACGACAACATACGCAAGGCCATCCTCTTCATCCTGCCGACCAACGCCGCTGAGGCCATCATGATCGTCCTCGCGATCGCCATCGGTCGCGCCTTGCCGATCACGCCCTTGCAGATTCTCTGGGTGAACATGATCACGGCGGTGACGCTTGCGCTGGCGCTGGCCTTCGAGCCGCCCGAGCGCGACATCATGGCGCGCCCGCCGCGACGCCCGGACGAGCCGCTCCTCGGGCGCTTCGTCACCTGGCGCATCGCTTTCGTTTCGGCGGTTGTGGTCAGCGGCACTTTCGGCCTGTTCGTGGCGGCACGTGAAGCCGGCTATCCGCTCGACCACGCGCGTACCATGGCGGTGAATACGCTGGTCATGTTCGAGGCCTTTTACCTGCTGAATGTGCGCCACATGGTGGCCCCCACGCTCAACATCAACGGCTTTTTCGGCAACCGCGCTGCCGTGGCGGCCGTAATTGCCGTCTCACTGTTCCAGGTCGGGTTCACCTACCTGCCAGCAATGAATGCGCTGTTCCACACCGTCCCGCTGAGCGGCCGGGACTGGCTCGTCGTGCTGCTGGTAGCGGCCACGGTTGTGCCGCTCGTGGAACTGGAAAAGTGGATCCTGCGTCGGCGCGGCGCCCGGCCCTGAGAATCATGGGCGCGTTCACAGGGTCTTGAGATACTCGATCAACGCGGCACGCTCATGCTCGCTGAGCACGTCGCCGAAAGTGTGCCCGCCGTTGCCGTAACCCGGGCGCGTGGTGTCGTAGATCCGCCGGGCCTCGTCCGCGCCAGCGGCCCCGTCCTTGCCATGGCCGAGCGCCTCATGGCGCCACCCGAGTGTCGCGGTATCGTACTCGCGCGGCTCGAGCACGTGGCGCCAGTAACGCGGTCGCTGGCTGCTGTCGAGCAGCGCCGCGATGCTGGGCACCGAGTCGTTGTGCAGGTAAGGCGCCGTCGCCCACACGCCGTCCAGCGGCGGCGCAACGTACCCGGGCGCCGGGCGCGCCTGCGCAGTCCGCCCGTAGAACGAGCCGTTGAACCAGCGGATGAAACGCTCTGCCTCTACCGCCTGCAGGGCGTACGCCGGATCCGTCCCGACCTGCTCCAGGGCGACGACGAGGTTCGGATAGCTCTCTTCCTCGCCGTAGCTGCCATGGCAGGCCGCACAGTGGCCCCCGAACACGGCCTTCCCCTCCGCCGCCAGCGCCTTGTCCAGCGCGAACGGCCAGGCCGGCGGCTCCAGCGACGCAATGAAGGCGCGCACGTGGCTGAACCATTCATCGATCTCGCGCGCTTCGGCCGGGTCGTCGGTGCACACCAGCGACTTGAGCATCATGTAGGGCACGTGATCCCCCTGCCCGCCGCCGTGGTAGAACATGGCGTGTTTCTTCTGCATGCGCCACCATGGCGGCACCGCAGTCGGCAGGGGGTCGCGCGGCGGCGGCTCGAGCGCGGGCTGGTCGAGCCATGCCAACGTCTGCGGGTCACGATGCGCCATGAGGGCCATGGTCAGGTTCGGCGCCGGGTTCACGCCGACCGTATCGGTAATCATGTACGGCGCGATGGCGCCGATCCGGTCGGCCCAGCGTCGCCAGGCCTCCGCCTCCGGCCCGTCCTCGACCAGCAGCCCCAGGCGCTCGATGCCTTCCATGGGGTTCGTCGTGAAGTCCGCGAAGGCGTTCCCCAGGCCCACGACCAGCTCGCCATTGAACTGGGCGCCGTGGCAGGCCAGGCAGTTGCTGACGACGAGTTCCACGCCGTCGGCGTTGGTGGTGGCATTGAGGGTGTAGGGGAGCTCGGCGTTGCGACCCAGCCGCCCCGGCGGCTGGAGCGAGCGGTCCGGCGGGCTGTCGGCGACGGCCGCGCGGAATGCCGACAGGGGCACGCCGCAGCTGACATAGCCGCGGTTGACGATGATCTCGTAGCCGAGCGCCGGGTCGCCCTCGCGCTGCGCCGCTGCGGGCAAGACCCCGGGCTCGCCGGGCTGCACCGCCGGAAGTTGATCTGCCTGATCGCCACCCGGACCACAGGCGGCGACCCACAGTGCCGCAAGCATTACGGCAAACCTGGCCTGACAGTTCATCTCCAACACCTCGATCTCGATCCGGCGCTCATGGCGCGGCGAAATTACTCAGCGACAGCAGGCCCCATTGGTCTCCGCCTGCATCCTCGGCCGCCGGCACGATCACGCCGGACCACGCCGTACCAACGTCACCCGGCTGCGCCAGCGGTGCCCAGCGCCCCGGCACCGCCGTCCCGGGCGCAGGGACGTTCCATTCCAGTGGCGACTGTCCGCCCCGCGCGGCGGTCGCAGCAGCCTCGGTCGGTTCGGGCAGCCGGTCCAGCGACCGGCCCGACGGAAACTCGGTGCAGCCCCCCAGCGGAACGCCGCCACCGCCACGCCGGCGCAGCGCTTCGCAGTGCATGGCCGTCCCCTCTTCCGTATGGGTCCACACCCGCGCCAGCGCCAGCTGGCCACGTCCGACCGGCGGCGCCTGTCCCCAGCTTCGGTCCAGCAGGGCGCTGCCGCGCACCGCCAGTGAGCGACCGCCGATCTGGAGCATGCCGTCGGCATCCAGTCCCGGCCACCAGTAACCACGGCGTGCGTCGGCCGCAGTGCCGGCGGGGACCGTGGCTGGCAAGCGCAAAGTCAGCTCGAGTGCGCCCCCTGAGGCAGCGCCGAGCACCCGTCCCGTGCCCGCATCCGGCGCGATCTCGATGCGCCAGTCTTCCAGCCATGCCGATACGACTTGCTCTCGCGCATTCGCACCCGCCAGGCCGAGCGCCTCGCGACTGAAGCGTTCCGCCGCGACGCGGGGGGCGTGCTCCGGCTCGATGGAGAAGGCGCCCTGCCATGCCGCGCTTGCCGCCCAGGCCGAGTCCCTGGCGGCGTCGTCCGCCTGCAGCACCACACGCTGCAGCAGCAGCTGGAAGCCATAACGCCGCCCGTCCTCGCCGCGCAGCAGGCCGGCGACCAGCCAGGACTCAGTGAACTGCTGCGCATGAGGTGCGTGATCCTGCGGCCAGCCCAGGGGTCGATCATCCGGCGCGGGAAAGCTCCGCGCTACGGCCTCAAGTCCCGCCAGGGATGTCTCGAGTGCCGCCAGTGACTGCGGGCGCTCGCCGCCTTCGGGCGGTGCGCAACCCGCCACGAGCGTGAACGCCGCCGCGCATGCCGCCCACATGCGGCTGCCCCCGCCCGTCACGGCGTCCTTGTCCTGGTGCATACCATGCAGTGTATATCGCGCCGGGCTGAGGCGCCGATTCAGGAGGATGCGTCTACCAGCCGCCCTTGGGCAGGCGCTGCCGCACTTCAGGATAGCGTTCCGGGTCGAACACCGGCTCCACGTGGAAGGCCAGCTGCGCGTTGTAGTCGCGCATCAGCTTGATGACCACGCCCGACAGGAGCAGCACGGCGACCAGGTTCACTATGGTCATGAAACCCATCGACAGGTCGGCGATGGCCCAAACCAGCGGCAGGTCGAGCTGGGAGCCGACGAAAATGCCCACCAGGACCACGCAGCGATAGGCGGTGACCAGGCGCGGGTCGCCATGGATGAAGGCCAGGCTCGTCTCGCCGTAATACGTGTTGGCCATGATCGAGGTGAAAGCGAAAAACAGCAGCGCGACGGTCATGAAGCCGGCGCCCCAGTCGCCGACCAGCGCACTCATGGCCCCTTGCGTCAAGGCCATCCCGGTGAGCCCTGCGCCGGCCTCGAACTGCCCGGAGAGCAGGATGATCGCGGCCGTGGCGGTACAGATCACGATGGTGTCGGTGAACACGCCGAGCATCTGCACATAGCCCTGGCTGGCCGGATGGCGCACGTCGGCGGTGGCCGCAGCGATCGGGGCACTGCCGGAGCCGGCCTCGTTGGAGAACAGGCCACGACGCACGCCGTTGATGAGCGCCTGGGCGATGCCGTAGCCGAGCACGCCGCCTGCGGCCTCGCCGATACCGAAGGCGCTCTCGATGACGAGACGGAAAACGCCCGGCAGGCGCTCGGCGTGCGTCGCCACCAGCCACAACGCCATGCCGAGATAGGCCAGCGCCATGAAGGGCACGACGATTTCCGCCACGCGCGCAATACGCCGGATGCCGCCGAAGATCACCAGCCCGACGAAGAACGCGGTCAACACGCCCATCCATGCCGTGCTGATGTCGGTCACCTCGGCCACCGCAGCGGCCATGGTGTTCGACTGCACGCCGTTGAAGGCGATCGGGTACGCCAGGATGAGGAACACGGAGAACAGTACGCCCATCCAGCGCTTGCCCAGACCGTATTGCATGTAGAAGGCCGGGCCGCCGCGGTAGCTGCCGTCGCCATTCGGCACCTTGAACAGCTGCGCCAGCGTCGACTCGAAGAAACTGGTGGCCATGCCCAGCATGGCGGTGACCCACATCCAGAACACCGCGCCCGGGCCGCCGAGTTCCAGCGCGACCGCCACGCCGGCGAGGTTCCCCGTGCCCACGCGCGCGCCGAGGCTGGTGCAGTAGGCCTCGAAAGAAGAAATGCCGCCGTGCTCACGACGGAAGCTGCGTTTCATGACGCCGAAGGTATGACCGAAGTGGCGCACCTGGATGAAGCCGGACATCAGGGTGAACAGCAGGCCGGCGCCCAGCAGCAGCCAGATCAGCAGCGAGCCCCACATCAGGTTGTTGGCAGCGTCGACGAATTCCTTCACGCGTTCAGGGCTCCAGCTTGCTGACAGCGCGAGAGTCTACGCGAGAAGCGCTCTGGCCGCAGTCATGCGGGCGTCGGCTCAATCGCCACGATCAGGGGTCGGATACGCGAAGCGCCGGAAGGCCTCTCGGCGGAAAGGACGCCACCGGTCTTCCGGCTGGGCCAGGCGATCGGCGATGGCCCACAATGCCAGCGGGTTGTGGCCGAGACCGCAGTGGCTGCCGAGCACGCGGATGTTCTCCGTAGTGGCCGACGGTCGCTCCAGGGAGCAGCGCCAGTGCACCACGCCGTCGGTACGGGTGTAGATCGAAGTGGAGGGTACGGGGAGCGGTTGCGAGAGTCGCGCCAGCAGCGCCGGATCCATGTGCGCCTCGCTCTGGCCGCTCACGTCTTCGTACAACAGCGTTACCGCGGTGCCGGTGTGGTTACGGAAGGGCGAGCCCATGGTGATCACCAGGCGGACGTCCTCGGGCGCCATCCAGGCCAGCTCGCGCGCGTACATCCCCCCCAGGCTCCAGCCGATGACGCTGACCTTGCGGCCGTAGCGGCGCCGCAGCTCGCGCAGGCGCCCGAGCAACCGTTCCTCCGTCTCCCCCACCCCGCCGAGATTACGCCCCTGTTTCCAGCGATGTGCGGCATAGCCGAGCGACTTGAGGAACTGCCGCAGCGGAAAGGTAGAGCTGCCGCTGGCGAGAAAGCCCGGCACGACCAGTACGGGATGACCGTCGCCACGAGGCGCCTGGCGCAGCAAGGGATAGAGCCAGGCCATGGCGCCGAGCTCGAACACGGCCCTGCCTTCCAGCACCTGCCACAGCAGGGCCGGCGGGCCGACCCGCTCTTCAGCCCCGGACATGGGAGCGGCTCCGCGTCGTGGTCTTGCGTTGCGGCGCGACGGCCTGTTTCAACGCTTCGAAGCTGGCGTCGATCCCTGCTACCAGCCGCTGCAAATCGGGCACCGCCTCGTGCGCCGCGGTGGCGCTGATCGAGAGGGTGTCCAGGTAGCTGGTGACCACCAGGATCAGGCCCAGCCCGTCCAGCACCGGCGCGGTGCCGTAGCCCTCAAGCAACCGTGCCGTACCCAGGTACAACGGCTCGCGGGGACCGGGCACGTTGGTGATGACGAGGTTGAAGGGCGGCCGATGGTAGCGCGCGAGATGCAGCCCCGAGTACAAGCTGGCCGCCGCGGTCGCCAGGGAATACGGTACGAAGCGCGAGGTGTCTGCCAGCGTGGCGGCCCCGATGGCGTCCGTATAGGCCTTGCTGTCCACCGCATGGGTGTGGATACGACGCAGCCGCTCCAGCGGGTCCCGCACTTCCACCTCGAGCGGCACCAGCATGGCCGAGACCCGGTTGCCGCCCTTGTGCACCTGGTTGCGGATGGAGATCGGCGCCATGGCCACCAGGTCGCGCTCAGGCAGGTTGCCGTAGTCCTTCAGGTAGTGGTGCAGCGCCCCGCTGCAGACGGCGAGCACGACATCATTGACGGTCGCGCCGGGGACCGCGGCGCGGATCTTGCGGATCTCGCCCAGCGGCAACGTGGCCGCGTCGAAGCCGCGGCGCGAACTGATCGGCACGTTGAACGGACTGCGCGGCGCCTGGAACAGCATCGGCGGGGCGTGGTGCTCGCGCGCGATGAACTCGCGCCCCAGGCCGAGGCCGCCGCGCACCATCCCGGCCGCCCAGCCAAGCGCCTCGCCCGGTTCGCGCAAAATGCCGCGCAGGCTTTTCCCCAGCAACTCCAGGCCGCCGGGCGCCGGCGCCGGGCGCCGGGGACGTGCTGTGCCGCGGCGGCGCTTCAGCCGGCGTGGTGCCGTGCTCCAGATGGCATTGAACATGTCGAGCGTACCGAGACCGTCGGCGGCGGCATGATGCACGCGCGAGATGACGGCGAAACTTCCGCGCGGGAAGCGCTTGCATGCATCCAGGTCGGAAACGAAGGTGAGATGCCACAAGGGGCGCTCGGGGTCGAGCGGACGCGAGAACATGCGCGCGGCCAGGTCGCGCATGGCCGTCCAGTCGCCCGGTCGCGGCAACGCAGAGTGCTGCAGGTGCAGGTCGAGATCGAAATGCGGATCCTCGACCCAGAAGGGCCGGCCGAGTCGCAGCGGCACCTGTTGCAGGCGGCGCCGGAAAATCGGCGAACTGTCGATGCATGCAGCGATGTGGCTGCGGAATTCCTCGAAGCCGAACGCCCCGCCGGCCGACTCGTAGACGTGCAGCCCACCCACGTGCATGGGTGCGTTGCGCGCATCGAGATACACGAAGGCGGCGTCGAGGCCGGAAAGCTGCTCCATCTGTAAGCGGGTCCCGTGGCTGAAGGTCACGATTATGCGCGGACGTGGCGCGGGCGCAAAGGCGGTCGTCTCGTGGCCATCGTCCTGGCCGGCGCCCCACCATATCTCAGTCAGCGCCCGCCCGCCTGGCCAGGCCGGCGATGATCTCGGCGTCGGCGCGCTCATAACCGGCGCGGAAGAACACGTGCCCGGACTGGTCTACCCATGCAGTCCACGGCGCGAGCACGACCGTGGCGGGGCGTCTCAGGCTGAAGGTGTGCGCCGTACCCGTGGCCAGCGCGGCGGCCAGTTGCTGCGGCGCGAACCCGGCCTCCGGAGTCGCGAGGGCATCCGCCAGCCCGGCAGCGTCCGCGAGGCGTACCGCGCCCGCCAGGGATCGCTCCGCCTCGGCACCGCCATGCATGAAGACACCCGGATGCGGCCACACCGGAAAACGGAACTCGCCGAGGAAACTGCGTGGGCCCGGCAGCTGCCGCACGATGAGCTTGCCGGGAGCCGCCCAGTCGGCGGCACGCGGCGACAGCGAGGCGCCGTACTCGTCGAACACCTGCAGGCCGAGCTCGTCGAAACGCCCCGGCTGGCGCCGCGCGAGGGGGACGACCTGCGACGCCACGAGCTCGGGCGGCAGCACCCAGTCGGGGTTGACCACCAGGTAGCGCAGCTCGCCGCGGAAGGGGGTCATCTCCCTCAACATCGGCGCCAGCTCGGTGGCGAAAGTCGCCACCGGATCGCTGTGATCAAGGAGCACGACCTGCTGCCCGGCCAGGTCGATGACGAGCAGGCGCCCGCGCACCTCGGCCAGCAGCCAGCGGGCGCGCTCCAGGTTGGCGCGCAACAGCCCCATGAGCTCGTCCACGGGACGATTGATGGCGCGGCGCGTAGCAGGGCCGAAACGCCCGTCGGCCTCCAGCTGGTGGCGCACCTGGAACGCGCGCAAGGCCTCTTCCAGGGCCGGTTCGAAGCGCGGCGAATCGATCACCACGCCGGGGAAATCTCCGGTCTGCGCCAGCCTGCGCCGCAACTGTACGACCCTGGGGTCCTCCATCCCCTGCTGCAACACCGGGCCACCGCCGATCTCCGGCCAACCCCCTTGCTCCGCCACCAGCCGGTAACGTGCCAGCATGGATTTGAGCCGCCCGTATATCGGCTGCACCGGGCGGAGCTCCCCGAGCTGCACCGCCACGGCGTTACCCGTGGCAATGCGGGTGAGCACGACCGCCGCCGGCTCGCCGCGCACGTTGCCCTCGAGGTCCCAGCGTGGCGCGCCAGTGACGGGGTCGAGCTTGCCGCGCGCAAGGTGCGCCACCAGGCGGGCCAGGGCGTCACTCAGGAGCAGGTCCGCGGCGGCGGCCAGCGCGGCGTCGTCCGGCACCTCGCTGCGCTGGCGCAACAGCTCGCGCAGGGCTTCGAAATGATAATCCGCAGGGTCCAGGCCGTCGCCGCTGACCGCGGCGATTTCACCCAGCATGGCCTCCTCGTTGGCCCGCGTGCTCCACAGCAGTGTGAAACCCCGCTGCTGGTAGAGCTCGGGCAGCACCCGCGCGGAGCGCAGGCGCTGTCCTGCCACGATCACCTGGCCGGTGACGTGCAGCTGCTCGATCGAACGGCGCAAGGTCTCGGCCACCAGCGCGGCGTCAGGAGCGGCAGCCGCAGGCGCAGCCCAGGCCACCAGCAGGGTCGCGAGCAGCAACACTGTGCTGCGCACGCGCCGCGGTCCGCGTGTGCCGTGTTCGAACCTGGTCACCACGTCATCTCCCGGCACGGCGCACCTGCAGTATGAACCAGGCGGCGAAGGCGGCGAACGCCACAAGGCCGACCAGCATGGCCGCGACCTCGCCGCCGAGCCAGTCGGTACCCAGGCCCAATGGCCTGCGCCCGAGGACGAACGCCGCGCCGGCAATGCCCACGCCGAGCAGGCCTTCCCCGCCGACGAAACCGCTGCCCAGCAGGATCCCGCGCTCGCGGCGCTCGCCCACCTCGTCCGCGTGGCGCGCGCTGCGCTCCGCCCACCAGCGAATGAGCCCGCCGAGGAAGATCGGCGTCATGGTGGAGACCGGCAGGTACACGCCGACGGCAAAGGGCAGCGAGGGGATGCGCAGCAACTCGCAGGCCACGGCGATACCCACGCCGATCGCCACCAGGCCCCAGGGCAGCGACTGGTCGAGCACGCCGTCGATCACCAGCTTCATTAACGTCGCCTGCGGCGCCGGCAGCTCCGTGCTGCCGAAACCGAAAGTTTCGGCGAGCAACAGCACGGCAAGACACACGAACACCGCGGAAGTGAGCACGCCGACCAGTTCCCCGACCTGTTGCCGGCGCGGCGTCGCGCCGAGCAGGTAACCGGTCTTCAGGTCCTGCGAAGTGTCGCCGGAAATGGAGGCGGCAATGGCCACGACGCAGCCGACGGTGATCGCGGCGGCCTTGCCGCTCAGGTCGGTCCAGCCGAAGGCCAGGAAAATACCGGCAGTGCCGAGCAGTGCCGCGATGGTCATGCCGCTGGTCGGATTGCTGGTGACGCCCACCAGCCCGACGATGCGCGAGGCCACGGTGACGAAAAAGAAGGCGAACACAGCCACGCAGATGGCGGCGACAAGTCGCAGGCCGACGCCGCCGACCTCGCCGAAGGCCACCGGCACCACGGCCAGCAACATGATGACCGTCACCACGCCAAGGCCGACGAAACGCAGCGGCAGGTCTTGCGCGGTGCGCGGCACGGCCACGGGCTCGAGGCCCTGGCGCTGCCGCAGCTGCCCAAAGCCGATGCGGAAGCTGTCGAGCATCACCGGCAGGCTGCGCACCAGCGTGATGATGCCCGCCGCGGCGACCGCGCCCGCGCCGATGTAGCGCACGTAGCGCGTCCACAGCTGCGCCGGGCTCATGTCGGTCATGAGCAGCTTTGTCTCCGGGTACAGCGGCAATGTGCGGCCGGCGCCCCACCAGTCCAGCATGGGGATGATCACCAGCCAGGACATCAGGCCGCCACCGACCATCACGGCCGCGATGCGGATGCCGAGGATATAGCCGACACCGAACAGCGCCGGCGACAGGTCCATCCCGAGCTCCGCCTTGCGCGGCCACGGCAAGGCCGCGTGGATGGAGTCCGGAATGGCGCGCGCCCACGAAGTGAGCGCCTTGAAGGCCGCGCCCGCCGCCAGCCCGATGAATACAAAGCGCGCATTGCCGCCGCCGGTCTCGTTGGCGACCAGCACCTCGGCGCAGGCCGTGCCTTCGGGGTAAGGCAGCTTGCCGTGCTCGCGGTGGATGAGGAACTGTCGCAGCGGGACCATGAACAGGATCCCCAGCACCCCGCCGCACATCGCCAGTATGGTCATCTGCAACAGGCTGGGAGACAGGCCCCACAGGAACAGCGCCGGCAGCGTGAAGATGATGCCGCTGGCGAGGGAGCTCGAGGCCGAACCGACCGTCTGCGAGAGGTTGGCCTCGAGGATGGTCCCTGGCCGCCCCACCGCCTGCAACGCCTTGAACACCGCCACCGTCATCACGGCCACCGGGATCGAGGTACTGATGGTCAGGCCGGCGCGGAGCCCGAGGTAGGCGTTGGCGGCGCCGAAGATGATGCCGAAGACAATGCCCAGGGCGATGGCCTTCAGGGTGAACTCGGCCAGCGCGGCGGACGCAGGCACATAGGGCTGGTAGGCGCCCCCCGGCGGCGGCGGCTCGAAAGCGCCTGGGCCCAAGCCCTTGCGTTCGCTCATTTCGCCTCTTCTCCCTGTTCCCTGGCGAGCCTGACCTCGAGCGGCACCGCGCTGGCCAGGTGCAGGTCCCGCTGCGGATAGGGGATCTGGATGCCCTCCTCGCGAAACGCGCGCCAGATGCGCCGCAGGACGGCGCTGCGCACATTGTTGATGCCGTTCATCGGGTCCGAAATCCAGATCCGGAGCTCGAGCTCCACGGCATTATCGCCGAAGTTGCGCAGCTGGCAGATCGGTCCCGGGTCGTCGATGACGCGGGGGGTCTCCGCGGCGCAGGCCTCGCACAACTCGAGCGCCCGCTCGACATCCGAGTTGTAGTGGATGCCGATCGGGATCTTCAGGCGTACCTTGGTGTCGGTGTGGGTCCAGTTTTCGACCCGCGTGGTGATGAATTCCTCGTTGGGGATGAGGTGCTCGATACCGTCGCGCGTGATGACGGAGACGTAGCGCCCTCCCAGCGTGTTCACCCAGCCGTAGGTGCCGGCCACAGCCACGACGTCTCCGGGCTTGATCGATTTGTCCAGCAGCAGGATCAGGCCGGAGAACAGGTTGGCGATCACATTCTGCAGGCCGAGGCCGATGCCGACACCGAGTGCGCCGCCGAACACCGCCAGCGCGGTCAGGTCCATGCCCGTAGTCGCCATGGCAGCGAGGACGGCGATGGTGATGAGCGCGAACTTGAACAGCTTGCCGAACAGCACCTGCACCGAGGGCGTCAGGTTCGGGCTGTGCTTGAGGCGCGCCTCCAGCAACTCCGATACCACGGTGGCGATCCACAGCAGGATGGCAAGGGCAAACACCGACTTGGTCAGGGTCAGCAGGGAAATCCGCACCGCCCCGAACTGCATGGCGACGCTGTCCAGCAGCGCCACGGTCGGATCGAGCAGGCGCAGGATGTTCAGGGCGGCGACGGTCCAGGCGCTGATCGCGACCGCGCGGGACCACACCGGGTTGCTGATCACCATCGACGCCAGGTTGATCACCACCCAGGCGGTCAGGAGGCTGGCAAAGATCTCCAGGATCCTGGCCGGCCAGCCCTGCAACAGCGCCCCCTGCCACGCCACCCCGACCAGCAGCAACCACAGCAGCGGCAACAGCAGCGGGGCGAGCGCCGCCACGAGGCGTTGCCAGCGCCCCGGCGGCGCCACGCGCTCGAGGAAGCGTCGCAGCCGCGGCGCCACGAAGGCCGCCAGGACCAATGAGGCCAGTGCGGCAAGCAGCTGCAGCAAGTTGGGCAGGACCAGCACTTCCGCCTGCACCCAGGACCAGGCCTGCTGCGTCCAGCGGGTGATCTGTTCGGCGTCGTACCACTCGTCCATCGTCTCCTCCCGCGACGAGACCTTCAGCAGCGCAGGATAGCATCCTCACCAAAAGGAAAAGCCCGGCAGGGCCGGGCTTTTCCGTCGGTCGAGCTTCGCAACCGGGTGCTGCGCTAGAGCGCCTTCACCTGGATCAGCTCCTTGCCGTCCTCGTCCGCCACGTGCACGGCGCAGGCCAGGCAGGGATCGAAGCTGTGGATCGTGCGCAGGATCTCGATCGGCTGCTCCGGATCGTACAGCTGGTGGTTGTCCTGCAACGCGGCCTCGTAGGCCCCTGGCACACCGTTGGAGTCGCGCGGACCGGCGTTCCAGGTGCTCGGCACGACGCACTGGTAGTTGTCCACCAGGCCGTCCTTGATGACGATCCAGTGCGAGAGTCCGCCGCGCGGCGCCTCGTGCGCGCCCACGCCCTTGGCAGTGCTCGGCCAGGTCGACGGGTTCCACTGCACCTCGTTGAAGGTCCTCGTGTCGCCGGCACGGATGTTGTTGAGCAACTGGTCCATCCAGCCCTGCATCGCATCCGCCACCACCTTGGTCTCGAGGGTGCGAGCCGCAGTGCGGCCCAGCGTCGAAAACAGGGCGTCGACCGGCACGTCGAGGGTGCGCAGCGTGTAGTTGACGAGCTCGCGGGTCTGGTCATGGCCGGTGGCGTACAGCGCCAGGACGCGGGCCAGCGGGCCCACTTCCATGGAGTTGCCCTTCCAGCGCGGCGACTTGAGCCAGCTGTAGCCGTCTTCCACATTGAGCTGCTTGTACGGCGGCTGCGGACCGCCACGGCCCTCGTAGTTGAACTTGGTCTCGCCGTCCCAGGGATGCAGGCCCTGCTCCGGGCCGCCCGAGTAGTCGTACCAGGAGTGCGACGCGAACTCCTGCACCCCGTTCGGGTCGCTGAAGTCCACTTCCTCGAGCGCGTTGAGGTTGCGGTTGAGGATCGCGCCGCGCGGGAACAGGAAGCTGTCCGGGTCGTTCATCGTCTTCGACGGCAGGTCACCGAAGGAGAGGAAGTTGCCCAGGCCTTCGCCGCGGGCGCCCCAGTCCTTGTAGAAGCCGGCGATGGCGATGGTATCGGGCACGTACACCTGGTCGACGAACGTACGCATCATGGTGATGATGTTCTGCACGATGCTGAGCCGCTCGGCATTGATCGCCGAATCCGAGTTCAGGTCGATCGGGCTGGGCACACCGCCGACGACGAAGTTCGGATGCGGGTTCTTGCCGCCGAAAATGGCGTGCAGCTTGACGACGTCGCGCTGCCATGCAAGGGCTTCGAGATAATGCGCCACGGCCATCAGGTTGGCTTCGGGCGGCAGCTTGTAGGCCGGGTGCCCCCAGTACGCATTTGCGAAGATACCGAGCTGGCCGCCTTCGACGAAGGTCTGCAGCTTCTTCTTCACGTCGCGGAAATAGCCCTCGGAGGACTTGGGCCAGCTCGGCGATACCGCCTTGGCCAGGTCCGCCGTGGCCGCCGGATCGGCGCTCAGCGCCGAAACGACATCCACCCAGTCCAGTGCATGCAGGTGATAGAAATGCATGACATGGTCGTGGATGTATTGCGCGCCGATCATCAGGTTACGAATCAGCTGCGCGTTGGGCGGGATCTCGTACTTCAGCGCGTCCTCGACGGCGCGAATGGAGGCCATGCCGTGCACCAGCGTGCACACGCCGCAGATGCGCTGGACGAAAGCCCACGCATCGCGGGGGTCGCGCCCGCGCATGATGATCTCGATTCCGCGCACCATCGTGCCCGAGGAGTACGCCTGCTGGATTCGATCGCCCTGCATCTGCACCTCGACGCGGAGGTGTCCCTCGATGCGGGTGATCGGGTCTACGACGACTCGATTGCTCATATTTAGTTACCCCGATCCTTGTAAGTCGTTCGCTACCGGCGTGCCGGGCTCAAGCGAGATTGTCGCTGACGAGCTGGACGAGGTTCACGATGTCCTTGTCCCAGTTCAGCCAGGCCTTGCCCGCTTCAAGATTCTGCATGCAGGTATTGCAGGCAGTGACCACCGTCGGTGCGCCGGTCCGCTCGACTTCCTCGCGCTTGAGCTCGAAAGCCTTCTGGCGCAGCGGCAGTGCGCTCTTCAGCATGGCGACGCCGCCGCCACCGCCGCAGCAGAGGTTGGTGCGTCCATGCGATTCCATCTCGGTGAGCTTCACGCCCAGCGCCCGCAGCACGTCGCGCGACTCGTCGAACGAGCCGCCCATGCGTCCCAGCTTGCAGGGGTCATGGAAAGTGACGTGGCTGGCGCCGTTGCCGGCCTTCTTGACCTTCAGTCGTCCAGCCTTGAGCTCCTGGCCCAGGTACTCCGCCACGGACAGGATCTCGAAGGGCAGCGTCTTGCCGTACAGCGTCGCCGCCTCCCAGCGCAGCACCGGGTAGGCGTGTCCACACTCGGCCACGATGACCTTTTTCGCGCCCGCGGCCATGGCGGCGTCGATGACGCGCTTGCTGATGCGCTTCTGGGCCTGCACGTCGCCGGAGAGTGCGCCGAAGTTGGCGGACTCGAAACCGTCGCTGCGGATGGTCCAGCTGACGCCCAGCTTGTTCATGACCTTCGCCGTCGCGGCGAGAACGCTCTCGTCCTTGAGGAAATCCAGCGCCGAGGACAGCACCAGCACGTCGGCCTTGTCCTTGTCCAGCGGGACCTCGATGCCCTTGGCGCGGACGCGCTCCACGACTTCGCGCAGCTTGTCGGCGCCGGCGCCGAGGATGCTGCCCTTGTCCTTCTGCTCGTCCGAGACCGCCTGCAACTCCGCAGGCGCCATGCCGGCAGCCGCGAGGCCGTTGCGCACGACCTGGATCATGCTCTGGATGTGAATGCCCATCGGGCACAGCAGGCTGCAGCGCCCGCACTGGGTGCAGGAGTCGTAGGCCAGCTCTTTCCAGTCTTCCAGGTCCTGCACCGTGATGTCGCGGCTGACAAAGCGGTTGAAGGCACGCAGCGGCGCCAGTTCGCGCCGGTACACCTTCTTCAACGGCTCGACCTTGAAGATCGGCGTGTACTTGGCTTCGCCCGTGGCGATGTAGAAGTGGCAGGCCTCCGCGCACATCCCGCAGTGGATGCAGGACTCGAGGTAGGTCGCCATGTCGGCGGTCATGCCGGCCAGGAAGGCTTCCTTCGCCTTCGCGACCTTCTGCTCGTCGGACAGCGCCCTGGGCTTCAGGCCGGCAGCGGCGCGCTCGCCAAGGGTGCCGTAATCAGGAATAGTTGTCGCGCTCATGCCCGTACCCCTCTCCGTGCGAAGGCAGCCCCAACCTTGTACCGGGACGGCCAGATAAAGATCGCATGCATCAGCTTGCCGAACGGGAACCACACCAGCAGCAGGCAGACGCTCAGGATGTGCAACGCCAGCACCGTCTCGTACTGCATCCCGAAGGTGATGTGCGTGAAGGACATCACGCCCGTCAGGAACGGCAGGAAGGCGATGATCCAGCTGATGTAGTCATCCATGGTGGAGATCTGGCGCAGCACCGGGTTCATCAACCGGCGGGCCAGCAGCACCAGCAGGATGGCCATGGTCACAAAGCTGAAGAAGGTGATGAACAGGTTGGGCAGCGTCGGCCAGCCGAAGCCGAGGATGTCCTTGAAGAACAGCATGTGCGGCGCGAAGAACAGCAGCACGACGAACATGCCGATGTGCCACGCATAGCCCGAGTAGTGCTGGAAGACGATGTTCTTCTCCAGCTCGTGCGCGGGTGCGGAGCGTGTCAGCAGCGTCTTGATGCCGCCCGAAGTGGCCGAGCCCTTGGTGGGTTCGAGCTGCTTGCGCGAGGCCAGCAGCAGCGCTGTGATGCGCCATATGAGGCCGACCACGAAGATAATCACGGCCCAGCGCAATGCAGGGCCCCGGGCGAAGTCGAGCAGCGACATGCCCTGCCAGTACAGTCCCTCGTTCATGCCTTTTCCTCCTGCTGCGCCTTCTTCTGCTTGCCGCGCGCGAGAGCGGCGGCGGCCAGGCCGGCTGCGGCACCTGCTGCGGCACTGATGCCGACGGTCTTGGCGTCGCCCCAGTAAGCGGCCGACAACGGCCGGTAGAAGCTGCCCTTGTCCCAGAAATCCGGCTCGGAGCAGCCGAGGCAGCCGTGCCCGGACTGCACCGGCCAGCTGACACCGTCGTTCCAGCGCAGCGTGGCGCAGGCGTTGTACGTGACCGGCCCTTTGCAGCCCAGCTTGTACAGGCAGTAGCCCTTGCGCGCCCCTTCGTCGTCGAAAGTTTCGGCGAACTGGCCACGCTCGTAGAACGGCCTGCGATAGCAGCGGTCGTGGATGTTCTGGCCGAAGAACGCCAGCGGCCGGCCGTGGTGGTCGAGCTCCGGGATGGTGCCGAAGGTCAGGTAGTGGGCCAGCACGCCGGTGATCACGGTGGGGATCGGCGGGCAGCCCGACACGTTGATGATCGGCTTGTCCTTGATGATGTCCCGCACGCCGACGGCCTTGGTCGGGTTCGGATTCGCCCGGGGGATGCCCCCGAACGCGGCGCAGGTGCCGACCGACACGATTGCGGCGGCGCCGGCGGCGGCGTCCTTCAGCATCGACAGGTGCGAATGGCCGTTGGTGCAGGAATGCGACTCGAATTCCTCGGTCGGAACGGAGCCGTCAACCAGCAACAGGTAGTTGCCGTAGTTCTCCTTCATCGCCTGGTGCATGGCGTCTTCGGCACGCTGGCCGGCGGCCGCCTGCAGGGTGTGGTGATAATCGAGCGAGATGGCGTCGAATATCAGCCCTTCCACGGTCGGCGCGTGCGAGCGCGTCAGCGACTCGGTACATCCGGTGCACTCCTGGAACGGGAGCCAGATGACCGAAGGGCGACGGGCCTTTTCTATTGCCGCGGCGACGGCGCTGACCATGCTGGGCGGTAACGCCATCATGGACGCGGTGGCCGCGCAGAACTTCATGAATCCGCGACGGCTGACTCCGTTCGCCCGGAGGACGTCGCCTACGGTTTTGCTTGCTGCCATGCTGTGCTCCTCCGCACTGCCCTGCCTCAACGCACAGGACGCTTCGGTTGGCTTCAACTACCTGTCGACGCCAGGGCGTCGCCAAGTTCCTTTAGACCGGCCTCGACGTCCTCGCGCTGCGCCTGCAGCAGCGAGGGTATCCAGGTGATCTCTACGAAACGGCCGGCGACCCCGCCGGAGCCGTTCATGTACTCCAGGATCCAGACGCCGGAATAGCGCGTCTCACGGACCACGGTCTTGCCCAGGGCCTCGATCTCGGCCCGGACTTCGCCCTCGCCCAGTGCGTCGAGGAGCCGCTGCATGTCGCCGGGCCCCATGGGAATGCTCTGGACGTCAATGACTGTGGGCTCGCCGGCCTCGACGAGGCGGGCCAGCGCGTGGCGAATTTCATGCAGGAGGGGGAGTGCGTTGCCGAAGACTTCGGCGGGCCGTTCCGTGCCCGACTCCACCTTGACCCCAATCCCCGAGAGACCGCTCATGTCTGCTCCGCCGACTGTGACCGGGTTTTCCCCAAAACCCCGATCCATGCCAGTCTTGATAGTGGCTTCAATACGTTAGCGAGCAATTTAGGCGGGGCACGTGGTGCTCACAATACGCAATTCACGCAGGCCTAAAGTGCAGCTGGCACCCGTATATCCTGGCCCGTCCAGGCCTTGATAAGGTCTGCCACCGCCTGCGCTGCTTCCGGCACCGCCGCCGCCACCCGCGCGCTCGGCTCCGTGCCCCAGCCGATGATCTCCGGCTGGATTCCCACCAGCGCGCGCCGCTCCGGCATCATGCCGGCGAAGCGGGCCATGTTCATGAGGTCCATCAAGCCCACCTCGTGCACGCTGCGACCGTGCTGGCTCAGGATGCGGTCCATCTCGGCGTCGACGAAGACCTTGACGGTGCCCGGCTCGGACTTGAGCTCGGTGGCGTCCACCACGATCAGGTATTCCGCGTCCTCGACGGATGCGGCGATGGAAAAGCTCAACGTGCCGCCGTCCATCCAGTTCACGCCCGGCGCCTCCGGGTTGAGCTCACGCAGCCGTTCCACCACCCAGGGCCCGATACCCTCGTCGGTGAGGATGGTGTTCCCCACGCCGAGAACCAGCGTGCCGCTCTTCGCATGGGCCTGATCGGTCATGTGTTTTTCTCCCGGCCCGGACAACGTGGCCGCGCCAGCAGCATAACCAGATGAGAATTAGACGCATCAGGACATCTACGAGCTTGCGCCGGCTGGCTGCCGGTGGCAGCGTGCACAGCTGAGAGAGAGCTTGGAGGGACCGTCCCCATGTGCCTTGGAATTCCTATGCAGGTCGTCGCCGTCGACGGCTTCCTGGCACGCTGCGAGGCCAAGGGCGTGCAGCGCGACGTCAGCCTGTTCATGATGCAGGACGAGAAAGTCGACGTCGGCGAGTTCGTCATGGTCCACGTCGGCTACGCCATCCAGAAGATGACGGAGCAGGAAGCCCGCTCGGCCTGGGAGATTTACGACCAGATGCTGGGCGATCCCGCGGACGCCTGAGCCGTGCACGAGCTCTCCGTCTGCCAGGCCCTGGTGCAGCAGCTCGAGGCCGTCTCTGCCGCCAATGGCGGCGGCCGGGTCGAGCTGGTGCGCCTGCGCATCGGCCCGCTGTCCGGCGTGGAGGCGGCGCTGCTCAGCCATGCCTTTCCGCTCGCGGCCGCCGGCACCATCGCCGCGGGCGCCGAGCTGGCCATCACCGCGGCCCCGGTGGTCGTGCAATGCAACGAGTGCGGCGCCAGCGGCGAGGCGGCGCCGAACCGCATGCTCTGCCCGGCCTGCGGCGGCTACCGGGTGCGCACGGTGTCCGGCACGGAGATGCTGCTCGAGTCGGTGGAACTCGCGGCGCCGGCCGACGCCGGCGCGTAAATGTTATAGAGTCTTGTTTCGATTTCGACCGCCCATCGGAGCGTCCCATGTGTGATACCTGCGGCTGCAACATCACTGACGGCAACCGGCACCTCGTGTCTCCCGGCGGCCGCCTGGCCCAGACCGAGGACGGCCGCGCCGCGGTGACTGTGCTGCAAAGCCTGCTCAGCGAGAACGATCACCAGGCCGCGCACAACCGCGCGCACTTCGATGCCCGTGGCATCCTCGCCCTGAACCTGATGTCTTCACCCGGGGCCGGCAAGACCGCCCTGCTCGAGGCCACCATCGACGCGCTCGGCGACAAGTACCGCATCGTCGTCATCGAGGGCGACCTGGAAACGGAGAACGACGCCGCGCGCATCCGCGCCAAGGGCGTGGAAGCGGTGCAGATCGCCACCGGCAGCGCCTGCCACCTCGACGCCCACATGGTGCACGAGGCATTGCACCGGCTCGACCTCGACGGCGTCGACCTGGTGTTCATCGAGAACGTCGGCAACCTGGTCTGCCCGGCGAGCTTCGACCTCGGCCAGCACCTCAACGTCACCCTGCTCTCGGTCACCGAGGGCGACGACAAGCCGGCCAAGTACCCGGTGATGTTCCGCGCCGCCGACCTGATGCTGCTCACCAAGACCGACCTGCTCGCGGTGCTCGACGACTTCGACACTGCGCAGGCGGAGCGCGCCCTGCGCCTGGTCGGCTCTGCGGCCCCGGTGCTGCATGCGGCACCGCGCAAAGGACTGGGCATCAAAGAGTGGATCGACTGGATCGACGGCGAACTCGAGGCGCAGCGCGCCCGCGTCGCTGCCGGCACCACGCGCCGCCCGGCCATCCAGGCCGAGGGCGCCCGGCTGCACGCAGCCAATCCCGCCGGCGGCGCCCACGACCATTCGCACGCGCACGAACACGAACACGCGCATCAGCACCGGCACCAGCATGAGCACAAGCATGAGCACAAGCATGCGCATGCGCACGACCACGACCATGCAGGCGAAACCGGCGGAGGCGCACGCTCATGAGCGCCACGGCGCGGGAGTGGCTCGAGCGCATCCGCGCCCTGCCCCTGCCGGACCGTGTGCGCGTCATGAACGTCTGCGGCGGGCACGAGCGCTCCATCTCCATGGCGGGGCTGCGCGACGCACTGCCGCCGCAAGTTGAACTCATCCCCGGTCCCGGCTGCCCCGTCTGCGTGTGTCCGGAAGAGGACGTCTATCACGCCATGCAGATCGCCCTGCACGATCCCGAGGTGATCGTGGTCAGCTTCGGCGACATGTTGCGCGTACCGGTGAACCTGCCGCTCAAGGAAACACGCAGCCTGGAACAGGCCAAGGCCGCCGGCGGCGACGTGCGGCCGGTGGCTTCGCCCATGGAAGCGGTGCAGATCGCCAGGGAGAACCCGGGCCGGCGCGTGGTGTTCTTTGCCGCCGGCTTCGAGACCACCACAGCGCCCGTGGCCGCCATGCTGGCCGCCGGCCCGCCGGACAACCTCATGGTGCTGCTGTCGGGCCGCCTCACCTGGCCCGCGGTGGCCATGTTGCTGGAGTCCGAGGATCGGGGCTTCGACGCCCTCATCGCCCCCGGCCACGTCGCGACAGTGATGGGGCCGGAGGAATGGGAATTCGTGGTGGACCAGCACAAGCTGCCGGCGGCGGTGGCAGGCTTCCACCCGGAGAGCCTGCTCGCCGCCACCTATTCCGTGCTGCGCCAGCTGGTCGAGGGCAAATGCTTCCTCGACAACTGCTATCCGGAGGTGGCGCGACCCGGCGGCAACCCGACGGCGCGCCGTTTCCTCGACGAGACCATGGCCGTGGTCGACGCCAACTGGCGCGGCATCGGCACCATCCCGGCCTCCGGTTATGCCTTGCAGCCGCACCTGGCGGCGCGCGACGCGCGACTGCACTTCCCGGACTACGGCGCCCATGACCGCAAGCGTGCCGGGCTCATGCCGAAGGGCTGCGATTGCGCGCGCGTGGTGCTGGGGAAAATCTATCCGAACCAGTGCCGCATCTACGGCAGCGCCTGCACGCCGCGCACGCCGGTCGGCCCGTGCATGGTGTCGGACGAGGGCGCATGCAGGATCTGGTGGTCGAACGGCGTGCGGACGCGGGAGGTGGCCTGAGCGCCGGCCGCCGTCTCTGGATCACCGGCCAGGTCCAGGGCGTCGGCTTCCGCCCCTTCCTCTACCGCCTCGCGCAACGGCACGCCCTGTCGGGCTGGGCGCGCAACACGGTGGGCGAGGTCGAGGTGCTGGTGTGCGGGCGCCTGCAGGCCGTGGAGAACTTCGCGCGCGAGGTGGTGAGCGAGGCGCCGGCGATCGCTGCGCCGCGCATCCGTCGCAGCGAGCCATGGGAAGGTGAAGCCCCGGAGGGTTTCGCCATCCTGCCCAGCGCCGCCGGCGCCACGCCGCGCATCTTCGTGCCGCCGGATTATTTCGCCTGCGACGACTGCCTGGCGGAGCTCAACGACCCGGCCGACCGGCGTTTTCGCTACCCGTTCATCAACTGCACCCAGTGCGGCCCGCGCTACACCATCATCCGCGCCCTGCCCTACGACCGGCCCAACACCTCCATGGACGCTTTCCCGCTCTGCGCGGCCTGCCTGGCGGAGTACCGCGACCCGGCCGATCGGCGCTTCCATGCCGAGCCCGTGGCCTGCCCGGCTTGCGGTCCGCGACTGAGCTGGTCCGCCGGGGCGGATGCGGCAGCCGAGGCCCGGGGGGAACAGGCACTGGCGGCCTGTATCGAGGCCATCGCGGCAGGGTGCCTGGTCGCCGTGAAGGGCATCGGCGGCTACCACCTCGTGTGCGACGCCGCCAATGAATCGGCCATCACCCGCTTGCGCCGCCTCAAGCCGCGTCCCACCAAGCCGCTGGCGGTGATGTTTCCCCTGGAGGGCGCCGACGGACTCGACCGGGTACGCCAGGCCGCCACCCCGACCGCGGAAGAAGCCGCCCTGTTGCTCTCACCGCAGCGACCCATCGTGCTGCTCGCGCGGTGCCGCGGGACGCTGTCGGAACAACTCGCGCCCGGCCTGGCGGAACTCGGCGTCATGCTGCCCTACAGTCCGCTGCATGCGCTGCTGCTCGACGCACTCGGGCGACCGCTGGTGGCAACCTCGGCCAACATCAGCGGAGAGCCGGTACTCACCTGCGGTGACGAAGTGGAAGAACGGCTGGCGCACCTCGTTGCGGGTTGCCTGCACCACGACCGTCCCATCGTCCGCCCGGCCGACGACCCGGTATGGCGACGCAGCGCCGGGGCCTTGCGCCCGCTGCGCATCGGGCGCGGCGGCGCACCGGCGGAGATCGAGCTGGCGGTACCGGTGCCCCGGCCGACGCTGGCCGTGGGCGCGCACATGAAGAACACCATCGCGCTGGCCTGGGAACACCGCTGCGTGGTGTCGCCGCACATCGGCGACATGGGCTCGGAGCGCAGCATGGAGGTGTTCGAGCAGGTCGCCGCCGACTTGCAGGCGCTGTACGGTGTCCGCGCCCAGGCGCTGGTCTGCGACGCCCACCCCGGCTACGCCACCGCCCGCTGGGCGCGCCGCCAGGGCCTGCCGCTGCAGGAGGTGCTGCACCATCACGCTCATGCCGCAGCGCTGGCGGCGGAGGTCCCGGCAAGCGGACCCCTGCTGGTGTTCACCTGGGACGGCGTGGGCTACGGCGGCGACGGGACCCTTTGGGGCGGCGAGGCCTTCCTCGGCCAGCCCGGGCATTGGCGCCGCGTGGCGAGCTTCCGCCCCTTCCGCCTGCCCGGGGGAGAACGCGCCGGCCGCGAGCCGTGGCGCAGCGCCGCCGCCATGTGCTGGGAGGCGGCCGTGACATGGCCCGGCTGCCCCGACGCCGACGGGCTGGCGCGCGCGGCCTGGGAAAGGAACCTCAATACGCCGGCCACCACGGCCGTGGGCCGGCTGTTCGACGCCGCCGCAGCGCTGAGCGGTACCTGCCTGCACGCCAGCTACGAGGGTGAAGGCCCGATGCGCTTCGAGGCAGCGGCAACGGGGATGGAGCCGGGCGAGGCCTGCGCGCTGCCCCTCGGTCTCGATCAGGACGGCGTGCTGCGCGCGGACTGGGCCCAGTTGCTCGCGCCGTTGCAGGATACCGACCTGCCGCTGGCCCGCCGTGCGGCGTGGTTCCACGAAAGCCTGGCGCTGACGGCGGTGGCGATCTACCGCGCGGTGAGTGCGGATGCGGCCGTTGCCGGCGTAGGCGCCACCGGCGGCGTGCTGCAGAACCGCATCCTGGCCGAGCGCATGCAGGCACTTTTCAAGGCCGTGGGCGTCCCCCTCGCCCTCCCCGCCAGGTTGCCGGCCAACGATGCCGCCATTGCCTTCGGCCAGGTGGTCGAATGCGCCGCAGCCGCTGCCCGGGAGAGGTAGAATGCGCCCCCAGAGAACACGGCTTCCCGAGGAGACCCCGCATGGCGCTTGACGAGGCACGCATCGGCCTGGCCCACGGCAACGGCGGCCGCTACATGCGGGAGCTGATCCAGGAGGTCTTCGCCCGGCATCTCGGCGGCGGCGTGCTCGACACGGACCTCGATGCCTGCCCCTTGCCCACCCTGCCCGAGGGCGAAGTGGTGTTCACCACCGACGGCTTCACGGTGCAGCCGCTGGAGTTTCCGGGCGGCGACATCGGCTCGCTGGCCGTGCACGGCACGACCAATGACCTTGCGGTGGCCGGTGCCACGCCGTTGTACCTCTCCCTCAACGTGTTCATCGAGGAAGGGCTCGAAGTGGAGCTGCTGGACCGGGTCATCGGCAGCCTTGCCCGCGCGGCGCGGGAGACGGGCGTGCAGGTGGCGGCCGGCGACACCAAGGTGCTGCGGCGCGGCGAGGGTGGCGGCCTGTACCTCGCGACCACGGGCATCGGCGTGCGGCGGCACGGCCTGGCGCTCAGCATGGACCGGATCCGCCCGGGCGACAGCCTGCTCGTCAGCGGCTCCGTCGGCGACCATGGCATTGCCGTCATGCTGGCGCGCGAGCAATTCGGCCTCAGCGGTGAACTCAAGTCCGATGCTGCCAGCGTCCTCCCTTTCACGCGGGCACTGCTGGAGCTCGACGGCCTGCGCTTCATGCGCGACCCGACGCGCGGCGGCCTGGCTACCGTGGCCCACGAAATCGCGCGCGCCACCGGCAACTCCGTGCGCCTGTCGGAGTCGGCGATCCCCGTCAGGGACACGGTGCGCAGCGTGTGCGAGATGCTGGGTTACGATCCCTACTACCTGGCCTGCGAGGGGCGCGTGGTGGCCGTCGTCGCACCCGAGATGGCCGAGACCGCGCTGGCGGCATGGCGCGCGCTGCCGGGCGGCGAGAATGCCGCGCTCATCGGCCAGGTGGACGCCGAGGGCCGGCCGGTGGTGATCGAGACCGAACTCGGCGGCCGGCGCATGCTCGAGGAACTCGAGGACGACCCGCTGCCACGGATCTGCTGAGCGAAGAGACACGCAATGCCGTTTGCCCCCACTGGGCTGTTGACTCTGACCACCGACTTCGGCACGTCGGACCCCTTTGTCGGCATCATGAAAGGCCGCATCCTGGGCCGCCTCCCGGGCGCGCACATCGTCGACCTCACCCATGCCATCCCGCCGGGACGAGCGGACCTCGGGGGCTTCTGGCTGGCCCAGGCCTGGACAGAGTTCCCGCCCGGCACCGTGCACCTGGCCGTGGTCGATCCCGGGGTGGGCACGGAGCGCAAGGTCGTGCTGGCCGAGTGCCACGGCCAGCTCCTGCTGGCGCCGGACAACGGCCTGCTGCCGGAGGCGCTGCGGGCGGGCCGCACCCCAGCCTGGCGCATCATGCGCCCCGATCTCCCCGCCCGGCTCGGGCTGGGACCGCTGTCGCGCACCTTCCACGGCCGTGACCTGTTCGCACCGCTCGCCGGACTGCTGGCAGCCGGCGAGCTCGAGCCGGCCGGGTTCGGCCCGGCGGGGCTGCCGCAGGACCCCAACCCGCTGCCACGGCCCCTGAGCTCCCCGGGCCGGATACGCGGCCGGGTCGTGCTGGCCGACCATTTCGGCAACCTCATCACGAACATCGCCGCCCCCCTGTTGCACGGTTTCCGTCAGCCCAGGGTAGAAGCCGGGGGACAGTCCCTGCCCCTCCTCGGCACCTATGCAGAGGCCGCGCCCGGCGCGCCGCTGGCGCTGGTCAATGCCTTCGGCCTGGTGGAGATCGCAGTACGCGGTGGAAACGCCGCCGTCGGTCTCGGCCTTGGGGCCGGGCAAAGCGTGGATATCCGCGACGGCATCGCCGCATGAGAAGCGTAAACTCGGTTTCATAGTTGCACTTGCGTAAAGGTTGATCCCATGAATAACGACAGAACAGACGCCATCCGCAACCTCGCCCTGATTGGACCCGCCGGCACCGGCAAGACCTCGCTGGCGGAAGCCCTGCTTCACGCTGCCGGTGCCGTGAAACAGCGCGGCCGCATCGAGCGCGGCGACACCGTTTGCGACTTCGACCCGCGCGAAATAGAGATGGCGCACTCGCTCGACACCGCCGTGTGCCACCTTGACTGGAGCGACACGCACATCAATCTCATCGACACGCCGGGATTCACCGATTTCCTGCCGCGCGCCGTGGCGGTGCTGCCGGCGGTAGAGTGCGCCGCCCTCGTGCTGTCGGCCGCCGGCGGGCTCGAGACCGGCGTGCGTCGCATGATGAAGGCGGCGGGTGACGCGCAGCTCAGCCGCATCATCATCGTCAACAAGATGGACACCGACCCCGACCAGCTCGGGACGCTGCTGGAGGAGATCCAGGACGCCTTCGGCAAGCGCTGCCTGCCGGTGAATCTCCCCGGCGACCACGGCAAGAAGGTCGTCGACTGCTTCTTCCGTGACAGTGGTGAAGCGACAGACTTTTCCAGCATCCAGGAGGCGCATACCCACATCATCGACCAGGTGGTCGAAGTGGACGAGGCGCTCATGGAAGCCTACCTGGAGTCCGGCCAGAACCTCGAGGCGCAGCAACTTCACGACGCCTTCGAGAAGGCGCTGCGCGAGCGGCACCTGATCCCGGTGTTCTTCGTCTCCGCCGAGACCGGGGCGGGCGTCGCCGAACTGCTGGACTACATCGTCAAGCTGATGCCCAGCCCGCGCGAGGCCAACCCGCCGCCCTTCATGCGCGGCGAGGGCGAGGCGGCCGAGCCCGTGGTAGTCGCCTCCGAGCCCGACCAGCACGTGGTGGCGCACGTCTTCAAGGTCATCGTCGATCCCTATGTCGGCCGCACGGCCGTCCTGCGCGTGCACCAGGGCACCGTGAAGACCGGTTCACAGCTGTTCGTCGGCGACGCCCGCAAGCCCATCAAGCTGAACCATCTCTACCGGCTGCAAGGCAAGCAGAACATCGAGGTCGACACGGCAGGCCCGGGCGACATCGTGGCGGTGACGCGCATCGAGAGTCTCGACTTCAACGACGTGCTGCACGACTCGCACGACGAGGACCATTTCCACGTGCGCCTGCCGGAGATGGCGCCCCCGATGATGGGCGTGGCCATCGCGCCGGCGCAACGCGGCAATGAGCAGAAGCTCTCCGACGCATTACAGAAGCTGTGCGCCGAGGATCCGGCGCTGCGGGTAGAACATCGTCCGTCTACCAACGAGACGGTCGTGCTGTGCAGCGGGGAGCTGCACTTGCGGCTGATGCTGGAGGCGATGCGGGACCGCTTCAACGTCGAGGTGGAAACGCACCCGCCGACCATCCCCTACCGCGAGACGATCACCCGCCCTGCCGAGGGGCATCACCGGCACAAGAAACAGACCGGCGGCGCCGGCCAGTTCGGCGAGGTCTACCTGCGCATCGCACCGCTGCCGCGCGGTGCCGGCTTCGAGTTCGTCAGCGAAGTGGTCGGCGGCACGATTCCCCAGCAGTTCATCCCGGCGGTCGAGAAAGGCGTGCGCCAGGCACTGGAAAGCGGGGCCATCGCAGGTTTTCCGCTGCAGGACATCCGCGTCGCCGTTTACGACGGCAAGACCCACCCCGTGGATTCCAAGGAGGTTGCCTTCGTCAGTGCCGGACGACGGGCCTTCCTGGAGGCCATCCAGAACGCGGCGCCGATCGTGCTGGAGCCCATCGTCCAGCTCCAGGTGACGGTCCCGATCGATGACCTCGGAGCGGTCACCGGACACCTGTCGCAGCGGCGCGGGCGTATGCTGGGATCGACCTCGCTCACGGGGCAGCGTATCCAGATCAACGCCGAGGCGCCGCTGTCAGAGCTGCAGGACTACGCCAACCAGCTGAAGTCCATCACGGGCGGCTCCGGCGCCTGGTCGATGCAGCTCGACCGCTACGAACCTGTACCGGCGAAGGTGCAGCAGGACCTGGTCGCGGCGGCGAAGCCCGCGACGGCCGACTGAGGGGCGCCGGGGCGCCGCGGGCTTGACCCAGGTCAATGCGCCGCGGCGCCATGTCGCGAAGATGAAGACTCAACGATACGACGGTCCAACCATGCTCGATGTCAGCGCAATCATGACTCCTCGCCGCAGCCTCGTCCTGGTCGGACCCGGCGCGACCGTCGCGGAAGCGCGTCGCATCATGGCGGCGCACGCCATCCGCCACCTCCCGGTCGCGGACGGGGACGGCAAACTGGTGGGGCTGGTTTCGCTGACGGACATCCTGGTCGCCGGAGACGCTGCCGACCGGCCGCTCCGGGACATCATGGTGCGCACCGTGGATACCGTGGACGAGCGCAGCAACCTGCGCCACGCCGCCATGCTGATGTTCCGCCGCAAACGCAGCTGCCTGCCGGTGATGCGCGACGGCGAGCTCAGCGGGATCATCACCGACTCGGACTTTCTCGGCGTCGCCATCGCGCTCATGGAACAGCTGGAAGCGGTCGAGCCGGAAGCGGGCGAAGCGGAGGCCGAGGACAGCGACGTCGGGGACGGCCTGGTCTCGTAGCGGGACCCGCCCGGAGGACTCAGCCCAGGACCATCGTGTCGGACATGTCGCCGACGCTGGGCAGCGTCTGCGTCGGTCCGCTGCCCTCGTTCAGCACCAGGCGGAACCGCCCGATGTGCACCACGTCGCCGTGTTGCAGCCGCTGCTGCCGCACCGAGCGCTCGTTGACGTGGATCCCGTTGGTGCTGTTGAGGTCCACGACGGTCCAGTGCCCGCCCTCCCGTACCAACATGGCGTGATAGCGACTGACCGAATCGTGGTCCAGCTGGACGTCGTTCCAGGGATGGCGCCCGAGCAGCAGCCGCGGCGTGTTGAGGCGGATGCGCGCCTTCGGCTCGTGGTCGAGGAGAATGTCCATCGACGCCACGGCACGCCGCCGCGGCGCGGTTGCCGCACCCTGCTGATCCTTCAGCAGCTGGACATGGCCCCGCCGCACCGCCTTGTCGCCCGCCTCCGCGGCGCGCTGTATCGCCTGCCGCGCAACGATGTCGATGCGTCCCGGCAAGCCCGAGGAATAGGCATGGATGTGGGCCACCGCATCCGGCGAGAACAGCAGCCCGGGCTCGTGACAGCCGGCGCCTTCCACATGGAACTCCAGGTAGTCCCGCGTCTCGTCCACGCCCAGCGGCTCGAGCCGGTGCTGCCAGCGCACCATCTGGCGCAGCGCCTGCATGCGAGGCGCGAACATCTGTCGTTCCAGCCGCTCGTCCCCAAGCATGGCGAGCTTGAGGCGGCCGACCCGGACGGGCTCGAGCAGCGACAGCCAGCCGAGCTCTTCCATCACCCCGGAGGGGACAGCCTCGATCTCGTCCACCACGATGACCGTGGTGACGCCCTTCTGGCGCTGGTGGCTGAGGAACACGGTCAACAGGCCGCGCATCTCGTCGTGGCTGGCCTTGACGCCCTCGAAGCCGAAGCCGGTGACGATCCGTTCCAGGAAATCCAGCGGATCGCCGCTCAGCGCACCCAGCCGTGCCACCACTGCATCCGGCAGGTGGCGGGTGAGGCCCACGTTCATGGTGGTGCTCTTGCCCGCGCCCGGCTCCCCCGTCAGGGCCAGCAAAAGGTCGTTGGAGTGCAACGCGTGGTCGAGGAAATTCAGCGCGTCACGATGCTGCGGGCCGGTATAGAAATCCAGCTCGCCGCTCTTCCCGACAAAGGGGTCGCGGCTCATGCCGAAATGGCGAAATGCCTCTTCGCTTTTCACACGCGAGGTACGTCCCTTGTCACTGTCCGTGTCACTGTCCCTGTCGCCTCCCGCTCCGCCGGGCCCGGCCTACCACTCGCCGGAGTTGGGCATGCTCGCCCATGGCTCGCGCTGAGGCAAGGCCTCGCCCTTCTGCAATAACTCGATGGAAATCCTGTCGGGCGAGCGCACGAATGCCATGCGGCCGTCCCGCGGCGGCCGGTTGATGGTCACGCCGCCGTCCATCAGGCGCCGGCACGCGGCATATATATCGTCCACCTGGTAAGCCAGGTGACCGAAGTTGCGTGCCGAGCCGTATTCCTCCGCATCCCAGTTCCAGGTCAGCTCGACCTGCGCCGCCTCGTCCCCCGGCGCGGCGAGGAACACCAGCGTGTAACGTCCGGATTCGTTGTCGTGCCGGCGCAGCTCCACCAGCCCGAGCTTGTTGCAATAGAAGTCCAGCGACGCCTCCAGGTCGCTGACACGCACCATGGTATGCAGGTATTTCATTCCTGTGCTCCTGTATCCGCCAATGGCATGACTGCCATTTCCTCTCGCGGCCAGGCCCTGAGGATGGCCTGGATTACGGTCGCCAGCGGGATGGCGAAGAAAATCCCCCAGAACCCCCACAACCCGCCGAAAAACAGGATGGCCACGATGATGGCCACGGGGTGGAGATTGACCGCCTCGCTGAACAGCAGCGGCACCAGCACGTTGCCGTCGAGGAACTGGATCACGCCGTAGGCGATCATGACCCAGTAGAACTGCGCCGCGAGGCCGAACTGGAAATAGGCCACCAGCGCGACCGGCAGGGCCACGACCGTCGCACCCACGTAGGGGATAAGGACGGAGACCCCGGTGACCGCGGCCAGCAGTACAGCGTATTGCAGCCCGAGCAGGCGGAACGCGATCCAGGCCACGAACCCCACGATGAGGATTTCGACGAACTTGCCACGTACATAATTGCCGATCTGCCGGTCGACCTCGACCCAGACCTCCTCGCTCAAGCGCCGGTCGCGCGGCAGGAAGCCGGCGACCCAACCCGTCAGCATGGCCTTGTCCTTGAGCAGGAAGAACACCAGGATGGGGACCAGCACCAGGTAGACCAGCAGGGTGATGAGCGTCATCAGCGAAGCCACCGAAAAGGTCACGATGCGCTGCCCGTACCGGAGCAGCTCGCTGCTGACGCCGCTGAACATCTCCTTGATCTGCTGTTCCGAGATGAAGTTGGGGTATTCCTGTGGCAGCTTCAGCAGGGCCAGCTGGACCTCGGCCACCATGAAGGGGACCTGCTGGAACAGCTGGGCCATCTGGCGCGTAAGCAGCGGCGCCAGCCAGAAGAAACAGACCAACAGGATCGCCAGGAACAGCGTGAAAACCAGCAGCACGGCCAAAAGGTGCGGCACGCCCCGCCGCCGCAGGCGCGTGGCCAGGGTGTCGAGCAGGTAGGCGATCACGAGAGAGCCGAGCACCGGCGCCAGGATCCGGCCGAACAGCCAGATCGATATGCCGAGCAGCAACACGATGAGCGTGAGCCCCACCACCTGGGGGTTAGCCAGCTGGCGGCGCAGCCACCCAAGGACCGTTTCCATGCCTTGATCCTCGAAACCTGGACGCAAGGATAGCAGTTCACCGCTGCCGGTCACCCCGGGAGCGCACTATGCGACAATCACGCGCAGGACGAAGCGCATGGCGGAGAAACCGGACATGAAGCCCCTGCGACGGGAATTGTTGTTGTTCGCCGTGCTCGGCGGCTTCGGACTGCTGGCCTTGCCCGGCCTGGTCTATGCCGTCGGCGCGGTCCTGCTCGGCGAATACCGGCCCGGCGCCACCGCAGGCACCTTTTATGCGGACCTCTACGGGGCGCTGCGCGAGCCGTCGCCGTGGGCCTGGCTGCTGGTCCTGGGCCCGTGGCTCGGGATCCAGTGGCTGCGCCTGCTGTGGCTGCCGACCGCCATGCTGCTGCGGCGCGGCAAAACAGCGGCGCCGAGCGGCCCGGCGGAGCCCGCGCCCGGGGACATTTGACGCTTCCGGGACCGCAGCGTACTCTCCCGCTGGCCTTGCCCACGGAGCGTGAAGGGATGTCCTTGAAGGTAACCATCGAGCTTTCGAATACCGACCTCGGCCATTTTCGCCGCGTCATGCGCGAAGCGCGCGCCGTGGCGGAGCAGCGCGGCGCCGAGGAAATCATGGCTGCGGCCGGGTCTCTGCTGGCGAGGGTCCACGAAGACGCGGCGCCGGATTTTATCCGCGACCGGCTCGAGAGCATCAGGGGCCTGATCGACATGCTGCGCGACGAGGAGTGGAAGCTCCCCGACGCGGAGCGCTCCCGCGTTCTCAATGCCCTGGCCTATTTCTGCGAGCCCGAGGACATGATCCCGGACGAAGTGCCCGGACTCGGCCTCCTTGATGACGCCATCATGGTCGAACTCGTGGTCCGGGAACTGCGCCACGAGATCGAGGCTTACCGGGACTTCTGCGGTTTCCGCAAGGCCCAGGACGAACGTGGCGAAGACGCGGTCAACCGCGAGGCATGGCTGGATGCGCGCCGCAAGGTGCTGCAGTCACGCATGCGCAACCGCCGCCGCCGGGAACGGGAGCGCCGCCGCGGCACGGGCGGCAGTCGACGTTCGCCCTTCTCGCTGTTCTGAAGCCTTCAGCCCGAAGCGCGGCCGCGCCTGCTGATTTCCCAGTCCGCCCATGACTTTGCCGGCGCTGCCGGCTCGAGCTCCATGCGCGCACTCGAGAGGCGCCGGCCGCGCATTCCCGCCGCCGGCACCAGGATCGGATACAGCCAGGACCGGGGCAGCAGCCAGCCTAGAGCCCGGCGCCACCGCGCCACCAGCGGCCCCACCTCGTGCATCGTCTCGAGCTCTATGGGCGAAGGGCGTTTCATGGCACGTAGTAAAGCACGAGCAAGGCCAGGCCGCCCCACATGCCCAGCTGCGGCAGCCACCACCAGCGGCGCTCCTTGACCAGGCCGATGAAACTGGCGGCGCAAATGACTGTCATAGCGAGAAACAGCCCGGCGTTGAACACCAGCGGCCCGATCTCGGCCTGCACCCGGGGGTGGTTACCGGAGAGCAGGAGGAACAGGAACATGACCACCAGCAAGCCGGCCGCGATGGAGGCGGCGGAGCCGAGAAGAATCCCGGTAATGACAGTTAGTGGATGCATTCACCCTGGTCCGCCCCGGCGCCGCTTGATTGGCGACGTCGGGCGCTCTAGCCTAAACAGCGTTTAAATAGCGACACCTGACCACGATTCGGTAGTCGATCGATCTCGGAGCCAAGATGCGTATTGTAAAGACATCAGCCTGGGCCAGCATAGCCGCGTTGCTCGCGGCCGCGCTGCTGGCAATTCCCGCCGCTGCGGCCCCGCCGAACGGGGACGAGGTGCTCGCGCCCAGCGACCGTCACGGCAAGGTCAGCAGGCTGGTCACGACCCTGTTCGAGCGTTCGCACTACCGCCGCATGCCGGTGGACGATGTCGCCTCGTCCCGCATGCTGGACGCTTACCTCGACGCCCTGGACGGCAACCGCCAGTACTTTCTCGCCAGCGACGTGGAAGAATTCGAGACCTGGCGCTCCGGGCTCGATGACGCGGTCAAGCGCGGCCAGCTGGACCCGGTGTTCGAGATTTACCGCCGATACGTCGACCGCACCCGGGACCGGCTGGAATTCGCCCTGTCCCAGCTCGAGGTGGAGCACGATTTCACGGTCGACGAGGAATTTGTCTTCGATCGTGCCGAGGCGCCGTGGCCGGTTGACGAGGCGGAACTCGACGACCTGTGGCGCAAGCGCGTGAAGAACGACGCGCTGGGACTCATGCTGACCGGCAAGGACTGGGACGAGGCGCGCGAGATCCTGCGCGGGCGCTACCAGCAGGTCCTCAAGCGCTTCGACCAGGTGAAGAGCGACGACGTGTTCGAGACCTTCATGAACGCCTTCGCCAACACCATGGATCCACACACCAGCTACTACTCCCCGCGCAACTCGGAGGAGTACCGGATCCAGATGAGCCTGAATTACGACGGCATCGGCGCGACCTTGCAGCTGCAGGACGAGTACGTCGCCGTGATCAACGTGATCGAGGGCGGCCCGGCCGCGCTCGACGGCACCCTGAAGCCCAAGGACCGCATCACCGGCGTCGGCCAGGGCGAGGACGGCGAGATCGTGGACGTCGTGGGTTGGCGGCTGGACGAGGTCGTCGACCTGATCCGTGGTCCCAGCGGCTCAACCGTGCGCCTGCAGATCCTGCCCGGCGGCGCCGCACCGGGCAGCGCGTCGGTCGTCATTCCCCTGGTGCGTGACAAGGTGAAGCTGGAGGCGCAGGCGGCCCGCAAGGAACTGCTCGAGATCGAGCACCAGGGCCAGGTGCGGCGCATCGGCGTCATCACCGTGCCGTCCTTCTACCAGGACTACAACGCCCGCGTGGCCGGGGCCCGCGAGTACACCAGCACCACCGCGGACGTGCGTCGCCTCACCGAGGAACTGAAGGCCGAAGGCATCGACGGCCTGGTGCTCGACCTGCGCAACAACGGCGGCGGCCATCTTTCCGAGGCCACGGCCATGACCGGCCTGTTCATTCCGCCGGGCCCCGTGGTCCAGCTGCGCGACACCAGCGGCCGCATCGAGGTGCTGGAGGAGCAGGCGGCAGACCCGGTGTACGACGGCCCGCTCGCGGTCCTGGTCAACCGCTTCAGCGCGTCGGCCTCGGAGATTTTCGCCGGCGCCATCCAGGACTACGGCCGGGGCATCGTCATCGGCCAGCAAACCTACGGCAAGGGGACCGTGCAGAACCTCTATCCGCTCGACCGCTACGCGCCCGGTGCGGAGCCGCGCTTCGGCCAGCTGACACTGACCGTGGGCAAGTACTATCGCGTCACCGGCGCCAGCACGCAGCACCGCGGCGTGGTCCCGGACATCATCGTGCCCTCCCCCGTCGACTCGCACATGGTGGGCGAGAGCACGCGGGAAACCGCATTGCCCTGGGACCAGATCCGGCCGACGCCGTTCTCGCGCCAGGGCGCCCTGGGCGAGGCCATCGAGATCGTCGCCACGCAGCACCAGGAACGCCGCGCCGACGATCCGAACTTCCGCCACCTCATGGGCAACATCGAGGCGATCGAAGAGCGCCGCGCACAGAAATCCGTCTCCCTGAACATCGAGACGCGCCGCGCAGAGAACGAGGCGGTCGAGGCGGAACAGCTGGCGCTGGAAAACGAGCGCCGTGCCGCCCTGGGGCTGGAGGCGCTCGAGTCGCTGGCGGAGGCCGAGGAAGAGGATGCGCCGGACGTGCTGCTGCAGGAGGCCGCTCGCATGGTGGTGGACCTGGCGACGCTGCCCGGGGCGGTCATCGCTGGCAGGGGCGCAGGCAGCAAGGAGTGATCCGGGGCTTGCAAGCCGCATAACCGGTGTTATACTTAACTACAACACTATCGTAGTGAGTCATCGGTCACACCCGGAGCATGTTCATGACCCACCGTTTCGCAACACCGGCGTCCCCGCGATTCGCAGCCACAGCACTGCTCGCCACCCTGCTCACCGCGGGGTGCATGCAGAAGAACGAGGCGCCGGAAGCCGAGGAAAAGGAAGAGACGGCGATCCCGGTCGAAGTCACGGGTCTGGAGCGTGGCGACGTGGCCGCGCTCTATACGGGCACGGCTTCGCTGGAGACCGACGCCGACGCGGTGGTGGTGGCGAAAGTGGGCGGCGAGGTGGTCGAACTCCTGGTGGAAGAAGGCGACCGCGTCACTGAAGGGCAGGTGCTGGCGCGGCTGGACGGCGACCGGCTGCGGTTGGAGATGGAGCGGGCGCGTGCCAACCTGCGCAAGCTCGAGCAGGAGTACAACCGCAACGTAACGCTGTTCGAGCGCGGGCTGGTCAGCTCCGGGGCCTTCGAGGACCTGAAGTTCGAACTCGAGGCGCTCAGGGCCGTCTACCAGCTGGCCCAGCTGGAACACGACTACACCCAGATCCGCGCCCCGATCGACGGCGTGGTGGCGGAGCGCCACATCAAGCTCGGCAACACCATCACCGCCAATTCCCCCGCCTTCCGGGTCACTGCACTGGATCCGCTGATCGCTTACCTGCACATCCCGGAGCGTGAGTTCAGGCGACTGGAACCCGGGCAGGCTGCCGAACTCCGGCTCGACGCAATCCCCGGGCGGCGCTTCGCCGCACGCGTAGAACGCGTCAGCCCCGTCGTTGACCCCATGACGGGCACGTTCAAGGTCACCATGGAAGTGCCGGACCCCGACGGACAACTCAAGCCCGGGATGTTCGGCCGCTTCAACATCGTATGGGACTCCCGCAGCAACGTCCTGCTGGTGCCGCGCGTGGCCATAGTCGACGACGATGTTTCCGACTCGGTGTTCGTCATCGTCAACGGCAAGGTGGAACGCCGCCCCGTGATCACCGGATATGCCAGTGGAGATCGCGTGGAGATCGTTGAAGGCCTCGAGGGCGACGAGGAAATCGTCGTCGTGGGGCAGTCCGGGCTGCGCGACGGCAGCCGTGTAGAGGTGGTGCGACGCGCGCCCTCTCGCCTGGCCGGCGATGCGCTCTGAGCAGCGCAGGGAAACTCAGCCATGCGCCTGGTAGACATCGCCACCCAGCGTCGGGTGACCATTGCCATGTTCACCCTTGCCGTCGTCCTGTTCGGCTTCGTCTCGCTGTCGCGACTCAAGGTCAACCTGCTGCCCGACCTCTCCTACCCCACGCTCACGGTGCGTACCGAGCTCGACGGCAGTGCGCCGCTGGAGGTCGAGAGTCTCCTCACGCGACCCATCGAAGAGGCCGTCGGCACCATCAAGAACATCCGCCAGGTCCGCTCGGTGTCGCGGCCCGGGCAGTCCGACGTGGTGCTCGAGTTCCTGTGGGGCACGGACATGGACATCGCGGGCGTGGAAGTGCGCGAGAAGCTGGACGTGCTGCAACTGCCGCTGGAGGCCAGCCGACCGCTGCTGCTGCGCTTCGACCCATCCAACGAGCCGATCCAGCGGCTCGCGTTCATCTACGAGGCACCAGCCACCGGCATTGACGAGACCGCGCGCCTGCAGGCCCTGCGGCGCTTCGCCGAGGACCGCCTGAAGAACGATATCGAAGCGGTGGAAGGCGTCGCCGCGGTCAAGGTCAGCGGCGGCCTGGAGGACGAGATCCAGGTCCTGGTGGACCAGGAAAAGCTGGCCCAGCTGGGACTCTCCATCCAGGGCGTCGCCGGCCGGCTGCGCGCCGAGAACATCAACCTGTCCGGCGGACGGCTGGAACAGGGCGAACAGCGCTTCCTGGTGCGCACCCTGAACGAGTTCGCCAGTGTGGAGGAGATCGCCGACGCGGTGATCGCGACGCCGGAGGGCCGCCCGCTTTACCTGCGCGACGTGGCCACGGTGACGCGCGGCCACAAGGAGCGCGAGGCCATCACCCGCGTCGACGGCAGCGAAAGCGTGGAGCTGGCCGTTTACAAGGAGGGCGATGCGAACACGGTGCAGGTGGCGCAGCGGGTCAACCAGCGCGTCGAGGCGATGGGCAAGCGACTGCCCGACGGCACCCGGCTGCGCATGGTCTACGACCAGTCGCGTTTCATCTCCAACGCCATCAGCGAGGTGCGCAACGCCGCGCTCGCCGGCGGCCTGCTCGCGGTGCTGGTGCTGTACGCCTTCCTGCGGGACGCGCGCGCGACTTTCATCATCGGCGCCGCGATCCCGGTGTCGGTCATCGGCACCTTCCTGCTGATGTACAGCGCGGACGTGAGCCTCAACATCATGTCGCTCGGCGGTATCGCGCTCGCCATCGGCATGCTGGTGGACAACAGCATCGTGGTGCTGGAAAACATCGTGCGCAAGCGCGAGGAAGGCGCCAGCATCCTGGTCGCGGCGCAGGAAGGCGCCGGCGAAGTGGCAGGCGCGGTGACCGCCGCAACGCTGACCACGGTAGCGGTGTTCTTCCCCATGGTGTTCGTCACGGGCATCGCCGGCCAGCTGTTTCGCGACCAGGCGCTCACCGTGACCTTCGCCCTGCTGTTCTCGCTGCTGGTCGCATTGACGCTGATCCCCATGCTCGCTGCACGCGGCGGCCCCGCACGCTATGCCGCGGACGAGGACGCGGAAAAGGCAGCGGCGCAGCCCGGCCGGGTGACGCGCGGCCTGGCTTTGGTACTGCGCCTCTTCATCCGCCTCGGGCGCGGCATTGCCTGGGCGGCACGATGGGCGATGTGGCCGCTGACATACACCTTCCAGGGCTTCTACAAGCTGGCGGCCCGCGCCTATGCGCCGCTCCTGGCCGGCTCCCTGCGCCATCGCTGGCTGGTGCTGGCGGCAGCGACGGTCGCCTTCGGTTCTACGCTGGCCATCGTGCCGCGGCTGGGCTATGAACTGCTGCCGCAGCTCGCCCAGGGCGAGTTCTACGTCGACGTCCGCCTGCCTGCCGGCTCCCCCATCCAGGCCACCGATGCCGCGATCGCCCGACTGCAGGAGCGTGCGGCCGAACTGCCGGACCTGGAACTAAGCTACTCGGTCGCCGGCACGGGCAACCGCCTCGACGCCAGCCCGGTGGATGCCGGCGAGCACACCGGACGCATCAACTTCAAGCTCGATCCGGCCGGCGGGCGCGAGGCCGAGGCCCGGGCCGTCGCCGCCCTGCGCAGCTCGCTGGAATCGACGCCGGGCATAGCCTACGAGTTCGCGCGCCCCGCCCTGTTCACCCTAAGCACGCCGCTGGAGATCGAGCTCGCCGGCTACGACCTGGACCAGCTGGCCGACTATGCCCGCCAGATCCGTCGCGCGCTGGAGGACTCGCCGCGCTTTGCCGACGTGCGCAGCACCGTCGAACAGGGCAACCCCGAGATCCAGATCGTGTTCGACCAGGAACGCGCCGCGCGACTCGGACTGGTGGTGCGAGACGTGGCCGACATCGTCGTCGCCAAGGTGCGCGGCGAAGTGGCCACGCGCTACACCTGGCGCGACAAGAAGATCGACGTCCTGGTGCGCAGCGTGGATACGCGCGATGCATCGGTGGCCGAGGTCCGCAACCTGATCATCAACCCGGGCAGTGAACGTCCGGTGCCCCTGGAAGCCGTGGCGGACATCCGCCTCGCGGTCGGCCCGGCGGAGATACGCCGGGCGGACCAGTCCCGGGTGGCGATCATCTCTGCCAACCTGGCCTACGGCGACCTGGCCGTGGCCACGCAGGAGCTGGAGCAGATCCTGGCCGGCATCCCCTTCTCGCCCGGGATCGCGGCGGTCATCGCCGGGCAGAGCGCCGAAATGCAGGCGTCGTTCAACTCCATGCTGTTCACCCTGGCGATGGCGGTGTTCCTGGTCTACCTGGTGATGGCCTCGCAGTTCGAGTCCCTGGTCCACCCCTTCGTCATCCTGTTCACCATTCCGCTGGCCCTGGTCGGGGCTGCGTGGGCCCTGTGGCTCACCGGCACGACGGTGAGCGTGGTGGCTTTCATCGGCGTCATCATGCTGGCCGGCATCGTGGTCAATAACGCCATCGTGCTGGTGGATCTCATCAACCAGCTGCGGCGCGCCGGACTGGAAGTCACCGCAGCCATTCTCGAGGCCGGACGGGCGCGCCTGCGGCCGATCCTCATGACCACGTCCACCACCGTCCTCGGCCTGCTGCCGATGGCGCTCGGCTTCGGCGAGGGCGCCGAGGTCCGGGCCCCGATGGCGGTGGCGGTGATCGGGGGCCTGGTGGTGTCCACGCTGCTCACGCTGGTGGTGATCCCGGTGGTGTACTCCCTGCTCGATCGGGGCATACGCGTGGTCGCAGCGGCACCCGCTGAGGCACGGGGATGATCCTCACGCGCGGCGCCATCCAGCGGCCCGTCACCACGGTGATGATCTTCATCGCCCTCGCGGTTGTCGGCGCCATCGCCTCCAGGCTGCTGCCGCTGGAGAAATTCCCGGACATCCAGTTCCCCGGCATTTTCATCAACGTTCCCTACGAGGGTTCGACACCCGAGGAAGTGGAGCGGCTCATCACCCGGCCGGTGGAGGAAGCGCTGGCGACGCTCAGCGGCGTGGAGCGGATGCAGTCCACCTCGAACCAGGACGGCGGGCAGATTTTCCTGCAGTTCGGCTGGGACGAGGACGTGGCGTCCAAGGGAATCGAGGCCCGCGCCAAGGTCGACGCCATCCGCCACCAGCTGCCCGCCGACGTGCGCCGGGTACTGATCTTCACCGGCTCCCTGGGCGACCAGGCGATCCTCAACCTGCGCATCAGCAGCGAGCGCGACCTGTCGGACGCCTACACCATGCTGGACCGGCAGCTGAAGCGCCGCATCGAACGCGTCGAGGGCGTGTCCCGGGTCACGCTCTATGGCGTGGACCAGCGCGAAATCCGCATCCTGCTCGACGCCAACCGGGTAGCTGCGCATGGGGTCGACCTGAACCAGCTGCAGCAACTGCTGCAGCGCGCGAACTTCTCGGTCAGCGCCGGGCGTCTCACGGACGGGGAGCAGCGCTACAGCGTGCGCCCCATCGGCGAGCTCTCCTCCGTGGCCGAGGTGAAGAACATCCTCATCCGCGACAACCTGCGCCTCGGCGACATTGCCGACATCGAGCTGCGCAGCCCGGAGCGCCTCAACGCCCGCCACCTCGACCGCCGTTACTCCATCGGTCTCGACATCTACAAGCAGCCGGGCGCGAACCTGGTCGAAGTGTCCCGCCGGGTGATGCGGGAAGTAAATGCCGCAGCGGACAACCCGCAGATGAAAGGTATCAGCGTCTTTGCCCTGGGCGACCAGGCGGACGGCGTCACCACCTCCCTGTCGGACCTGCTCAGCTCGGGCGCGCTCGGCGCCGTGTTCGCCTTCGGCATCCTCTACCTGTTCCTGCGCCAGGCGGCGACAACCCTGATCGTGGTGGCCTGCGTGCCCTTCTCGATCCTCATCACGCTCGGCGTCATGTACTTCCTCGATATCAGTCTCAACATCCTGTCGATGATGGGCCTGATGCTCGCCATCGGCATGCTGGTGGACAACGCCGTGGTGGTCACGGAGAGCATTTTTCGCCAGCGGCAGCTCGATCCCGACAACCCGCGCGAGGCCACCCTCAGGGGCGTCAGGGAAGTCTGGCTGGCGGTGACGGCCGGGACCCTGACCTCCATCATCGTGTTCGTGCCCATCCTGTTCGGCATCAAGACCAATATCACGGTCTTCCTCACTCATGTCGCGGTGAGCATCGTCGTGGCCATGCTCGCTTCGCTGGTGATGGCGCAGACAGTCGTCCCGATGGTGGCGGCGCGCATCCCCGCCCCACCGCTGCCCAGCGCGGGTTCCTGGATGACGCGCCTCACCGGTCGCTATGCACGCGCGCTGGAATGGACGCTGCGGCACCGCTGGTGGACCGGGCTCGCTGCCGTCCTGATCGTGGCCAGCGTCGCCATCCCGCTCAAGCAGGTGAAATTCGACACCTTTCCGCAGGAGGCCGGCCGCCAGCTCCTGCTGCAGTACAACGTCAAGGAAAAATACCCCCTGGAGCAGATGAAGCAGGCCGTCGATCTGATCGAGGAATACCTGTATGCAAACCAGGAAGAGTTCGACATCCGCTCGGTCTACAGCTTCTACGAGGAAGGCCGCGCGCAGAGCACGCTGCTGTTGCACGACGGCGACGAGGCCCGCGTGCCCACCGGCGAAATCATCGAGCGGGTGATGGAGAACCTGCCGGAGATCGTCATCGGCCGACCGTCCTTCGAGTTCAACGCCCAGGGTGGCGACGAGAGTTTCAGCCTGCAGCTGTCGGGCGAATCGACCGAGGTGCTGGCCCGGATCGCACCGGAGGTGGTGCGGCTGCTGGGGACGATCGAGGGACTCACGGAAGTGCGCGCCGATATCGGCAACGGGGACCGGGAAGTCAGGGTCCGCGTCGATCGCGAGCGTGCTGTGCAGCTGGGCCTGACCCCGCAGTCGGTGGCCTCCTCCGTCGCGGTGGCCCTGCGCGGCCAGCAGCTGCGCGATTTCCGCGGCCGCGACGGGGAGATCAAGGTGCGCATCGCCTTTCGCGAGAACGACCGGCAGAGCATCGAGCAGCTCGCCAACCTGCCGCTGTACACACCCGATGGCGGCCTGGTGCCGCTCGGCTCGGTGGCCGAATTCGAGGTCAGTCGCGGCTACGAGCAGATCCGCCGCATCGATCGCGTCACCGCCGTGGTCATCAACGCCAACCTCGACGGCAAGTCGCTCGACGAACTGCGCCCCGCGATCAAGGACCTGATGGACGCGTACCAGCTGCCACCCGGGTACAGCTGGCAGTTCGGGCGCGGGTTCCAGCAGGCCGACCAGACCCAGCAGGTCATGATGCAGAACATCCTGCTGGCCATCGCGCTGATCTTCCTGGTCATGGCGGCGCTGTTCGAGTCGACCGTCTATCCGCTGTCGATCATCACCTCGATCGGCTTTTCGATCATCGGCGTGTTCTGGTTCTTCATGCTGACCGGGACCACGTTCTCGTTCATGGCCACCATCGGCATCATGATCCTGGTGGGCGTGGTGGTGAACAACGGCATCGTCCTCGTCGACCACGTGAACAACCTCAGGCGCGCAGGCCTGGAGCGTGACGAGGCGCTGGTGCAGGCCGGCCGCGATCGCTTGCGTCCCATCCTCATGACGGTAGCGACCACCATCCTCGGGCTGCTGCCGCTGGCGCTCAGCGCCACCAAGGTCGGCGGCGACGACGTGGGCGCGCCGGCCTACTTCCCGATGGCGCGCGCCATCATCGGCGGGCTCGGTTTCTCGACCGTGACTTCACTTCTGCTGGTGCCCTGGACCTACGCCATCATCGATGATGCGGGTCGCTGGGTGCGCCGCCTGCGGCGCAGCGCCGCGAGTCGTGCGCCGGCAACGACCGAGGTCGCGGCGCCCCTCAGGGAATGAGCGCGTCGTAGATACCCCAGTATTCTTCAGCCAGCACGTTGACCTCGATGGGGACGCGGCGCCGCACGCCGCTGGCGGGATTCAAGGTCGGCACATCGATGCGGGCCACGGATGACGCCATCGGCACCGTCTCGCGTTCGCTGCGATACTCGGCCTCCTGCGCCAGCAGCTGTCCGCGGGCCTCCACCGCCTCCGGGGCGGGCACGCTGGGTCCCAGCGTGGCCAGCGCCTCGCGCACCTTGCCGATGAGCACCTTGCACTCAGCCTCAGAACCGTAGCGCATCTCCTGCACCGTGTTCAGGTTGGCGTCGCGCGCCTTGCGCGCCAGCTCGTCGGTGGTGAAATGCAGGTAGAGCTCCTGCGCCGCAGCGATCAGGCGCAGGTTGATGTCGCGCTTGGCGCTGATCTCCAGCCCGGCAAACTCCGGCCAGGGCTCGGCGTTCACGGCGGCGCGGCGGTCCTGCAGTTCCGCCAGCCGCAGGCGCGCTGACTCCAGCTCGCCCTGGCGCTGCGCCAGCTGCTCGGCGATACGCCGGCGGCGGAAGTAAGCCCACAGCTGTTGCGACCCCTCGAACTCCTTGCGCAACGCGTTGCGCCGCTCCAGTCGTTCCTCGACCTCGTCCTGCGCCTGCGCCAGCTGCTGGTCCAGCCCGGCGAGCTGCCGTTGCTTGCGCTGGTTGAAGCGCATGAGTTCCTCGCGACGCTGCCGCTCTTCGTGCCGTCCGCGCAGCTCGGCGGAAATCGCCTGCAGTCGCTCCTGGCAGGCGCGCCAGAGCGCACGCAACTGGAAGTACACCAGGGCCGTATAACCGGTATCAGGACGGGCCAGCAGCTGTTCAATGGCCTGGAAGCGCTCTTCCGCGCGGCGCGTGGCCGCCTCCTGGCTGGCAAGGCGCTCCTCGGCGAGGCGCAGGGACTTCTGCAGGTCGGCGAATGCCTTCTTCAGCTCCGCCCGGTTGCGGAACAGGTTGAGGAGGCGATCGTCATCGATCTCCTCCTCGCGTCCCACGCGCTTCAGCGCACGCCGCGCGAGGCTGTCGCCGTCTTCACTCATGCCCCGGTCGCCCCTGCAGCAGACATCGACGGGCTCAACCCGCCGCGGCGACGCGCGCGCCGCCCGGGCGGAACCTGTGGCCGTGATCGTGGCAGTACTCCAGCCACTTGTTGAGCATGTTGTTGCGCGCCCAGCGCCGTCCCAGTTCGTCGCCCGGCGCGGTGTCGAAACGGCGCAACGCATGGTGCAGGTGGTGCGGCCGGCAGGCCATGGCCTCGGCCAGCCCGGCGTCGTGGTAGACGCGGATCGTGAGATCCGGGTCGGCCACCCGCTCGCCGCCCTCGTCGAAGAAATAGGTCAGGCGCAGCGTGGTGGTGTACGGACTCGCCTCGAGCAGCTGCAGGCACAACGGCAGGTCGCCGCGGGGACGGGACCACTGGCACGCCGGCAGGTCGTCCAGGTCCTCGAGCAGCCAGTGCAGCCGCAGGTAGTTACTCTCGTACAGATGCATCAGCGCGGTGAAGCTGCCCGGCTGCGTCGGGCACGGCAAAGCGATGGAGCCGTCTGCTATCATGCGCGGCAATATAGCACAGGGAATTCACCTCTCTCGCGGCAAGGAGAGCCCGGAAAATGGACGTGCGTCGCATTCCTACAGAACCGTTTGACGACCAGCGTCCCGGCACCGCCGGGTTGCGCAAAAAGGTGTCGCGTTTTCGCGAGCCGAACTACCTGGAGAACTTTCTCCAGTCCGTGTTCGATGCTGCCGGTGATTTCCGCGGCGCCACGCTGGTGGCGGGCGGCGACGGCCGCTACTGGAATGCCGAGGCGCTCGAGCGGCTGTTCAGCATCGCCGCGGGCAACGGCGTACGCCGCATCGTCGTGGGCCGACAGGGCATGCTCTCCACCCCGGCAGCCTCCCACCTCATTCGCCTGCGCGGGGCGGCGGGAGGGTTCCTGCTCACCGCCAGCCACAACCCCGGCGGTCCCGACGGCGACTTCGGCGTCAAGTTCGACACCGCCAACGGCGGCCAGGCCCCCGAGGCGCTCACCGAAGCCGTATGGCGCCGCTCGCTGGAAATCCGCGAGTACCGCGTGGCGGACGTCGCAGCGGTCGACCTCGACGAGCTCGGCGTGCAGCAGGCCGGCCCGCTGGAAGTCGAAGTCGTAGACCCTGTCGCCGACTACGCCGCACTGATGGAGCAGCTGTTCGATTTCGAACGCATCCGGGCCCTGCTCGGCAACGGTCGTTTCCGCATGCGCTTTGACGCGCTCAATGCGGTGACGGGGCCCTACGCAGTCGAGATCCTCGAGCGGCGGCTCGGCGCCCCTGCGGGCACCGTGGTGAACGCGGTCCCGCTGCCCGACTTCGGCGGGCTCCACCCCGATCCCAACCCCGTCGATGCGGCGCACCTCGTGGCATGGATGAGCGGCCCGGGCGCCGGCGACCTCGCCGCCGCATCCGACGGCGATGGCGACCGCAACATGATCGTCGGGCGGGACATGATGGTGAGCCCCGGCGACAGCCTGGCGCTGCTGGCCGAGCATGCCCGCGAGGTGCCGGGCTATGCGGCCGGGCTGGCCGGCATCGCGCGTTCCATGCCCACCAGCCGCGCCGTCGACCGCGTGGCGGAGGCGCTCGGCGTGCCCTGCTTCGAGACGCCCACCGGCTGGCGCTTCTTCTGCAACCTGCTGGACGCCGGGCGCGTGGACTTGTGCGGCGAAGAAAGCTTCGGCACCAGCTCCAGCCATGCGCGCGAGAAAGACGGGCTTTGGGCCGTGCTGTTCTGGCTCAATCTCGTCGCCGTGACCGGACGCCCGGTGGCGGGCCTGGTGCAGGACCACTGGCGCCGTTTCGGCCGTCATGCCTTCGCCCGGCATGACTGGTTCATCGCCGACGGCGCCGTGGCAGCGGGGATCATGGCGGGGCTCGAAGGTCGCCTCGCGGAACTCACTGGACAGGCCCTGGCGGGCGCGCGCGTGACGCGCGCGGACAGCTTCACCTACACGGACCCGATCGACGGCAGCGTCTCCGCGGGCCAGGGGCTGCGCGTGTTCCTCGACGACGGCTCGCGCCTCGTGTACCGCCTGTCGGGGACCGGCACCCAGGGTGCGACGCTACGGATCTACCTCGAGCGCTATCTCGCGCCCACCGCGGACCACGGCGGGAGCGGGCCCGAATTGACCGCGGCGCTTGGCAGCGCGGCGGCACGGCTCGCCAGGATTCCGGCGCTCACCGGGATCGAGGCGCCGGCCGGTATCATCTAGCCGGCACCGCCTTCCTGCAGCCGGTTCAGCAGCCCGGTGCGGTCGAGCACGGCGCTGGCGATCTCCTCGACCGAGCTTTCCGTGGTGTCGATGTGATCGATGCCGTAGCGCGTAAACAGGGCCTCGGCCGAACGCAGTTCGAAGCTCACCTGCCGGGCCGAGGCGTACTTGCTCTCGGGCCTGCGCTCGTGCCGGATCTGCTGTAGCCGCTGTGGCTTGATGGTGAGGCCGAACAGCCGGTCCTTGTGACGCACCAGGGGCGGCGGCAGCTTGCATTGCTCGAACTCTTCCTCCGTGAGCGGGTAATTCGCTGCATACACCCCGTAGCGCAACGCCATGTACAGGCAGGTCGGCGTCTTGCCGGAGCGCGACACGCCGACCAGGATGATGTCGGCCTTGCTGTAGTCCCGCGTGGTGGAGCCGTCGTCGTGCTCGAGGGCATAGTTCATGGCGTCGATGCGCCGGGTGTAGGAACGCTGGTCCGCGACGCCGTGGGCCTTGCCGGTGGCGTGACTCGACGCGCGGCCCAGCTCGCGCTCCATCGGACCTATGAAAGCACCGAAGAAGTCAAGCACAAGTCCCTGACTTTCCTCGATAATTGCGCGTAACTCGTCCTGCACCATGGTGGCGAAGACGATCGGCCTGGCGCCTTCGACCTCGGCCGTCAGGTTGATGCGTCGTACGCATTCTTTCGCCTTGTCACGGGTGTTGATAAATGGCACAGTCACGCCGCGAAATTTGAGCCCGTCGAACTGCGTCAGCAGGCTGTGGCCAAGGGTCTCGGATGTGACGCCGGTCTGGTCCGAGACGAAGAAAACAGTGCGATGATTCATGTGCTGATCCGTTCGACGGGGCAGTGCGCATTGTCCTTTCCCGGGGAAGGGAAACTCAAGGGGGCCACGGTGGAACAGTACATCCTGAAGCTGGACGAACTCGGCATGGGCGACGTCGAGCGCGTCGGCGGCAAGAACGCGTCTCTGGGCGAGATGCTCGCCAACCTCGAAGGCCTGGGCGTGACGGTGCCTGACGGCTTCGCCACGACCGCCGCCGCCTACCGCGACTTCATGGCGCAGGAGGGCCTCGCCGACAGGATCCGCGAAGTCCTCCAGGACCTCGACGTGGACGACGTCGACAAGCTGGTCGAGACCGGCGCTGCCATACGCCAGTGGATCAAGGAGACGCCGCTGCAGCCGCGGCTGAACGAAGAGATTCGCAAGGCCTGGGACGAGATGGCGGGCGGGCGTGACATCGCCGTCGCCGTCCGCTCCTCCGCGACCGCCGAAGACCTGCCGGAAGCCAGCTTCGCCGGGCAGCAGGAGACCTACCTCAACGTGCGCGGCATCGCCCAGGTGATCGAGCGCATCCATGACGTGTTCGCCTCGCTGTTCAACGACCGCGCCATCGCCTACCGCGTGCACCACGGCTTCGACCATTCCCAGGTGGCCCTGTCTGCCGGCATCCAGCACATGGTGCGCAGCGACACCGGCGCCAGCGGCGTGATGTTCACGCTCGACACCGAGTCCGGCTTCCGCGACGTGGTGTTCATCACCGCGTCCTGGGGGCTCGGCGAGATGGTCGTGCAGGGTGCCGTCAACCCCGACGAGTTCTACGTCTACAAGCCCGCTCTGGCGGCGGGCAAGCGCGCCCTGCTGCGCAAGACCCTGGGCAGCAAGGCCATCAAGATGGTCCATGGCGACGACGGCCACGGCACCCGCACCATCGATGTGCCGACCGCGGACCGCGGCCGCTTCTGCCTCGACGAGGCGGACGTCGAGACCCTCGCGCGCCACGCCGTGGCGATCGAAAAGCACTACGGCGCGCCGATGGACATCGAATGGGGCAAGGACGGCGGCGACGGCAAGCTCTACATCCTGCAGGCGCGGCCCGAGACCGTGCAGAGCCGCCAGGGGCGCTCCATCCTGCGCTTCAAGCTGAAAGACCGCTCCACGGTGATCGCCACGGGCCGCAGCATCGGCCAGCGCATCGGTGCAGGCACGGCGCGCATCATCAGCGACGTGAAAGAAATGAACCGGGTGCAGCCCGGCGACGTGCTCGTGGCCGACATGACCGATCCCGACTGGGAACCGGTGATGAAGCGCGCCGCGGCCATCGTCACCAACCGCGGCGGGCGTACCTGCCATGCCGCCATCATCGCGCGCGAGCTCGGCATCCCGGCCGTGGTCGGCTGCGGCGACGCCACAGACAAGGTCCAGGACGGCAAGCCCGTCACCGTATCCTGCGCCGAGGGTGACACCGGTTTCATCTTCGACGGCCGCCTCGATTACGAGGAGCAGACCATCGAGCTGGACAGCATGCCCGACATCCCGGTCAAGATCATGATGAACGTCGGCAACCCCGACCGTGCCTTCGACTTCGCCGGCATCCCGCACCGCGGGGTCGGCCTGGCGCGCCTCGAGTTCATCATCAACCGCATGATCGGCGTGCATCCGCGCGCCCTGCTCGAGTTCGACTCGCTGTCCGACGACCTCAAGCACACTATCTCGCAGCAGATGGCGGGCTACGACGACCCGGTGGAGTTCTTCGTCGAGAAGCTGGCCGAGGGCATCAGCACCATCGGCGCCGCCTTTGCGCCGCACCCGGTGATCGTGCGCCTGTCCGACTTCAAGTCCAACGAGTACGCCAACCTCATCGGCGGCCGCGAGTACGAACCCCACGAGGAAAACCCGATGCTGGGCTTCCGCGGCGCATCACGCTACGTCGCCGAGAGCTTCCGGCCGTGCTTCGAGCTGGAATGCCGCGCGCTCAGGCGGGTGCGCGAGGAGATGGGCCTGGAGAACGTGCAGGTCATGGTGCCCTTCGTGCGCACCGTGGCGGAGGCGAAGAAAGTGGTCGAACTGCTCGCCGCCAACGGCCTCGAGCGCGGCAAGCACGGCCTCAAGCTCATCATGATGTGCGAGATCCCGTCGAACGCCCTGCTGGCGGAAGAGTTCCTGGAGTATTTCGACGGCATGTCGATCGGTTCCAACGACATGACCCAGCTGACGCTCGGCCTGGACCGCGACTCGAGCATCATCGCCGACCTGTTCGACGAGCGCGACGGCGCCGTGAAGGCGCTGCTGCACATGGCGATCTCCGCCTGCCGCAAGCAGGGCAAGTACATCGGCATCTGCGGCCAGGGCCCGTCGGACCACGCCGACTTCGCGCAGTGGCTGTTGGAAGAGGGCATCGAGAGCATCTCGCTCAATCCCGATACGGTGGTCGAGACCTGGATGTTCCTCGCCGGGCAGGCCGTCGGCTGACCGACCGTTTGGCCGCGGGACCGCGCGGCGGTGCTCCCCGCGTGACCGCGCGGCGCCATGACACAGGCCCCTCTCGGTTAATGAGATGCCCTCGAGTGGCCTGTGTCATGCCGCTCGCGCTACGTTGCAGGAATGGTCAGCCTTCCCTCACCGCGTCGCGGCTCGGGCGGGCTGGACGGCGCCTGTCTCGAGTAGTGCAACCCCCCGCGTCGGGCCCACGTCACGCGTCACTCGAGGGCATCTCATTAACCGAGAGGGACGCGTGACGTGGGTACGGCGCGCATGACAGGCGCCCGGCGCGGACCGTGGCTGAATCGCCGGCCCTGGGCGGTGAGGCGTCTAGAGGTCGCCCCAGCCCGAGCGGCGCCGCCAGCGAATCCGCGGCAGCACGATGCCGAGCACCAGGCCGAGCAGAAGCACGCCCGCCCCGGCCACGAACCAGTCGCGCTGGGTATTGCGCTTGAGCTCGGCGATCTCGGCGCGCAGCAAGGTGCCGTCCTGTTCCGCCGCCGCGACGCGCGTGCGCAGTTCGCGGTTGGCGTTATCCAGTTCGACGGCCGAGGCGGAAACACGCCGGATGCGCTCCAGCTCCGAGCGCACTTCAGCGAGCTCGCTCTCGAGGCCGTCGCGTTGCGCCTGCAGCGCGTCCCGCTCGCCGCTCAAGGCTTCGACCTGCGCTGCCAGGTCAGTGACCCTCAGCTCGAGACTGGAAGCGCCTTCCGTGGCGGCCGCGAGCCGGTCGCGCGCGGCCGGCTGGTCCATGAGGTACCGGGCCAGCACCCAGCCCTCCGTGCCGTCCGGGGTGCGCACGCGCGCATAGCCGCTGGCGCTGTCGCGTTCCAGCACTTCCAGGCGCGTGCCGCTGGGCAGCATGCGGACGATGGAGTGCTGGGTGGAGGTGCCCGTGCGCAGCGTAATCTCGAGGCGGTCCGACACGTAGCGCGTCTCGGCCAGGGCGGTACTGGCGAGACACACCAGCAGCATCAGGGTCAGGATTCGGCCGATCATGGCAACCAGGCGCTCTTCGTAGGGCGGGCAGGCATCATAACCGAAACCCCGCCCCGGCCGTCGAGAGCAGGCCGGGCAACGTGTCGAGGTCGACGTTGCCGCCGGACACCACGACGCCGACGCGGGCACCGCGCGCAGCCATGCGCCCCGAGAGCAGCGCCGCCAGGGGCACTGCGGAGGACGGCTCGATGACGATCTTGAGCACTTCCCATACCAGCCGCATGGCCGCGACGATCTCGGCCTCCTCGACGCGCACCACCTCGTCGACGAGGGTGGAGATCAGGGCCCAGTTGCGCGCCCCGATGGAGGCGCGCAGGCCGTCCGCAACCGTGTCGACCTGCTCCAGGCGGACGCGCCGGCCAGACTGCATCGACTGCCAGCAATCGTCGGCGCCGGCCGGTTCTCCCGCCACCACGCGCATGTCCGGCCGACGGTCGCGCGCCACCAGTGCGCAGCCGGACAACAAGCCGCCCCCGCCGACCGGCGACAGCAGCATGTCCAGCCCGCTCACCTGGTCGAGCAACTCGCACGCCACCGTGCCCTGGCCGGCGATGACCCGATCGTCGTCATAGGGGTGCACCACGGTGGCGCCACACTCCGCCACCAGTGCCGCAAGGCTTTGTTCCCGGTTGCTCAGCCCCGGCTCGCATTCCACCACCCGCGCGCCGTAGCGCTCGATGGCACGCCGCTTGAAGCCGGATGCATCGCGCGGCACGACGACCCAGGCGGGAATACCGCGGGTGCGCGCAGCCAGCGCCAGCGCGGCGCCGTGATTGCCCGAGGAATGCGTGGCGACTCCCCGCGCCGCGGCCTCCTCCTGCAGCGACAGCACGGCGTTGAACGCGCCGCGGGCCTTGAAGGCGCCGCCAACCTGGAAGTTCTCGCACTTGAAGAACAGGCGCGCGCCGGCCATCTCGTCGAGGCGCTGCGAGGTCATCACCGGCGTGCGGTGCACGAAAGGGCGAATCCGCTCGGCAGCGGCGTAGACATCGCTTGCGAACATGCCCGGGTTCATTTCTTCCGCCATACCAGCACCCTGTTGTTGGCCGGCATCGGTTCCACCGCCTCCAGGTCGAAGCCCGCCACGGCGGCCACCTGCAGCAACCAGCCGAGGTCCCGCACCCCCATGCCGGTGCCCCGCGCCCGCAGGTCGGCGTCGAAGGCCTCGTTGCCCGCGCTGACATGGCGACCCTGTTCCATGAATGGACCGTAGAGGCAGAACGGCGCGCCTGCAGGCAGCCGACGGCCGAGGCCCGCGAACATGGCGACGACTGCGGGCTCGGGCATGATGTGTGCGGTGTTGGCGCTGAAGGCGGCGTCGACAGCACCGAGCTCCGGCCAGGGCTCGTCGCGCACGTCGAGGCGCAGCGGCCCCTCGAGGTTGGGCGCCCCGCTCGCCTCGACCCAGGCTCGGATGGCGGCGTGGTTCTCAGCGAGATCGGTGGTGAGCCAGGCCAGCGCGGGCAGGCGCGGCGCGAACCAGGCCGCGTGCTGGCCGGTACCGCTGCCGATTTCCACCACGCGCCGGCGATCAGCAAGCAGGGGCCGGATGCATTGCAGGATCGGCTCGCGGTTGCGCTCGCAAGCCGGAGAGCAGGGCAAGGCGTTCATAGCGGCCGGAACAGGTGCTCGCGGTAGTAGCGCAGCTCCTCGATGGAGTCGCGGATGTCCTGCAGCGCCAGGTGGCTGGACTGCTTGTGGAAGCCGGTCGCGACCTCCGGCGCCCAGCGCCGGGCCAGCTCCTTGAGGGTGCTCACGTCGAGGTTGCGATAGTGAAAAAAGCGCTCGAGCTCGGGCATCCAGCGCGCGAGGAAGCGCCGGTCCTGGCAGATGCTGTTGCCGCACATCGGCGACGCGCCCGGCTCCGCATGCCGCGCCAGGAAGGTCAGCGTGGCCAGCTCCGCGTCGCGCTCGCTGGCCCGGCTGCGCCGCACGCGGTCGGTCAGGCCCGAGCCGCCGTGCTGGCGCGTGTTCCACTCGTCCATGCCCTGCAGCGCCGCCTCGTCCTGGTGCACGGCGATGACAGGGCCCTCCGCCAGCACGTTGAGTTGCTTGTCCGTGACCACGGTGGCAATCTCGATGATTCGGTCGCGGCCCGGGTCCAGCCCGGTCATCTCCAGGTCGATCCAGACCAGGTTATCGGCGTCTTTCATAGCTTCGGCAGGTAGCCTCTTTTGCAGTCGAGGAATTCTAGCAGAGCGGCCCCGCCCGCCTCCGGCGCGGACCTGGTCGATGGCCGCGTGGTGGCCTCCTACGGCCAGCGTCTCGTGGTGGAGGACGCGGCCGGACAGCATCATCCCGCGTTCGTGGCAAGGCGCGGGCTGCGCCTGGTGTGCGGCGACCGGGTGCGCTGGCTGGCCGAGGGCGACACGGGCGATCGCGCCGTGGTGGAGCGCCTGCCGCGGCACTCCGAGCTGACGCGGCCCGATTCGCGCGGCCGCGGCGAAGTGCTCGCCGCCAACATCACCCAGCTGGTGGTGGTGTGCGCGCCGCGGCCCGGGCCCGATCCTTACATCATCGATCGCTACCTCGCGGCCGCCGAGGTCATGGACGTCGCCGCCGCGATCGTGTGCAACAAGGCGGACCTGCCAGACAGCGTCCCCGCGGGACTGCTGGAGGAATTCGCCACCCTCGGATACCCCGTGCTGCTGGCCAGCGCCGCGGCCGGCTCGGGCCTGGATGCGCTCCGGGCCTGCCTCGCCGGCCACAGCAGCATCCTGGTGGGACAGTCAGGGGTCGGCAAGTCATCGCTGCTCAACGCCCTGGTACCGGACGTAGAGCTGGCCACGGCGGGCATCTCGCATGCAACCGGCGAGGGGCGGCACCGCACCACCGCGACCACGCTCCATGCCCTGCCCGGCGGCGGCGAGTTGCTCGACTCCCCCGGCGTACGCGACTTCGCGCCGGCGCTGGACGACCCGCGCCTGGCGGCACTCGGCTTCAGGGAGATCGTCGCCGCCGCCGGCGAGTGCCGGTTTGCCAACTGCAGGCACATGCGGGAACCCGGATGCGCGGTGAAAGCGGGCGTGGAGAGCGGCGCGATCGCGCCCAGGCGTTACGAAAGCTACCGGCGGCTGCTGCGCCTCACCGAGGACCTGCAGCGCCGCGGCTAGATCTTCTGGCGCCCCGCGAAGGCGTGGGCCAGCGTGCCGCTGTCGACATACTCCAGCTCGCCGCCCATCGGCACCCCGTGCGCGATGCGACTGGCGCCGATGCCGCGCCGCGCACACAGCTCGGCGATGTAGTGCGCCGTCGCCTCCCCCTCGACCGTCGGATTCGTGGCCAGGATCACCTCGCTCACGCCGCCCTCGTCGAGGATGGCCTCGAGCGCATCCAGGCCCAGCTCGGCCGGGCCGATCCCGTCGAGCGGCGACAGGTGGCCCATGAGCACGAAATACCTGCCCCCGTAACCCGAACCGGTTTCCACCGCCACCACGTCCGCCGGCGTTTCGACCACGCACAACAGGCCCGCGTCGCGCGACGGCGCGCGGCAGGTCTCGCACAGCTCGGTCTCGGTGAACATGCGACAGCGCCGGCAGCGCCCCACCCCGTCCAGCGCCGCGTCGAGCGCGCGGGCCAGCGCCGCGGCGCCCTCGCGGTCCTTTTCCAGCAGGTGAAAAGCGATGCGCTGCGCGGAGCGCGGCCCGACACCGGGCAGGCGGCGCAAGGCCTCGATCAGGCCGGCGAGTCGGGGCGGATAGCGCATGCGGATCTCAGAACGGCAGCTTCATCCCGGGCGGGAGCCCCAGCCCGGATGTCATGCCGGAGTACTTTTCCTGCACCGTGCGCTCGACCTTGCGCAGGGCGTCGTTCACGGCCGCCGCGACCAGGTCCTCGAGCATCTCCCGGTCGTCGCCGACCAGTTCGGGATCGATGACGATCCCGCGCACCTCGTGCTTGCAGCTCATGGTCACCTTGACCATGCCGCCGCCCGCCTCGCCGACCACCTCGATTGCCGCCAGCTCCTCCTGGGCCTTCTGCATGTTCTCCTGCATCTGCTGGGCCTGGCGCATGAGTTGTCCGAGTTGACCTTTCATCAGTACGTATCCTCTCTACTCTTCTGTGCTCAATCCGCGGGGCGGATGCTGTCATCGTCCACGGTGGCGTCGAATACCTTCTCGAGCTCTTTCACCAGCGGGTCCGTGGCGATGGCTGCCGCCGCGCCCCGCTGCCGCTCCGCAGCCGCACGCCGCTCCCGCTCCGCCGGGGTTTCGTCTACCGGGCGCGAGAAGTCGAGCTGCAAGCGCAGTTCGGTGCGGAAATAGCCCGCCAGCGCTTCCCGCAGCCGCTCCTGCTGCGCCGGCGTGGCAAGAATCTCGTGCGCGCGATCGATTTCCAGCCGCACCAGGCTGCCCTCCCGGCCCACCAGGCTGCAGTGCCGCGCCAGCTGGCGGGTGGCGCCGCCGAGTTTCATGCGCTCGATCATGTCCTCCCACGACTCGCCCTCGGGCGGCGCTGCGGCGGCGGCCGGG
>NZ_JAANBD010000006.1 GCF_011089885.1 Thioalkalivibrio sp. XN279 | reverse complement strand
CGCGCCCGCGGCGCCGGAGCCGACGCTCCGGGTGGACACCGCGCGGCTCGACACGCTGATGAACCTGGTGGGAGAACTGGTCCTGGTCCGCAACCGCCTGGTGGCCCTGAAAATGCGCGGCGGCGGCGAGGCAGCTGAGACCGCGGTGTCCGGCCTCGACCTGATCACCTCCGAACTGCAGGCCGCCGTCATGCGCCTGCGCATGCAGCCGGTGCGCAAGGTCTTCGGCCGCTTCCCGCGTGTCGCCCGCGACACCGCGCGTACGCTGGGCAAGGAAGTCGACCTGGAGCTGCACGGCGAAGACACCGAGCTGGACAAGAACCTGGTCGAGATGCTGGCTGACCCGCTGGTCCATCTCGTGCGTAACGCGGTCGACCACGGCATCGAGACGCCGGAGGAGCGCGTGGCGCTGGGCAAGCCGCGCGCCGGCAAGGTCGAGCTGTCGGCCGCACAGGAGGGCAACGCGATCGTGATCGCGATCAGCGACGACGGCAAGGGCATGGACCCGGAAGTGCTGCGTCGCAAGGCCGTGGAAAAGGGCCTGCACTCGGCGGACGCGGCGCAGCGCCTCAGCGATGCGGAAGCGTGGGACCTGATCTTCATGCCCGGCTTCTCCACCCGCGCGGAAGTCAGCGACGTCTCCGGCCGTGGCGTCGGCATGGACGTGGTGCGCACGGCGATCGGGCGGCTCAACGGCAGCGTGGTGATCGACTCGCGCGTAGGCATCGGCACGACCATCGAGATCCGGCTGCCGCTCACGCTCGCCATCTTCCCGACATTGCTGGTCAGCGTCGGGGGGCTGCGCTACGCCCTGCCGCTGGCCGGGGTGCGCGAGCTGCTGGAGCTGGATACCTGCCGCACCCGCCGCGTGGAGGGGCGGGAGGTGGTCATGGTGCGCGACGAAACCATGCCGCTGCACCGGATGGCGGAGTGGTTCCTGCCGGGGCACGAGTCGGCGCGGCCGAGCCATGCCGTCGTGGTCGACCTCGGCGCCGGGGAATTCGCTGCCCTGGCAGCCGATGCCCTGCTCGGCCAGGAAGACGTGGTCATCAAGCCCCTGGGCAGCGTGCTGGACGGATTGCCCGGCTTCTCGGGCGCGACCATTACAGGTGACGGCAGCATCGCGCTGATTCTCGATCCGCGCGGACTGGTTTCGCGCCACGCACCGGTCGCGCCCGAGAGGCTGGCCTCATGAGTGCAACGGGCGACTCGGTCGAGGCCGGCCTCGCACGGACGGCTGAAGAAGAAGCGCCGGAGGCCGGGCCCGCGACAGGCGGGCGACTGGACGTATTGAGCCTGGGCGGGCTGTTTCTCGCGGTTTTCGCTCTCCTCGGCGGCAGCATCCTCAAGGGCAGCGGGCTGGGCGCGCTGTGGAACGTCGCGGCCTTCGTCATCGTCATTGTCGGCACCATTTCGGCGGCGATGATCCAGTGGCGCATGCAGGCCTTCCTGCGCGCGCTGAAAATGTTTCGCTGGGTGCTGCGCGAGCCGGAAATGGACCGCAGCGGCGCGATCGAAAAGTTGGTCGGCTGGAGCCAGGTGGCGCGCAAGGAAGGCCTGCTCGGCCTGGAGCGCAGCTCGGAGGAGGAGCCGGACGCGTTCCTGCGCAAGGGCCTGCAGCTGCTCGTAGACGGCACCGAGCCGGACATGATCCGCAATATCCTGCACGTGGAGATCGACACGCTGGAGGATTACGACACGCTCGGCGCGAAGGTCTACGAGAGCATGGGCATCTACGCGCCGACGCTGGGCATCATCGGCGCCGTGCTGGGCCTGATCGCCGTGATGCAGAACCTGGCCGATCCGAGCAAGCTCGGCCACGGTATCGCTGCGGCGTTCACCGCGACGATTTATGGTATCGCCAGCGCCAACCTGTTCTTCCTGCCGGTCGGGCACAAGCTGAAGGCGACCGTGGCCGCGGGCAGCAAGTACCGCGAAATGCTCGTGGAGGGCCTGGCCTCGATCGCCCAGGGCGAGAACCCGCGCAGCATCGAGGTCAAGCTCAACGGCTACGTGAGCGGAGGCTAGGTCATGGCGCGGCGCAAGAAACACGAGGAGCACCTGAACCACGAAGCCTGGGCCATTCCCTACGGCGACCTGATCACGCTGTTGCTGGCGTTCTTCGTCGTGATGTACGCGGTGTCCTCGGTGAACGAGGGCAAGTACCGCGTGCTGGCCGACTCGCTGGTCGCGGCCTTCCGCGCGCCGCCGCGCTCGCTGGAGCCGATCCAGATCGGGCCCTACCTGGTGCGTGCCGACGAGGAAATCCCGACCGGCCTGCCGCGCACGCTGGTGCCTTTCGAGGTCGACGGGCGCATGGTGCCCGAGCAGAAACCAGTGGAAGTCGTGCACGAGGCGTCGCGCCGGCCCGACGGCGGTGCGCCGGTTGCGAGTGCAGAGAACGATTCCTCCTTCATCATGATCGAGCGTCTCGCCGACGAGGTGATCGAGGCGATGGCGCCGCTGATCGAAGCCGACCTGATCCGCGTGCAGCGCGTTTCGTTCTGGCTCGAGGTCGAGATCAACACCAGCTTCCTGTTCGCCAGCGGATCCGCCACTGTGGCGGCCGATGCCCAGCCCGCGATCAGTCGCCTGGCGCAGCTGCTGGCCGCAGCCGACGTCAGGCTGCAGGTGGAGGGTCACACCGACTCGGTGCCGATCAGCACGGCGCAGTTCCCGTCCAACTGGGAGTTGTCGGCCGGGCGCGCGGCGAGCGTGGTGCACCTGCTCGCCGCGCACGGCGTCGATCCCGCCGCAATGGCGGCGGTGGGCTACGGCGAACACCGGCCCGTGGCCGGCAACGACACCGCCGAAGGGCGGCGCCAGAACCGGCGCGTGCTCATCGTGGTGCTGTCCGGCAAGAACACGCCGCGGGATCCCGCCCTGTCCTCGCGTGACGCGCCCGGCTCCGTCGAGGCGGCCGAGACGGGCGAGAAGGCGGCGACGTCATGAGGACGATCGCGGTAGCAAACCAGAAAGGCGGCGTCGGCAAGACCACCACCACGGTGGCGCTGGCCGCGGCCATGGCCGAGCGTGGCCGGCGCGTGCTGCTGGTCGACCTGGATCCGCAGGGCTCCTTGTCCGCATGGTTGCGCCAGCCGCGCACGGAGGGACGCGGCGTCGAGCAGTTGTTCCTGGGCGAGCCGGAGGAGGCCGCATGGCGGGAACGGCTCGACGTCGAGGCGGGCGTTTCGATCCTGCCCTCGTCTCCGGCACTGGCCGGCGTGGAACGCCATGGCGTGCCGGGCCGCGCGCGGGCGCTGGCCGCCGGATTGGCGAGCCTGGCGGGCCAGTTCGAAGAGGCCCTGATCGATTGTCCGCCCTCGCTCGGCTTGCCGATGGTGAGCGCGCTGGCGGCATGCGACCGGCTGCTGGTCCCCGTGCAGACGGAGTTCCTGGCGCTGGAGGGACTCGAGCGGATGACGGGCACCGTGGCGATGGTCGAGCGCTCCCTCGCGCGCAAGATCACCTGGCACATCGTGCCGACGCTGCACGATCCCCGCACCGGCGCCGGGCGCCGCAGCCTGGAGTTGTTGCGCTCTCGCTACGAGGCGCAGGCCTGGCCGGGCCTGGTGCCGGTGGACACGAGCCTGCGGGACGCGGCGGAGGCGGGTCGCCTGTATGCCGGTGCGCCGGGCCGCGCGGGGCAGGCTTATTCCGGGCTGGTCGACTGGCTCGATGGCGCCGGCGTGACCGGCAAGCACTTGGCACAGGAGGCCGCGGCATGAGTGGCGCAAATACTGAAGACTGGGTGGCGGGGATGCTGGACGCGGGTGTGAGCAGCGTGCCGGTGCCGGCGGTCGCCCTCGCGGCTCCGGCCCTGCCTGCAAGCGATGCCGCCGAGGGAGGGTGCGAGTTGCCGCGGCGTTGCGTGACTTTCCGCGTGGAGGGAGAGACTTACGCGCTCGACGTGCTGCGCGTGCGCGAGGTGCTGCGCTCGGCCGACATCGTCCCGGTGCCCGGCGCGCCCGACAGCGTGCTGGGGATCATCAATCTGCGCGGCAGCATCGTGCCTGTGATCGACGCGCGCTCCCGGCTCGGCCTCCCCGCCGCGGCCAGCGATGCGCCATGCCGCGTGCTGGTGATGGAAAGCGACCGCCAGGCCGTGGGCCTGCGGGTGGACAGCGTGGCCGAGGTGATGAAGCTGCGGGCGGAGGAATTCGAATCCACGCCGGTGGTCGGACAGGGCGACAAGGCGCCCTTCATACGCGGTGTGGCGCGCAGCGACGACGGCTTCATCGTGCTGGTGGATGTCGACAAGCTGTTGCCGAGCCGAGTGGGGGCAGGGGCCGCTGCATGACGCCTCCAGGGCCGCTCAACCCGCTCGAGCCCACGTGGCCGCGCAAACCCCCCGGGGAGCGGCGAGAGCGCGGGTTGCCGCGGCCGCCGTCACCCGGCAAGGACGAGGGAGTCGCTCCGGACGCCGAGGATGAGCGAGAATCAGGGCCGGAACCCCGGCCCGCCCCCGGGCGCATCGTGGATGACTATGCATGAATGACCACCAGGTCATGGCCGCCGTGGCGTTGCTCGTGGTGCTGGCCGTCGCCATACGGCTGGCGCTGGGCGCGGCCAGGAAGATCGAGGCCTTGACAGCGCGCGTCGCGATGCTGGAGGCGGAACTGCGTGCTGCGCAGGAGCACACCGCGCAGCTGGCGCAGGGCGTCAGCCAGACCACGGGCGCATGCGCCGTGATGCAGCAACGCCTCGATACGCTCGGCGAGCGCCAGGAACAGTTGCGTATCCTCGACGAGGAGAGCGGGAGCTATCGCCATGCGATCCGGCTGGCGCAGGAAGGCCGCAGTGCCGAGCAACTGGTGCAGGACTGCGGCCTGAACCGGGGCGAAGCCGAGCTGGTGATCGCACTGCACGGACGCGGCGGCAGCCGCTGAGGCCCGACCGCCCTAGTGCATCGCGCGGGCGACAGGTGCCTTGCCGTGCACCGGCGCGCCGTGATGCAGGCGCATCTTCCAGCCCTCGCCCGTGAGCTCGTAGACGTTGGTCACGCTGACCAGCACCGTGCCGTCGTTCGGGACCCGGATGACTTCCAGTCCGACGTGGATCACGAGGCGGTCGACCGCGAAGCGGCTGCGCGGCTCGTAGTTGACGCGGATGCCGTTGCCGCTGTCCAGGATGGCAGTCCAGCTCCTGATCACCGCGTCGTAACCGATCAGAGGTATGGCCCCCGGGTGGATGCACGTGGTTCCCGGGGATACCAGCCACGTGCGGCGCATCTGTTCGCTGTCGCCCTCGCGCATGGCGCGGTAAAAAGCTTCCTGGCAGTCCTCGGCGCTGCTGAAGTGGGTCGTGCCGCTCGGTGGGCTCAAGACGCAAACCTCCCTGTCGTCGTCCCGGCCGTGCCGCCGGGGAAATGCCAAGTCACCCCGCGAGGCTATTCGGAGCGATCCAGGTAGTCGAGCGGGTCCGACCATTCCTGCTTCGCAGGTTGCTCAAGGTCGGCGCGGTAGTCCTCGCGCTCGATGTCGAGCGACCCGGAGTAGTCCTCGGGCGGATCTGCCGCCTGGAACTCGCTCTCCTCCCAGGCGTCGAGGTCCAGTTCTTCCACCGTACCGTCGAAATGCTGGATGTCGATGGTGCCGTCCTGGTCGTTCACGGCAACCACCTCGAACAGCACGCCCCCTGGGGCCTGGTACCAGTCTCCGATCGAGGGTGTGGGTAATGACATTGTGATTTCCCCGTTCAGCCGGGCCTGTTATCCTTGCCGGCCTTTCGCAGCGACACGCTGCCTGAATTTGCCCTGCCCCTCACTTATAGCTCACCTGCACCCGGCTGCAAGTGTGCTCCGCAACAAAGCCGCGCGGTCATGACCGAGCAACTCCTCAAGACATTCATCATTTTCTTCGTGGTCATCGAGCCGGTGTCGCTGGTGCCGATGTTCGGCGCGCTCACCCGTGGCGGCGAGCCCGGCTACCGCAAGAAGATGGCTTTCAAGTCGATCGCCATCTCGGCCGCGATCTTCATCGTCTTCGCGCTCGCGGGCGACTGGCTGCTGCGCCTGCTGGGCATCAGCGTCTCGGCCTTCAAGATCGCCGGCGGCATCCTGCTGTTCCTGCTGGCCGTGGACATGGTGCTGGCGCGCGAGTCCGGCCTGCGCTCGACGACCGTGCGCGAGCAGGACGAGGCGCGCTACCGCGAGGACATCTCGGTGTTCCCGATGGCCTTCCCGCTCATCACCGGCCCGGGCGCGCTGGCCACCATGCTGCTGCTGACGGCGGGCGCGGCCGACTGGATCGGCGTCGGCCTGGTGCTGGCCATGGGCCTGCTGGCGCTGGCAGTGACGCTGGTGATGTTGCTGCTGACCCAGCCGCTGATGCGCGTCATCGGCGTCACCGGCGGCTCGGTGATCAGCCGGCTGCTGGGCGTGGTGCTGTCGGCCCTGGCGGCGCAGTACGTCGTCGACGGCATCACGGAGGTCCTGGTCTAACCCCCCGGCACATCGTGAGACGTCCCATTTGCGGAACGCCGTAAATACGTCCCTGTAGGCTCGCTCGCGAACGTCCTGTTCGCGAGCGTCCGCAAATGGAACATCTCACGATGCACCACGCGCGGCACCCCATGACAGGCCGCGGTTTGGCTTGCACCGGCGCCCGGATCAGGGCCGTATCGTCCAGGCCCGCATGCCGCTCAAACCCGCTGGTAGAGCAGGTCGAAGACCTCGTGGCCGAGTTTCAGGCCGCGACGCTCGAACTTCGTCTGCGGCCGCGTCTCAGGCCGCGGCGCGTAGCCGCCGCCCGCCACCGTGTTCTCGAAGTGCGGCGAGGCCTCGCACACCTCCAACATCTGCTCCGCGTAGGGCGCCCAGTCGGTGGCGAGGTGCAGGCGCGCGCCCGGGGCCATGACGCGGGCGAGCCGGTCGAGGAAGGCCGGCTGCACCAGGCGGCGCTTGTGGTGGCGTTTCTTGTGCCAGGGGTCGGGGAAGAAAATCAGCGCCTCGTCGATCGAGGCAGCCGGCAGCCAGCGATCCACGACCTCCACGGCGTCGTGATGGGCGATGCGGATGTTTTCCAGTCCTTCCCGTTCCATGCGCAGCAGCAGGTGCCCGACGCCGGGGTCGTGCACCTCGACGCCGAGGTAATCGCGTTCCGGGTGGCGTGCCGCCAGCTCGGCGAGGTTGTCGCCGTTGCCGAAGCCGATCTCCAGCGTGCGCCGCGCCGCGCGGCAGAACAGGGCGTCCAGGTCGAGCGGCGCGGCCGGCGGCGTGATGCCGAAGCGGGGCCAGAGCTGCTCGAGTGCGCGCGCCTGCGACGGCGTCAGGCGACCGGCGCGCTTGACGAAGCTGCGGATGGGGCGATGCCCCGGGGACGCCGGGTCGCTCGCCGGGCTCTCCGCCGGGTCCCTCGACGGGCCGTTCACGCTCAGAAGAAGGTGCCGTCGATGGGCGAGGAGGCGGAGGCGAAGCGCTTGCGCGGGATGCGCCCGGCGAGGAAGGCCTCGCGGCCCGCTTCCACGGCCTTACGCATGGCGGAAGCCATGAGCACCGGGTTCTTTGCCCCGGCGATGGCGGTGTTCATGAGCACGCCGTCGCAGCCCAACTCCATCGCCACCGCGGCGTCCGAGGCCGTGCCGACGCCCGCGTCCACCAGGATCGGTACCTTCGCGTTCTCGACGATGGTGAGGATGTTGTAGGGATTGCGAATGCCGAGGCCCGAGCCGATCGGCGCGGCCAGCGGCATCACCGAGACGCAGCCCATCTCCTCCAGGCGCTTGGCGATGATCGGGTCGTCATTGGTGTAGACCATCACCTGGAAGCCTTCCTTGACCAGGATCTCCGTCGCCTCGAGCGTGGCGGTGACGTCCGGGAAAAGCGTCTGCTGGTCGGCCAGCACTTCCAGTTTCACCAGTGGCGCGCCGTCGAGCAGTTCGCGCGCCAGGCGGCAGGTGCGCACCGCGTCCTTGGCGGTGAAGCAGCCGGCGGTGTTCGGCAGGATGGTGAAGCGATCCGGCGACAGGTAGTCGAGCAGGTTCGGCTGGTCCTTGTCCTGGCCGATGTTGGTGCGCCGGATCGCCACGGTGACGATCTCCGCGCCGGCGGCCTCGGTGGCCGCCAGGGTTTCCTCGAAGTCACGGTATTTGCCGCTGCCCGTCAGCAGGCGGGAGCGGTAAGTGCGGCCGGCGAGCTCGAGCACATCGGCGGTGGGCTTGTTTGATTCAGTCATTTCATCCGCCTCCGACGGCATGCACGATTTCGACGCGGTCGCCCGGCGCCAGGCGATGGGCGGGGTGGGCGCTGCGCGGCACCAGCTCGCCGTTCACTTCCATGGCGTAGCGCCGCCCGGACAGGCCGAGCTGCGCCACCAGTTCGGCGGCAGTGGCGCCGTCCGGCAGTTCCATCGGTTCGCCGTTCAGGGTGATCTCCATGGGGCGTATTTTACACGTGTAGAATCCGCGCCATGAGCGGACGCATCGGCTTTGTCAGCCTCGGTTGCCCCAAGGCGCTGGTGGACTCGGAACGCATCCTCACGCGCCTGCGCGCCGAGGGTTACGAGACCGTACCGACCTACGAGGACGCGGATCTCGTGGTGGTGAACACCTGTGGCTTCATCGAGGCCGCGGTGGACGAGTCGCTGGAGGCGATCGGCGAAGCCATGGCCGCCAACGGCCAGGTGCTGGTCACCGGCTGCCTCGGCGCGCGGCCCGAGACCATCCGCGAGAAATTCCCCAACGTACTCGGCATCACCGGCCCGCAAGCTTACGAACAGGTCATGGCCGCCGTGCACGCGCACCTGCCGCCGGAGCACGACCCCTTCATGGACCTGGTGCCGCCGCAGGGCATCCGCCTCACGCCGCGCCACTACGCGTACCTGAAGATCTCCGAGGGCTGCAACAACAAGTGCAGCTTCTGCATCATCCCGGCGCTGCGCGGCCGCCTCGCCAGCCGCCCCATCGGCGAGGTGCTGCGCGAGGCCGAGGGGCTGGTGCGCGCCGGCGTGCAGGAGCTGCTGGTGATCTCGCAGGACACCAGCGCCTACGGCTCCGACATCAAGTACCTGCCCGACACCTGGCGCGGCGAGCGCTACGAGACCCGTTTCCTCGACCTGGCGCGCGGCCTCGGCGAGCTCGGCGCCTGGGTGCGGCTGCACTACGTCTATCCCTACCCGCACGTCGACCGCGTCATCGAGCTGATGGCCGAGGGCCGCGTGCTGCCCTACCTCGACATCCCCTTCCAGCACGCCAGTCCGAGCGTGCTGAAGCGCATGCGCCGGCCGGCGGCGGCCGAGAACACGCTGGAGCGCATCCGCCGCTGGCGCGACACCTGCCCCGAGCTGGCCATCCGCAGCACCTTCATCGTCGGCTTCCCCGGCGAGACCGAGGCCGAGTTCGAGACCCTGCTGGAATGGCTCGAGGAGGCGCAGCTCGATCGCGTCGGTTGCTTCCAGTACTCGCCGGTAGAGGGCGCGACGGCCAACGAGGTCGCCGCACCGGTGCCCGAGGAAGTGAAGGAAGAGCGCTGGCAGCGCTTCATGGAAGTCGCGGCCCGGATCAGTGCGGCGCGGCTGGCGGCGCGCGTGGGCGACATCGAGCAGGTGCTGGTCGACGAGGCCGACCCCGAGGAAGACGTGGCTTACGGCCGCACCCGCCGCGAGGCGCCGGAAATCGACGGCCGCGTGAAGCTCCTCGGCGGCGGCGAGCTCGAGCCGGGCGACCTGGTCGAGGTCGAGATCACCGGCGCCGACGACTACGACCTCGAGGCGCGGCCGCCGGCCTGATCCGGCTCTCCCGGTTCCCGTCGACGAGTTTGGCGGGTTTTCTCCCGATCCTGCGTTAACCACCTCAGGAGCCCCCGCCGTAAGAGCGGGGCCCGGAGCGCCTGTCGGGGGGAGATGTGTCGCCAGTGCTTGAAATGAGCAGTTCCAGCGCGGTGCGGGAGTCGCCGGTGTCACGGTGGCGCCTGGCGGCCGTCGCCTTGTTGTCGGGCCTGTTGCTGGCTGCCTGCGACAACTCTTCCCGCTCCACGGACGATGAAGAACCCCCCGCCACCCGCGTGGTGAGCCTGTCCGGCGTGGTGCAGAAGGGCCTGTTCAGCCAGTTGTCCGTGAACGCCTACAGCTTCAGCACCAGCGGCCAGCTGGGCGAGCCGGTGCTGGCCACGATCACCGCTGACGGCCAGGGCTACCTGGTGGACCTGGAGGCGACCGAGCTGGTGCTGCTGGAGGCCGAGGGCAGCTTCACCAGCGAGATCGACGGCAGCACCATCGCGCTCGACCAGCCGCTGCTCGCCGTGGTCGACGTGCGCGAGGACGCAAGCGCGTTCGAGAGCAACATCAATATTGCGACCACGCTGGAAGCCTCGTGGATCCTCGCCCAGGCCGAGACCTTCGAGGGCGGCACCGACGCCCTGCTGGACGCCGGCAGCGACCTGCTCAACGCCAGCCTCGGCTTCCCCGCGGGCACTGATGCGGGCACGCTGAGCTACAGCGGCATCGATTCGACCTCGACCGTCGCCGACCCGGACCTGCTGCTGCTGCTGCTCTCCGCTGCGCTGGTCGGCTCGCTGGACGATTCGGGCCAGCTGTACGCGGGCGGGTTCGACAGTGTCGTGCAGGATTTCTCCGCGGCCACCAGCGTCGAAGAAGCAGTCGTCGCGTTCGGCTCCCTGGACGGCTACTCCTCCGAGTGGCTGTACGACCAGGCGCTCGTGTTCGGCGGTTACGACCTGCCGCTGCTGACTTTCACTGACCTTGAGATCCTGGGCTGCCTGGCCGAGACCGGGACCTGCAGCTGGGAGACCGAGAGCGACCCCTCGCTGAACTACATCACCGTGAGTTCGCCGACCGTGCGCGAGGCGGACGGGGCACTGCTGGCCTATATCCGCTTCAGCCAGCCGACCGCCGCACCGGTTTCCCTGCGCCTGTTCACCACGGACGAGACGGCCACGGGCGGGCGCGATTTCGTGGGACCCAGCGAGGTGATCGAGGTCCCCGTCGGCACGGTACAGATCCCCGTGGAGATCCGGCTCATCATCGATGCACTGGCGGAGAGCGACGAGACCTTCATTATCAACGCAGAGACCGGCTTCGACGGTTACGCGGTGCGGCGGCCGGGGCTGGTCACGATCCGGGATGTCCTGCCGATTGTGGCCGAGCGCCGCACGGACCAGCTCGCAGTCGTGGAGTTGTGCGTGCTCAGCACCGGCAAGGCGGGCGCGCTGTCGCTGGACGCCTGCGACAGCGCCACGGTCAGTGGCGGGTTCGTCAACGAGCCGGACGCAGCCCTGGCCGCCAGCCTTGACCTGGCGGCGGCCTGCGGCGGGAGCGCGACGTGTCCGCCACGCGATGACGACTGGCTGGTCGAGTTCTTCCTGGTGGCCGACGAGGGTGGCCGGCCGCGCGACGAGCGCGCGCTCGGCACCTACATCTACCCTGTCGGTGCCCTGCAGGATGCCGGCAAGCCGGCGGACGCGCGCAGCTTCCTGCTGTCCCTGGCAGCGCCCGTGGTCACCGAGCTTGCGGAGCAGGCTTTCATCGCCGGCTGGACGCTGCGGCTCGAGGCGCGCATCGCCGGTGCGCCCGTGCTGGCAGCCTCGGCGCCGGCCGGTGCGGTGCTGTTCGTGCCGGCTGAGATCCGTGCCGGCGACAGCACGATTGCCATCGCCGAAGTGATCGCCCTCGACCCGGATGGGGGCGCGGTATGCGAGGGCGGCCGCGGCTATCGACTGGAGGCGGGATTCGTGGTGGGCGAGTTGCCCGGGGCGCCTGGCCTGGAGCGGCCGATCGTTGTCTACGGCGAAGTGTGTATCGGGCTTGAAGAGTTCGCGCCGGATCAGTCTCGCGCGGTCCTGACCGCAGGCAACATCGACCTGACGGCATCCGGGCTGTCCCTGCCGCCCGGTCATGGGACGCTGATTGGCGGCGGGTTCCCCCTGCCGATCTACCTGCCCGGCCAGCTCGAGTTCCGCCCGGGCCAGCCGACCTACCTGTACCAGGAGGACTGGCCGTTCTCGCTGCGCATCTCCGCGGCGGAGCTGAACCCCGGCGGCATCGAGCTGCAGTACACCGAGGTGCGCTCGCTGCTCGCCGTCGACTATGCGCCCACCGATCCGCGCGCGCCGCAGAACGGCGGCGCGCTCAGCAATGCACCGTGGATGCAGGGCGGCGCCGGTGCAGGGAGCCTGTTCCTGGGGCCGGACGGTGTCTCCGGCACGCTGGCGTTCAACCCGGGTTCCGGGCAGACCGTGTTCCCGCGCGGCGAGGTGGCCTGGCAGGCCTTCAGCTACCAGCTGCAGGACAGCAGGCTGCAGGGCACGACGCCGCTGGCGACGGCGTACAGCATGACCCAGTCGACGGCCTGCGCGACGCCGGACTGCCGCGCCGACGCGGAGATCGAGTACGCGGTGCAGGCGCAGGCGCAACTCGACGGCCGCGGCTTCCTGCTCGGCGCGGGCACGAGCACCGACGCCGTGACACCGGCGTGGGGCGCCCATCCGGGTTCCGGGTTTGCCTTCGAGCGCCCGGGCGACCTGCCGGCGGGCGGTGCGCTGCACCTGGCCCTGCCGGGGTACCGGGCGCCGGCCGGCGGGCGACCCGGCGACTACCTGCTCGCCCACGTGCAGTCGGCAGCCCCGGGCGAGTGGCTGCGCCTGCACCCAGCGCGCTCGCGCGCCTTCCGCGACGGCAATTATCACCCGGTCGGCATCTCGGTGGGGCCGGAAATCTACCGCGACCCGGCCAGCGGCGCGCCGGTCGAGGGCGCCGGCCGCAGCCTTGCCGGGCTGCCACTGCAGATCGACAACCAGGTCGACGCCGTGGCGCTCGACAGCTCGGTGGGCGCCAAGTACGTGGCGCGCAACGCCGGCATCACCGGCGTGTTCAACGTCGCCTCGGGGGAGTTGGCGCAACCGGTGCCCTTCTACGGCTACCCGCTGCAGTTCGACCGCTTCGCCATCCGTCTCACGGACAACGAGGTCGACGAGTTCAACTGGCTGGACGGCCGCCTGGCGCTGGAAGGCGACATCGGCGGGCCCTCCGGCCTGACGACCTACTTCAGCAACCTGGCGATCAACTGCGCGGCCAGGCTGGGCAACATGCGCCTCGACTGGGAGCAGTGTGACGAGGTCGATAACGACGGCGACGGCGTCAAGGACGAGAACTGCGACGTCACGCTGCACAGCTGGCGCGCTCCGGCCCAGGTCTACGGTGCGAGCTTCAGCGGGGCGCAGAGCTGCGCCGCCGATAGCCAGTCATTCACGCTGGAACACGACCTGCGCTTCGCCGCACTGGATCGCCCGGTGGGGTTCAGGACCGGCTGGAATCCGCAAGGCCGGCTGGCGTTCCAGGAGAGCAAGCTGGCTGCCCAGTACCGTGTCGACCAGCGACCCAACCGGCCCGAGACCGGCTTCGGTTTTGGCCCGGCCGGCGGCGCCGCGCTGACGGTCGGGGACTCGAACGGCGGTATCGACGGCCGCTACGGGGCGCTGGTGTTCCCCGGCGCCCGGGTCAGCGTGCCGTTCTGGAACGCGCTGCGCGCCGACATCCGTGTGGCCAACGGCGCGGTGGTAGAGAACGAGCGCGTGGCGGAGCAGACCGTGGTCGTGCGGGAAAGCGCGCTGAACTTCGCGGACGCCGGCATCACCAACGCAGCGATGCCGGGTGCGATCGGCACAAGTGCCCAGCTGACCGCATCGTACGACTGGGGCAACACCGGTTACGGCTTCGACCTGCCGGTGCGGTTCCGGCCCTTCCAGCTCGATCTCTCGGCCGAGGCCGATGCGGTCGGCCTGCAGTCGCGCTTCGTCGGCGTGACGGAGAGCGCCGATCTCTTCGTGCTGGACACCGAGCGGGTAGTCAATTTCATCGAGCCGCGCCGCACCAAGATGAGTTTCGGCGCCAGCGCCAACCTGGCCGACCTGGGGAACATCAGCTTCCAGATCGACCTCGACAACCCCGACACCCTGCGGCGCGTGGATGACTTCCTCATCTCGGTCGGCATCCTCAGCCAGCCCGTGCTGGAGCCCGGGCTGAGCGATGTCCAGGACGCCGTGTTCGTGGTCAACCGCCTGGCGGGACGCGGTCTCGAGGACCTGACCCGCCAGGGGCTCGAGCGCAGCCTCGAGTCCCTCGGCGGGGCCGCCGCCGATTTGACCCCCTTCGGCGAGGATCCCTTCGTCATCGCCAGCGAGCGACTGGCGGCGCTGAATGCCTTGCCCGCGCAGCTGGTCGACCTGGTCGAAACGCCGCTGCGGCAACCCTTTGACGCTGCGGTGAACGAGCTCGCTGGGCCGCTGCGCAACGAGCTGCTGCAATTGCGCCAGGACATCGAGAACCTCCGTGCGGGGGATGAGGCGAGTGACGACACGTTGGCCCGGGTACAGGCAGCGCGCGCACTGGTCGGCACTGCGCTGGCGCGGCTGGACGCCGTGGACGGCGCCATCGTCGGCACCATCAACGAGGCGTTCGCCTTGAACCAGCAGATTGACAGCTACGCAACGCAGGCGGGTTTCGCGCTGGAAGAAGTCGATCGCGTGCTGGAGCGCGCCGTCAGCTTCATCGACAGCAGCTGCAACAACGGCTTCATCCCCGGGGCGGAGCTGAACGGTTATCTCGAGGAGGTGATCGCACGCTTCACCTCGGTGCGCCAGTTGCTCGAACTGGTGGGCGCCAGCGACCTGCTGCTGCCGCTGTCCGAGCTGCTGGCCGAGGACCCCGAGGTGCGCGACCGCATCCGCAACGCGCAGGCCAGCCTGGCGCGCCAGGCCGAGGAACTGGCCGGCTTCCTCGCGACGGCCGATGCCGCCGTGCGTGGAGCCGTGTGCACGCAACAGGTCGATGAGGTGCTGGCCGGGGCGCGCGCTGTCATTTCCCGCATGAGGCAGGGCGCCGGAACCGCGACGGACACCACCCAGCTCATCCAGGCGCAGCTGCTGCAGCTGCAGGGCGACCTGGCCGATGTCTTTGGCTTCGCTCGCGATCGGTTGAGCTACACCGCTACGCTGCTGGACTCGTTGCAACGCGACCTGCCGGCGGCGCCGCTGACGGAGCCCGGTTCGGTGCTGCTCGCGCAGCTGGAATCGGGGCTGGAGAGCAACTCCGGCGGCGCCGTGAACCGGCTGGTGTCGACCGCGCCCGGCGATCGCGATGTGATTGAGCTGCTCACCGGCCCGGTGAGCGATGTCGTGGACCTTCTGTTCGACCGGGTGAGCACTGAGGTCGATCGCTTCGAGTTCCTGCCGGGCGCGTATTCAACGCCGGACCAGCTGCGGCGCCTGCTGGTCGCCGAGATCATGAAGACGGCGCCGGTGCGCCAGCTGCACGAGGAGATGAACCGCCACTTCGACGAGATCGGCCAGCAGGTGACCGGCCTCGTGCTGCAGCTCACCGACCAGCTGAACTTCGCCATCCGCAAGGCCGTGGCCTCGGTCGAGAGCAGCGTCAACGGCGTGCTGGACGAGGCACTGGCGCCGGTGCGCAGCATGCCCCTCAAGGCCTTCGAAATGGACGGCTTTGCAGTCATCGCCGGCAACGAGCTGGAGCGGGTGCGCCTGGGCGCGCAGTGGGAGCTGGGCAGCGTGGTCGGGGACGGCCCGACCGGCTTCGCCGCGGCGCTCGAGGCGGTGCGCTGGGGCGCGGTCAACGGTCCCGGTACCTGCGGCGTGGCCGGCGCAGCCAGCCGCCTCGACGTCACCATCTCGGCCTACGGCCTGCCGCTGCCGCTGCCGGCCAGCGACCTCGAGGCGGACGTCCTGATGCTCGGGTTCACCCTGGCGCCCACCGGCGACCGCGACATCCCGCTGTCGCCGCGCGGCCTCATGGGCGGCATCAGCACGACGGGCGAGATCGGCTTCGGTTCCGTCACCATCAACGACCCCGGCTTCGAGGTCGGCATCGGCGATGTGCAGAACTATCTCGGTGCGCGCGCCGATGCACGCTTCGGCGACATCCAGGGCGAGGCCGCTTTCCTGTTGGGCCGAATCTGCTCGACCGACAACATCCTCGCGCGGCTCGACCCGGACGTGGATCGTTTCATCGACCTGCCGGCCGACGGCTTCACCGGCGGCTACGTGCGCGGCGGGGCCACCATCCCGGTCATCCCCGGCGGGTGCTTCCTGAACTTCTCCGTGCGGGGCGATTTCGGCGCCTGGGTGCTGGGCCGGACCTGGGGCGGCCTGGTGGGTGGCGGCGCCATCGGCGAAGTGTTTTGCGTCGGCGCGCTGCGGGGCCAGGTGACTTTGCTGGGCGAAAAACGCGCCAACGGCACCTTCCGCTTCCTCGGCGAGGGCTTCGGCGTCGCCGGCGGCGGCTGGTGCGAGCCCGAGACCTGGACCACGGTGGCGCGCAGCCGCCGCGACAAGTGGTGCGCCACCGGCGACGCCCAGCTGACCCTCGAGTACAACCGCGGCTGGAACATCCTGCGGCGTGACGTGGACGGGACTTTCTGATGCGCAAGATCGGCAAGACAGGCGTGGCATGGATGCTGTTCATGGTGGCGGCCCTGTGGACGGGGGCAGCGCTGGCACAGGCCGAGCCCGCGCCCTTCTACCTGATGGCGCGCACCGCACCGGAAGGGTCCATCACCGCGGCCGGCCAGCAGCGACAGGTCGTGTACCTGCGCTGGGACCTGGTCGAGGGCGGGCTGCCCGCGGACCTGGCGCGGATCGAGCTGCTGCGCGATGGAGAGCTGCTGCTCGAGCAGCCGGTCGAGGCGGTGATGAGCGCGGCGGAGATCGCCGCCCTCTACCAGGGCCCTGCGCAGGCACGGCGACTGCAGGAGACCCTCACCCTGCTGCGCGAGGCCGTGGCCCAGTCAGGCGGCAGCTCGTTCTCGGCCGGCGCTTTTGCCGCGGTGATCCGGGCGCGACTCGACCCGGCTGCTGCGGCGGAAGACCGGGTCTGGGCTTACCAGGCCTCGCGCACGGACTTCAACATCGCCCGCGCCCGCTACCGTGCATTCCTCGACGATCCCGGCGCCGGCACCTTCAGCTACGAGCTGCGCGGCGTCAGCACCGGCGGCCAGCGCCAGCGCCTCGGCCTGGTGACGGTGAACACCACGGTCCCCACGGTGCTGCAGGGCTCGACCGGCTTCAGCCAGTTCCGCGAGGACCTGGTGCGTTGCGACCTGCCGGAGTCTGCGCGCGACCACCACGTCGTGTCCCTGACCTGGGACCGGCCCGGCGCCAACCCGACCGATGCCTTCGCCGCAGACCTCTACCTGGCGGGTTTCGACCTCTACCGCACCACCACCAACGTGGCCCCGGAACTGTCCGCCGCCAACCTGAGGCGTGACCTTGCCGCCGAAGCAGCGGCCGCCGGTTTCGACGCGCGCGGCAATCCCGAGCTGCAGGGGCTGCAGCGCGTGAACGATGCGCCGCTCAATGACCCGGGCGGCGTGTCGCGGCGACCGAAGTGGATCGAGACGCCTGCCGAGCTGGCGCGCGCGGGCGTGCGTCCGGGCGACCGCCGCGCCTACTACCTGGTGGCGCGTGATTTCACCGGCAACTACGGTCCGACCGAGGTGGCGATCGTCGAGGTGCCCAACCTGACGCGGCCGCCGGCGCCCTGGAGCATCCGGCCTTTCGCTGACCAGAGCGGCGGCATGCTGCGGGCGGGCGAGAACCTGACCCTGCGCTGGGAAGCGGTCAACCTGGACAACTACCTCGCCACCTTCAACAGCACCCGGCGCGCCTGCAACCTCGCCGAGGCCCGGACCACCGGCGTGCTCGAGTTCGTCGGGCCGGATGAGGACTGTGCCTTCGATGCGCGCCGGCGCGTGCGCCTGGATGTCGCCGGCTACGCGATCTACCGCTTCCCGGACTTCAGCTCGGCCGAGCAGTTCCGCGACAGCGACGGCGACGGCGTGGACGACTTCGTCGAGCGCCCGGACGGCATGCAGTGCGACATCGAGCGCCAGCCTGCCGGCGCCGCCAGCAATCTCGTCTGGCCGGCCCAGGTGCAGGAATTCGCGCTCGATTCCGGGCGGCAGGTGGTGCGCTTCGTCGACCAGGTGCCGGCGGGCGACAAGGGCCGCGTGTACTGGTACCGCGTCGCCAGCTATACGCCCGACGGTCGCTTCAGCCATCTCAGCGCCCCGGTGCGCGGGCTGTTCCCGGACCGCGAGCTGCCGGAGCCGCCGCGCGTGGACGCGACCCGCCCGGGCGGGAATCCGCAGGGCTGCCGCGCCACGGTCACGCGCCGGGACGGGCCCTGGAATTTCGACATCGCCTTCAAGGACAACGGCCGTCCCTTCGAGCTCTCGTGCGGCAAGACGCTGCTGCAGTCGGTGACCCTGGGCACGCTGGGCGCATCCTGCGCGCAGATTGCCACAGAGTGCGCCGGCGAGACTGTCGTCATCAACTACCCTGCGGTCGAGGACACCGGCGGTGTGGCGTGCCAGGCCGAGGTGCCGCCGGATGTCGCGTTCTGCTCGGCCGGCGAGGTGATCATCGAGCCGAAGCTGGAGCGGGTGGCGGTCGAGACCGGTGAGGTCACGGCCGGCCCGGTCGAGATCTCGGTTTTTGCGCCGTCTCCTGACACCTGCGTCTCCTTGTTCCAGGAGATCGACGGCGAGCAGGCGCGGGTGGCGACGAGCTGCGGTACGGCTAACCTGTCAGCGGTCCTCGAGGTGCCGGCGGGCTACTTCTGCGGCTACGCCGTCAGCCAGGATGCCAACAACAACGTCTCGGTCGCGCAGGCCACGCCCTGCGTGCTGGTGACGGGCGAGCTAAAGCCGCCCGGCATGCCGCAGCTGCTCGACTTCGACGTCGCGTCGAACGCGGCCCAGCTGCGCTGGCGGCTGCCGGTCGAGCCGCTTGCCGCCGTGCTGGTGCGCCTGGAGCACGAGCCCGCCGAAGGCGATCCGGTCAGTGAGGTGTTCAGTGTGCCGGTGGCCGGGTTCGGCGCGGGCGACCCCGTCAATCACGTCCGCACCGTGGCGGGGCTGGCGGGCGAGGTGGATCGCTGGTGCGTCAGCCTGCGCTCGGTGGGTGTGCATGGCGTGGAGCAGCAGTCCCGGGTCTCGGAGTGGACGCCCCGACGCTGCGTCAGCCGCTCCGCGCTGACCGAGACCCCGCCGGTTTACCTGCCGTGGCCGTCGGTGGCTGGCCCGGTTGAGCAGGCGCCGTTGGCGGCTGGCGCCTCACTGCTGCCTTTCCTTTATCTGCGCAGCATCGGCATTACAAATGCCGGCTACCAGGCTCAGGTGTCGCAGTCCGAGGTCGTGGGCGCCATCGGGGGCGAGGATGCTCAGTTACTGCTTGGGAGCCAGCCGATCTACGCCATCGAGCTGGGGCGCTTGAGCGGGCTGGAGGACGCGGGGGACTGCTCATACGATCGCGAGGCGGTCGCCGGATATCCGCCGCTCCCCACCATGGTCTGCGCACAGCGTGGACGGCTGCGCGTGGACAGCGTGCTGGCCTCGGCCGCGGGTTTCCTCGTCTACCGCCAGGCGCGCCCAATTGAAGGCGCCCCGGGCGACTGGCAGCAGGTCTCGCCCCTGATCGAGTTCGCGCATTGGGATCGCGAGGTAATCGAGTCGCCGTTGACTGATCGCCCGATCGTGACCTGGCGCCTGAACGATCCCTTCCTGAAGATGGTGCCGGTGGGCGTCGGTGTCGATGACTGGCGCATCCTGTTCTTCGACCGCTATCCGCAAATGAGTACCCAGGCCTCGATCTTCGGCGAGGCACGCGAGTACCGCTACCAGCTCGTGTATTTCGACGAGCGCCAGCGCCCGGTGGCCTGGCGCCAGTCGGAATGGCTCAAGCCGACCCTGGAGGGGCTGTAGATGCGCACCCACCTGCCAGGTCGCGAACCCTTCCGTGCGCTGCAGGCGCTCGCCGCCGTGGCGATGCTCTGCGGCAGCGCGTTCGCCAGCGCCAGCCCGTTCTTCGACGGCACCACCGGCAACGTCTGGGTGTTGGATCCGGAGACCGGACAGGTCGTGGCCTACGACTTCGGCACCTGGGTGGACGAGTTCGCGCCTTCCGGCTCGCCGCGCATCAACCTTTCCAGCGGCGAGATCGCACTGGTCAACGCCGTGCCGGGCAGCTCCGTTGCGCCCACGCCGGGCCAGCCCGCGCTCAGCCTGGCCGACGTCGGTGCGGCGGCGATCCCCGGCGCCTTCGACGCCGAGCGGCCGAGCCTGCTGATCCGCCCGGCAGACGGGGCCTACGACGGCACCATCGCGGTGCGACTGGAAGTGAGCAGCGCGGTCATCCGCGCCGGCGGCGCCGTGCTCAGCTGGCAGGTCAACGGGGAAGCAGCGGAACCGATCGCGCTGTCTGTGGCCGACCTGGCCGGCGCCGAGCTCGAGGAGGGCTATTTCGCGCGCATCATTTACCTGGTCCGCGACGGCGACTACCAGGTCAATGCGGATCTCTCCGTCAACAACGTCTCGCGCGCCAAGGCTGAGGCCCGTTACACCCTCGCCTCGACCCACCCCGACGGATTCCGCCGCGACACGGACGGCGACGGCATTCCAGACCTGGTCGAGGCCGAGCTCGGCCTCGATCCTTTCGCCGACGACTGGCAGGCGCTGGAGGCTGACGGCTGGAGCCGCTTCGACAAGTGGCTGCGCTCGCGCTGCCTGGACGAGAACCTGGTGCCTGTCGAGACCGGCGACGGATGCCTGGACGAGGACGGCCTGCCGATCGACACGGACGCCGACGGCTGGGCCGACTTCGATGAACGCCTGCGCCGCACCAACCCGGAAGACCCGGAGCCCCTGCTGGCGCCGGAGGGCGAGGAGACGGCGGAGAGCGAATCGTTCCGCCAGCGTGTGCTGCGCTACAAGGACTTTCCCGCGGCGGGCCGGCTGTATGAGCCGGAGCGGGTGGTCACGGCAGGACAGCTGCCGACCCTCACGACCGAGCCGTGGCTGGACGTGACGGCGGCCTCCGCGGTCGGCGTGCTGGCCTACTCGCTGCCGGCGCTGCTCACCGAGGACGAACTCCAGGCAGCCCGCATCGACCCCGCCACGGTCGCCACGCGCCTCCAGCGCATCGACGCCGAGGCCCGCCTGGCCGAGGGCCGCCTGCCGCAGCTGCGCCTGGGGGCGGGCGACAGCATGATCGTGGCCGCCGAGCAGTTCGCCCGGGCACCGGATGTCGAGGCCAGGCGTGTCTTCAAAGCCTGGCTGCCGCGCTGGCCGGACGTCACGCCCTTCCTGTTCCGCGAGTTGGCCGGGGCCGGCGCGTGGGAGACCGCCGCCGAGTGGCGTCGCGACTTCATCCGCTTCCTCGCGGCGCGGCTAGCAGTCGAGGAGGTGGTGAATCCCGACGCGGCCGGCACAGCCGTGGTCAGTATTCTCGAGGGCGCGCTTGGCGAGGAGGCGCGCGTCGCCGGCCGGCAGCCGCTGGTGCTGTTCGCCTACCGGGGCCTGCCGATAAATGCCGAGTTCGTCCAGGGCGTCGAGGCGGCCCTGGAGGACCTGGCGGAGGCCGGCGCGAATCTTGACACGGCGCATGCGGCGATGGCCGCCGACGTGGCCGCGGGCGGCCCGCTACAGGCCATCGCGGCCTGGCTCACTCCATGGATCGAGGCGCCCCCGGCGGGCACCCGCTCAGACGCGCACATCGCGGCGCAGTTCCAGCGCAGCTTCGACATCCGCTGCTACCTCACCGAGGAAGAACGTACCCTCCTGCAGGGCGATGGCGAGGCCTGGGATGCATTCCTGGCGCGCTGCGGCGAGCCGCTCGACCTTGCCAGGCTGCAAACGCTGCTGGACGAGGATGCCGGGCGCGTGTACCTGGCACGGCTGTTCCTGCTGCCCGGCGCGGCCGCAGCGCTGGCGAACGACACTTCCATCGCCGATGTCCTGGCCGACAGCGACCTGGATGGCCTGGAGAACGGCATTGAGCTGTCCGTGCCGCTGAACCGCATCGGCCTGCCGTGGCTCGCCGACACCGATGGCGACGGCGTGCTCGACGCTGCCGATCCCTGCCCGGTGGACCCGCTCGACTTCTGCACCGGCAGCCCGACGCGGCCGGGCGTGCGCCTGGACCCGGAGTTCAGCGTGTTCGAGCCGGCCTCCGGCGCCGGCTACGCGCTGGTGGGCATCGAGCTGGAGCGCGAGCACACCGAGCCCGTGACTATTTTCTTCGAGACCTTCATCGACGCCGGCGACGGCGCCACGCCGGGGCAGGACTTCGTCGCCGTCCAAGGCAGCGTCACCATCGCCGCCGGCCAGCGCGTTGCCCTGGTGCGCATCGAGATCGCGGGCGACCGCGAGCTGGAAGAGGACGAGAGCTTCAGCGTCCGCATCACCGGCATCGACGGGGGCGTGCTCTCGGGCGCCGGCACGGTCCGCATCATCATCAACGACACGCCGCCCGAGGGCGGCTGCGCCGCCGGCTGCTTCGTCGGTGGCGAAGTGCAGGGCCTGGTGGATGGCAACGTGCTGCGCCTGCTGCTGAATAACGGCGCCGGCGAGCTCGACTTGGCCGGAGACGGGCTGTTCACCTTCCCCACGTCGCTGGTTGATGGCAGCGCCTTCACCGTCAGCGTCGGCGCCCAGCCCGGCAGCCCGCCGCAGGACTGCCTGGTGCAGAACGGCAGCGGCGTGATCAACGGCGCGGACTTCCCGGGCGTGCTGGTGCTGTGCTTCCCGGCCGTGAACCTGCAGGCGACGGGCGGTGACGCCCAGGTGACCCTGGGCTGGAACGCGGCCGACTTCACTGGCGCCACCTTCGCCCTGTGCCGCGCGGAACAGGAGCCGCTGGCCGGCTTCGCCAACTGCCTTTCCTACACCGGTGGCCAGCTGTTCGAGAACGTCTCCCAGCCGCTGGTGCAGTCGGGCCTGGTGAACGGGCGCCGCTACTGGTACCTGCTCGAGGTGCGGCATGTCCAGGGCGTGCGTACCTACTCGGCGCCGGCCTCGGCCACGCCGGAGGCGCCGCCGGAGCCGGGGACGAGCCGGCTGAACGACTCGGGCCAGTTCCTGTGCTACGACGAGTCGACCGGGACCATGGCCGCCTGCCTGGAGGACGTCACCGGTGACGCGGCCGCCGTGCCGCGCCAGGACGGCCGCTTCGGCCGCGACGCGCAGTGGCTCGGCGGGCAGCTCGACAAGCGGGGTGGCGGCTCGGGCGGCTTCGACTTCACGCCGCTGGACGCGACCGGCAACCCGATCCCCATCGTGGGCGGCGTGCCCGAGACCACCCCGGCGTGCATCCGCGACAACGTCACCGGCCTGACCTGGGAAGTGAAGACGGCGGAGAATCGCAACACGACCATGAGCCGGGCAGGGGGGTTCAGCTACGCCAGCTCATTAAGTGCGGCGGGGTTGTGCGGCTTCACCGACTGGCGGCTGCCGCTGCGCCGCGAGCTGCTCTCGATCGTAGATTCCGCCCGGCGCAACCCGGCCATCGACACCCGCTTCTTCCCCAACGCGGTGGGCGCCGAGTACTGGAGCAACGATGTTTACCGGCCCAACAGCGCCAACGCATGGTATGTGCACTTTGCCTTCGGCCAGGCCTTCTACAACACCAACGGGACCAGCTACCGGGTGCGCGTGGTGCGCGGCGAACGGCTGCCGACGGCCGACCTCGTGGACAATGCCGACGGTACCGTGACCGACCTGGCTACCGGTCTCATCTGGGACAAGTGTTCCCTGGGCCAGGCCTGGGATGCGGGCACGAACACCTGTGCCGCGATTAGCAACGCCGAGACCAGGACCTGGCCCGACGCCCTGCGGCTGGTCGGCGACACCAACGCGGCAGGCCACCGGGGTCATAGCGACTGGCGCCTGCCCAGCCGCGTGGAACTGGAATCCATCGTCGACCTGGTCGCGCAGGCGCCCGGCACGACGGTCGCGGCGATCGACAACGCCGTGTTCCCGAATACCGCGCGTATCAGCTACTGGACTTCCACGGTGAGCTCGCGCGCCAACGAGCCCGAGGTCGGTGCGACGGCGCTGGAGGCCGTGCGCGTCAGCTTCGGCGACGGTGGAGTGGCTTTCTCCGGCCTGACGAACAGCGGGTATCCCATGCGGGTGGTGCGCGGCGGCGACGACTTCGACGTGCTGGACACGCCCGAGGTGGGAGGCGGCCGGCTCAACGACACTGGCAGGACCTCCTGCTTCGACGGCACCGCGATGGTCGAGTGCACGGCCGAGGTCAGCGGCGACGAGACGACTTGGCCGCGGCAGGACGGCCGCTTCGGCCGCGATGCACGCGCCCGCGCCGGGATACTGGCCAAGGTCGGGGGCGGCTCGGCCGGCTTCGACTTCACGCCGCTCGACGCCACCGGCCAGGAGATCCCGCTGGTGGCCGGTGCGCCCGCCAGCACGCCCGTGTGTGTGCGGGACAACGTCACGGGCCTGACCTGGGAGGTGAAGACGCCGGAGAACTCGAGGACCCTGTACACTCGCGGCCAGGCTTTCACGTTTGCCAATGCGGCCAACAGTGACAGCGGGTTGTGCGGCCTCACGGGTTGGCGAGTTCCGAAGCGTCGCGAGTTGCTCTCGATCGTCGACTATGAGCGCAACCGGCCGGCGGTGGACACGCGGTTCTTCCCGAACACCGTAGGCTTCCTTGGCGCTGCCGGGTACTGGGCAATCGAACAGAACCGTGCGCAATCGTTCCCGTTGAGCTACGCGACAGTCTTGTTCGCATTCGGCGAACCTAGCAACGCCGACGGCACGACCGGCCAGTACGTCCGGCTCGTCAACGGTACCCAGTTCCCAGAAACAGACTTCGCCGACAATGGCGACGGCACCGTCACCGACCTCAGCACGGGCCTCACGTGGGACAAGTGCGAATGGGGCCAGGCCTGGGATGCCGGCGCGAACGAGTGCGCTGCCGTGACCACGAGCCTCCAGATGCCCTGGCGGGAGGCCGTGCGCATCCCGAACGAGGCGAATGTGATCGGACATCGCGGTCAATCGGACTGGCGCCTGCCCAGCATGAAGGAGCTCGAGTCCCTGATGTTCCTCAACCGGGACCGGCCGGTGATCCTCAGTGACACCGTGCCCGGCAGCGTGTTCTACAACTTCCCGAGGCTCGCGTCCTACTGGACCTCGACGGTCTCGTTCACCGATGGCACGGATACCAGCGTTTGGCACGGTGCGTTCAACTATGGCGCGCTCGTCCGCACGACGCTGGACCTGTCCCTGGACAACCACGGCGTCCGCCTGGTCCGCGGCGGCGACGACTTCGACGCGCTGGAGTGAGATGGACCATGGCGCCTGTGCAGAACCTTACTGATCGAGCGACCGGCGGCGCAGCCAGGCGGGCTGCGAGGCCGGTCATCCTGCTCACCCTCGCCCTGGCGCTCACTGCCTGCGGCGGCGGCAGCAACGAGGCAGGATCCGGCGCAGGCGCGGTGGGCACTCCGCCGCCCGGTGGCAGTGCGCCTCCGTCCACGCCGCCACCCGGCAGCACGAACCCGCCGCCACCGATCCAGCCGCCGCCGGACTCGACGCTTGCGCCCGCCATCGCGCCCATCGGCGCGGCGCTGCCCGAGCCCTTGCCGGACAGCGACTACGATGGCATTCCCGACCACCTCGACGCTTTCCCCTTCGAGGCGCCGCTGTTCACCACCCCGGGCAGCGCGAGCTGGATGCGCGTGGAAGGTGCCTGGACCGAGATCGAGGGCCGCGCCGTCCCGGACGCCGTGGTGGCCGGGCACCAGCTCATGCTCAGCGGTCGCGGCCTCGGCGCGGGCGGCGGTGGCGAGTGGGCAGTGTTCGACACGCGCCGCGGCAAGGTCGCGGTGCGGCCGCAGATTGTCTCGCCGGGCACCTGGAAAGTTGCGGCGCCGCCGCTGGCGCTCAGCGTGCATGCGGTGGTCGGCAACCAGCGCAGCGAGAGCCGGCTGCTCTCCTACGTCGAGCCCGGCGCACCGGTGCTGTTCCCGCCCACGGGCCGGGTGCTGGCAGGTACCCCGCTACGTCTTGAGGGCCTGAACCTCGAGGGTGTCGACGTCGTCACGCTCGGTTCCGCGCTGCTGTCGGTGGAGGCGTCAGGTCCGGATTTCGTGCGCGTGACGCTGCCGGCGTCGAGTGACGGGAATGAGCTCAAGGCGCTGGCCGGCGGCCTGGGGTCGAACCCGGTGAGCTTCGATTACCGCCGCCGGGTCATGGTCTCGATCGACCCGGCGCTGCCGCTGAGGCCGGACGACGTGTTGCAGCTCAACCTCCGCGAAGGGGTGGTGCGCCTGCAGCCGGGGAATGCGGTTTCGCTCGAGGTCCCGGCGCACCGGCCCGGCTGGTACGCTTTCGATCTCCTACGTGCCGCGGGCGGGCCGAGCTACGGCATCCTCGGCTTCGCGGCCTGGCCGGACGAGCGGGTCGTGCAGGTCTCCCTCGATGCCACCATCGGCGCGGAGCTGCTGAAGCTGTGGCCCATGCTGGCAAGCGGCGGGGATGCCGACTGGCGGGAGCAGCGCGACCGGGTTCGCGGCGGGCTTGCCCTGCACGAGGCCGCGGCGTTCCGTGACGCGCTCGCCGAGCACCTCCGCTCCGGATCGGCCTTCGCGCGCTACGAATTACGCAGCCGCCTGCTGGCGGCGGTGGACCGCGCGGCACTCGAGGCCGCCGAGATACTCGCCGACGGGCCCAGCCTCGGAGGCGGCCGTTCGCTGGACGACCTGCTGGTCGGCGTCGTCGGGCTGTCCTCGGGTGATGCGCCGGACACGCCGCGCGCCACCTATTCCCAGTTCACCGTCCAGCGTGCCACCGACTGCGTGACCCTCGGACTGCCGGTCGGTACGTCGCCCTCCGACGTCTGTGTCGAGAACGGCACGGTCCTTCCGGCGAGCATCGCAGTCTACGTGCCGCAGCGTTTCATCGGGGGAAGTCGCTATACGCCCACTGCGGCGGACCGCCGGCGGGCGCACATCAGCGGCCCGACCGACAAGAACAGCCTGCGTGACGACAAGACCATCCTCAGCGCCGACGACAAGCAGTCGCTGTGCGGGATGAGGCCCTGCTTCGTGGAGATCCTGACTCCCGGCGCAGGTGAAGGCGCGGGCAACATCGTGCTTACGGCCGCCGAGCAGCAGATTCTCAACAACCTTCGACTGCGCTGGGTCCTGGACGCTTTCGTCGTGCCCATGGCGCGAGACCTGGCCGGCCTGTCGGCGGCGCCAGAGAATGCGGTCTGTCTCTTCGACGCGTTCGTGCAGGACCAGGTCGGTCTCGGCGCAGCGGTGTCGAGCTTCTACATCGGCGCCTTCCAGAACCCCAGTGGGGCGATCGATATTTTCGAGAATACGATGGGCAAGTACCTGGTGGACACGATCACCGAGACTGCCAACATCACGACGGCGGACAAGGTGCTCGACTGTGCTCTTGGCGAGCTGCCCGGTCTCGAGGACGTGCGCGACCGTATCGGGCAGAACCTCGGCAGCGCGCGCCGGCTGCTGAACAGGGTGCTCCTGTTCGTCGACGTGGTGGAGACCACCATGCGGTTTGGCGGCGTGCTCTTCACGCCCCCGAAGATGCTGTTCCGGGTCGAGCCGCGCGCCGAGATCACCGGCTTCAGCCCGTCGGTGCTGGACCTGAACGACATTTACGCGTCGGACGGCAGCGACCGCGTGTTCAAGATTTCCGGCGACTGGCTGGCCAACAGCACGGTGCCGCCCACTTTTGTCCCCACGCTGTACTTCCGCGACAAGCGGGGCGCCAGCCGCGACTTCAGCGTGCTCCCGACCCAGGTCGTGGAGGGCGTCGACCCGCAACGCGAGCTGTTGTTCTCGCTGCCGCGCCTGGCATTTTTCAATCCGGACCTGCCCTCCCCCCTGGCCTCGCTGAGCGGCCTCGAGCCGGGCCAGCTGGAGATGTGGCTCGAGTACAGCGACGAGTACAGCGATCCGGGCTTCAACAACTATCCTGACGGTGTGCTCAAGGTGCCTTCCGCCCTGTCGATCCAGCTGGTCACGCCGCCGCGAATCACCACCTTCGATCCGCCGTCAGCCCGTCCCGGGCAGCAGGTCCTGGCCAGCGGCAGTGGTCTGGAGCGCTATGCGGCGCGGCCGCGTGTAGTGCTACTGAGCAACACCGTTGTGCGCGAGGAATGGTCCGGCGGACCGATTCCGGCCGAGATCAGGGACGGCAAGCTGCTGTTCACCCTCCCGGCTTGCTCTTCGGACACCGGTTGTGTGCCGCGCGGCGACTGGCTGGTCCAGCTGAACGACGGCACAGGCTCGCTCGCGCAGGTGGTGGTCTCGGACCGCGCGTTCTCGACCGGGCCGGGCACGGTGTTCCCGGTCATCAAGCTCGGGGATTTCTCCTCCACCGACGACAGGATGTTCATGCAGTTGCAGGATATAAACGAAACCGTCCTGCAGGAGCGAGTGCTACCCGACGTGATCGGGGACCGCTTCGTTTCGCTGGTGGTGAACGACCCGTCCAACCTCAGGTACGTCGCGGTGGAGTGCGTGGATGCAGGCGCGGACAGCACGTGCACCTACGACCTGACCGGCGAAGACGTGGCGTACCTGGTCGGCACCGATTTCGAGGGGGGCACCGGCGGGCAGATACCCGAGGGCACGTCCGTCGTGTTCCCGGTCTGCGTGCCCGGCTCTTTCGCGGACTGGTGCGATGGATTCATCTGGTGAATTCATCTTCTGACCGGGACGGCCTGGCAGCGCCAGTACGGCACTGCCAGGCCTGAGAGGGGGTTAACCTCCGTCGCCGCTCAGGTCTTCGACGCCTGGTAGATGCTCTCGATCGAGGCGTCCAGCGTGGCGTTGAACTCATCGTCGCTCTGCTGCGCCGAGAGGCCCTCGGTCAGGGCGCGTGAGAAGCTGGCCACCATGCCGTGCTGGCGCGCGAGGCGCTCGTTGGCCTCGTCGCGGGAGTAGCCGCCTGACAGCGCCACCACCTTCAGCACGCGCGGGTGCTCGATGCAGTCGGCGTAGAGGTTGTCCTGCTCGGGCAGCGTGAGCTTGAGCATCACCATCTCGCCCTCGGGCAGGGCGTCGAGCTGCTTTATGAGCTCGGCCTTCAGCAGGTCCTCCGCGGCGGCCTTGTCCGGGCAGTGGATGTCCACCTCGGGCTCGATGATCGGCACCAGGCCGGCAGCCACGATCTGGCGGCCGATTTCGAACTGCTGGTCCACCACGGCCTTGATGCCGCTGGCGCTGGCCTGCTTGATGACGGAGCGCATCTTGGTGCCGAAGATACCCTTTGACTTCGCCTTGGCCAGCAGTTCGTCCAGCTTGGGCATGGGCTTCATCAGCTGCACGCCGTCGGCCTCGTCGGCCAGGCCCTTGTCGACCTTGAGGATCGGCACCACCTTCTTCGCCTCCCAGAGGTACTGGGCGGTCGGGGTGCCCTTGATCTCCCGGTCCATGGTGGCCTCGAACAGGATGGCGGCGAGGATGCGGTCGCCGTTGAAAGCCGGGCTGGTGATGATCCGCGTCCGCATCTGGTGGATGAGGTCCATCATCTCTTCGTCGTTGCTGTAGGCGGTCTCCGGGACGCCATACAGCTTGAGGGCCTTGGGCGTGCTGCCGCCGCTCTGGTCCAGCGCCGCGATGAAACCGGACTGGGTCTGGAACTTGGCTTTCTGCTGCTCGAACGTGCTCATTGCGGTGCCCTCATTGGCGACTGACGTAAACCGTGATTGTCGCGGATTTTGCGGCCCGAGGCGACCATGGGTCGCCCGGGTCCCCCGGCGCACGCCGGAGCCGGGCGCCTCACCGCCCGCGATGCGTGCCCATGCTCATGTAGCCGTGATCGCCGATCGGCACGCCGACGCTCAGCCCGACGCCGACATTGGCTGCGCAGCCCGCCACGAGCGCGCCGGCCACGAGCACGGCGACGAGCATCATCCGCCTGAAAGTCTTGTTCATCGTTCTCTCCCTGCGTCGACGTCTTGCTCAGCACCAGGATCGCGCCGCTCGGGTCGGTCACCACGGCGGTCGTCCCGTCGCGGAATTCGGGCGACGGCGCCACGATGATCCGGCCGCCGAGCGACTCTGCCTGCCGTGCCGCTGCCGCGGGGTCGCTGACGCCGAAATGGGTCAGCCAGGCCGGCTGCACAAAGTGCTTGCCAGGCGGCCCCGGCTGATGTATTTAGATGATTCTCGAAATATCTAAACAAGAACCGAGGCGATGTCTGATTCCCTGTTCAAGGCCCTGGCTGACCCGACGCGCCGCGAGGTGCTCAAGCGCCTGCAGCGCGGGCCGGCGACCGCCGGCGAGCTGGCCGAGGAGTTTCCCCAGGCCAAGGCCACGCTGTCGCACCACTTCAACGTGCTCAAGGCCGCGGGCCTGGTGCGTTCGGAGCGGCGCGGCCAGCACGTGGTGTATTCGCTCAACACCTCGGTGTTCGAGGACCTGGCGCGGATGATGGCAGACCTGTTCAAGCCCGAGAGGAAGAAGCAATGAGCAGCCGACCGACCCAGTGGATTTCCCTGTTGCTGTGCATGCTGGCGCTCAGCTTCGGCGCGCTGGTGTACGGTGACCTGCCGGAGCAGGTTGCCACCCACTTCAATCTCGCCGGGGAAGCGGACGACTGGTCCGACCGCCTTACCGCCGTGCTCATGATGCCCGCCGTGATGCTCCTGACGTGGCTGCTGCTGTGGGGCTTGCCGAAGGTCTCGCCCACCGGCTGGCGGGTGGAGCCCTTTGCGCCGATCTGGAACCGCGTCCAGGTCGCCATCCTCGGATTCCTGCTCTTCATCCACGTCGCCGTGCTGGGTCATGCGCTCGGCTGGTGGGGCGCCGACATGGGACGGCCGGTGCTGGTGGGGGTCGGGCTCCTGCTGGCGTTCCTCGGCAACTACCTCGGCAAGACCACGCGTAATTTCTTCCTCGGTATCCGCACGCCCTGGACCCTCGCCTCGGACGAGGTGTGGCGACGCACCCATCGGCTCGGCGGCTGGACCATGACCATGGCCGGCGTGGGGCTGGTCGTCATGGGACTCTTCGGCGCCAACGAGATTGTCGTGGCGGTCGTGATCGGCGCGGCCGCCCTGGTGCCAGTTGTCTATTCCTTCTTCGCCTACCGTGCCATCGAGGGCTTCAAGCCGCCGCCGGGCGATTGAGGGCCGGCACGCCGTGGCCGGGCAGTGCCGCCGGGCTTGCCGTCGGCGCGGCTCTCACCATAGACTCTCGCCTCGACGCGCGGGTGTAGTTCAATGGTAGAACAGTAGCTTCCCAAGCTACGAACGTGGGTTCGATTCCCATCACCCGCTCCAGAACAAAGAAGCCCCCGCATTGCGGGGGCTTCGTCTTTACGGGTGATGAAGGTCGATGCCCTACTCGTGGTCGTGGGCCTCGACGACAACGTCAGCATTTTCGATGATGGCGTCGTACTGGTAGCCCATGCCGAAGTCCTTGTCCACCGTCAGCACCCCGGTGACGAGGACGACGTCGCCGACATCCGCCATCTGGCCGGTGGTGACGGTGATGTTGTTGCTGCCTTCCGCGCCGGAGCCGTCGCGGACGTGCAGCCAGTTGGTGCCCATGATGCCGGCGTTGACCTTGACCACCTTGCCGCGCAGCGTGACCGGCTGGCCCGCAAGCTGGTCCTTGGCGGCAAAGAGCTCACCGACCGTGACGCCGCCTTCAGCCTTCTCGATGCCGGACAGGTCCACGTCGGCGACTTCCGCGGTCGGCATCGGGTGGGGCTGCTCGGCGGACATGGGAGCGGCCGAGCCGGCCGGCGCAGCGGGTGCAGGCGCCTCCGGTTCCTTGCTGCAGCCGGCAACGGCCAGCAGGGCGCCCAGGGCGATGAGGGAAAGATACTTTGGTTGGGGCACAGCGGGATCTCCGGTTCGTGTATTGGCAAGCTCGGTTTTGCGGAGTCCGAGCCGGCAAGAGTCGAGGCGGCATTATAACGGACAGCGGCGGCGTGTTCCCGGTTCCGCTGTCGATGGCGGCGCGGGCAAAAAAAGAGGCGCCCCGGCGACGGGGCGCCCCGAGTGACCGGCTGGAAACCGATCAGGGGAGGACGATGACGTCGACCTGGTAGATGGTGGTGGTGCCGCTGACTTCGCTGCCGACGACCAGCAGGGGAGCGCCGTTCGGGCTGTCCTCCGCGGAGATGAAGGCCAGGCCTTCGGGACCGAGGTCGCCGACCAGCGCCAGTTCGGTCTCTGGATCCTTGCTGAAATCGCGCGAATTGACGTACTGGACGAAGCGCGCGCTTTGCGGGTTGGTCACGTCGTAGACCATGATGCCGCCGATGCGCTCCAGGCCGATGAAGGCGAAAGTGCGCCCGGCAATCTCGCCCAGTACCACGCCTTCCGGCTCCGGGCCCTTGTTGTCGCTGCGTCCTTCGGGGTCGTTCTCGTCATTGCTGGCGTTGAAGTTGTTCGGATAGCGCTGCGCCGTGATGCGCTCGAACTCGGAGCCGCTGTCGTAGGTCTGCGTGCCGTCCGCCGCCCAGATGGAGAAGGAGCGGCCGCCCAGAACGTAGAGTTCCTCGAAGGCGCCGTCGTCGTCGATGTCGCCGTTGAAGGTGGTCGCGTTCAGGCGCCCGATCGCAGCGTCCGCCTGCAACTCGGCCGCATTCGGGAAGGCCGTGGCGTCGAGCACCAGGTCCTTGATCCGCGCCGTCTCCTCGCCCGGGATGAAGTCGTTGCGGTCGTCGCCCTCGTTGGCCGTGACGTAATACGTCCGGCCGTTGAACTCGTAGGCGGCGATGGCGTCGGGCTGGTACATGCCGTGCACGGGCCAGTTGCGGATGCGGATCTGCGGGTCGCCCTGCGGATCACGGTCGCTGGGATCGAGCTCGTTGCCGAGGATCATGTGGTCCTTGAAGCCGAGTGGCAGGACCGCCGTGATGACCGGCGCCGACAGGTCGGAGAAATCCAGCTCCGCTACCGCGTTGGCCTCCTGCAGCGTGACCCAGGCGGTCGTGCCGCCGGGCGCCACGGCGATGTACTCCGGTTCCAGGTCCTGCGCCACCGTTGCGCCGGGACCGTAGATGCGCACGCCGGCGGCGCGCAGGCTGTCGATCTCGGCGTTGAAGGCAGTGAAGTCGGCCGTGGCCACGCTCGGGTTCGCCGCGCCGGCGCCCAGGTCGATCACGCTCACGGAGCCCTCGGGGTCCACCGTGTAGCCTTCATTAGGCTCACCCTCGTTCGCCACCAGCACGGCGGTGCCGTCCGGGGTGAAGGTCAGCATGTCGGGCAGCGCGCCGACCGTGACCTCGCTGATCTTGGCCAGGGTCAGGGTGTCGTAGAACACCACCTTGCCCGGGTCGGTCTTGGGAGTGGCCTCGATGGCCACTGCGGCCACGCCGCCGAATACTGCCACGCTGTTGGCCGCGCCGCCTTCGGCGCTGGCGTCGATGGTGTCGAGCAGCACCGGGTTGGTCGGGTCGGCGAGGTTCAACACGTCCACGGCGACGGCCGCGGAGTTGACGACAAACAGGCGCTCGGTCGATGCGTCATAGGCGACGATCTCGGCCGCGCTCTCGTCGAATACGCCGGAGGCGTAACGGCCGACCTGGTTGAGGTCGAGCAGGACCTCGGTGGTGCCGGCGGGGCCCTGGGGGCCGGTCGGGCCGGTGGCGCCTGGCGCGCCGTCCCTGCCGTCATCGCCCTCGCAGCCGGCAAGGCCGACGCCAAGGATGCACACCGCCGCCGCGGCCTGGAATTTCGTCAACTGCATGCTTTCGCTCCTGCAAAGTTCCGGGATAAAGAGCGAAAGATGCCGGGCGATGATTACGCCGTGATGTCACCAGCATTGCAGTGGGTGTGCGCGCATAAAGAAGCCCCGGCCTCCTTGCGGAAGCCGGGGCTCGCAGGTTGCGCTGATGCGCTAAGGCCTGGTCGGTCTAGTCACAGTCGACCCGTTCGAGGACCACGCGGCGGTTCAGGGCGCGGCCTTCGTCGGTATCGTTGCTGGCAACCGGCATGGTCTCGCCGAAGCCGATGACTCCGAACTCCTGGGCCGGCACGCCGTTGGCGACCAGGTAGTCCTTGACCGCCTGGGCACGCCGCTCGGACAGCTGCTGGTTGAAGGCCTCGGGTCCGACGCTGTCGGTATGGCCCGAGATCGTGCCACGGATGAAGGTCAGATCGCGAAGCGTCGGAATGATCTCGTCGAGCATCGCCTTGTCAGCCGCAGACAGCGCGGCCGAGCCGAACTCGAAGGTCAGCCTCATCTCGAAATCACAGCTGCAGCCGTACTGGTCGACCCTGGCGCCGGCCGGGGTGGTCGGGCAGCGGTCGACGCTGTCCGGCACGCCGTCACCGTCCGTATCTGCGGGCGGTGGCGGTGGCGGCGGGGGCGGCGGAGCGGGCGGCGGCGGCGGCGGGGCTGCTGCTACCGGTGCAGCAGCGACGACCGGGGCCGGGCGACCGAAGCGGTAACCCAGGTGGATGCCGTAGATAATCGGATCGATCTCGATCGTGCCGATGTCGGCGCCGTTCAGGCTGGCGTCGGAATCGATGTCGATCCAGCGCACCACGCCGTTCAGGAAAATGTTCTCCGTGATGCCGATGTCCACGCCCGCCTGGACGGCCGGCCCGAAGGAGCCGCGCAGGTTCAGGTCCCCGGCGTTGCTCGTCTCGTTGGAGAAGATGGTGTAGTTCAGGCCTGCGCCGACATAGGGCCGGATGCGTGACTCCGGCAGGAAGTGGTACTGCAGGCTGAGCGTCGGCGGCAGGTGCTCGACGTAGCCGGAGATTCCCGCTCCGGGGACCGTGAAGCCGTGGTTCCACTCGTCGGAAGCCAGCAGCTCGATGCCCCAGTGGTCACGGAACATGTAGGTGACGTCGAAAGTGAAGCGGTCGTCGTCATCGACCTGCAGCACGACGCCGGGCGCCAGTACCAGGTTGTCGTCCTTCGGCTGTACGCTGCTCGCGCCGACGCGCAGCAGCACGTCGCCTTGGGCGGCCAGCGCGGTGGCTGGAATGGCTATGCTGAGTGCGGCGGCTACCGCCAGGCCCAGTGCAGTCTTGTTCATCTTTTTATCCTCGATCAGTCCCTGTGGATATCCACGTAACAACCACCCATAGCCTCGCGAAGCCCCGGGTGACATGGTCTTGATATAGGCTATCCGGGGCAAGATGGATATAAGTAGTTGACGTGGCGGCGCCGCTAACCGACTCCGCCCGGCAGGGCTGCAACGGGATACCACGATACTGCGCGTGGCCATGGATGATGAATAATGGTTGCGACCTCCCTCAGAGAGACCGGGATATGAAGATCGCCGTCGCCAGCCAGAACCGCCGCGAGGTCACCGGCCATGCCGGCCGCTGCCGCCGTTTCTGGCTTTTCGATAGCTCGGACCCGGATCTGCGTCCGAGTGAACTGCTGGAGCTGCCGCAGGAGCAGTGCTTCCACGACCTGGCGCCCGCCATTCCGGCGCCGCTGGAGGACGTGGACGTGCTCATCGTGGGCGGCATGGGAAACGGGCTGAGCGCCCGCCTGGCGCGTCACGGCATCCGCGTGGTGGTGACCGACGAGAAGGACCCCGAGCGGGCGGTCCGGCTGTGGCTGGCGGGCGAGCTGCCTGAGGCGGCCGTCGGCGCGGACTGCCACTGCCACCACTGACCTGGATTCACTCGGCGAGCTCGACCAGCTTCATCCGCCCGCCGGCGCCGCTCCGGATCTTCACCTGCGACTTGCGCAGGCCGAAGTGTTTTGCCACCAGCGCGACCAGCTCGGCATTGGCCTTGCCGTCCACCGGCGGGGCTTTCAGCTCGGCGCGCCAGCTGCCGTCGGGCTGCTGCTCCAGCGAGCTGTTGCGTGCCCCCGGCCTGGCCTTGACCTGCAGGGTCCGGGTCGCGCTCACTGCCCGCGCCGTTCGCCCGCCTTTTCCGCCGCGTAGGCGGCGAACTGCGCCCGCGTGAAGCGGATGCTCCACACCAAGCCGATCAGCCCGAGCACGCCGAACGGCGCGAGGCGCACCCAGTCGGCCTTGCCGAAGGCCACAATGGCCCCGTAGAGCAGGGCCCCGGTGACCAGCCAGGCCAGTACGGCCAGGCCCAGCCCCTCGAACAGTTCTCGTTGCGCTGCGTTCATTGCTCCTCCTGCCGGACGATGCGGGGCGGCAAGTCTAACTTGCCGCCCCGCCGCGCTTCATCGTGGCTTGACGCATCAGAGCTCGGTGGCAATCCGCAGCCACAGCGTCCGGCCCGGCTCGAAGATCCGGCGCATGCTGGCGCCCAGCTCGGCGCTGCCGCGCTGGATGTGCTCGCTGTAGGCGCGGTCGAGCAGGTTGTCGATGCCGGCCGTGACGGTCAGCTGCTCGCCGCGGCGCCAGCCGCCGTAGGCCGAGATCACGGCAAAGCCTGGCGTCTCGGTGGTGTCGAGGCTGTAGATGGTGCCGTAGCCCGGATGGATGCGGTCCTGCCGCGCCACGCCCCGCAGCAGCAGGCCGGCGAAGCGGCGCTCGGTCTCGTAGTCGAGGCTGAGCGTGCCCTCCAGCGGCGGGGTCTGGGCCAGTGGCGCGTCGTCCGTGTTGTTGTTGCTACGCACCCAGGCCGCCGTCGCGGTCATGCGCCAGGCGGAAGTGATGCTGAAGGTCAGGTCGGCTTCGAGCCCGCGGGTGTCGGCATCGACATTGCGCGCCTCGGTGCTTTCCAGGCCGGGCCGCACGATCAGCACGTAGTCGTCGAACTCGCCGTAGAACATGGCCAGCGTCGCGCTGACGCGCTCGGTGCGCAGGGTCGCGCCGAGGTCGAGCTGGGTCAGCGTCTCCGTGTCCAGCGTGAAGTCCCGGCGCAGCTCCCAGAAGTCGGGCGCGCGCTCGGCGCGACCGAGCCCCGCGTGCAGGGTCACGGGCCGTGCGGCGAGCTGGTGGCTGAAGCGGATGAAGCCGCTGTCCTGGTTGCTGGTGACGCGCGTGCCGGTCGGCGCGCCGCCGAAGTCCACCGGGTCGCGTGCGACGGACTCGCGACGATCGCGCCGCAGCCCGGCGTTGAGGCGCGAGCGCTCGCCGATGGGGCGCTCCAGCTCGACGAACACGCCGGAGTCCTCGAACTCGGCGTTGTCCTCCCGCGGCACGGCCCGCCAGTTGAAGGCGTCCATGCCCATGATCTGGTTCATGCGATGGCGGTTCTCGGACCAGTCCGCGCCCGCGGCGACTGTCCACGCGTCACCCAGTTTCATGTCCGCGGCGAAGCGCGCCCCCACCGTGCGCCGGTCCGGGTAGTTGACCATCGGCATCATGGGCGGCGCCCGCAGGGTGTAGTTGTCCATGACGTGGTCGACGTAGTTGTAGAAGGCCAGCGCCTCCACCGAGCTCAGCCACGGCGCCAGGTCGCTGCGCTCGGCGCGCAGCGTGTAGCCGGTGCGGTCGAAGATCACGCCGTCCATCGGCCGGTCGTCGTACGCGGCCTCGGCATCGCTGCGCTCGGCGCTGAACTCGACCAGCGTTTTCTCGTCCGGCGTCCAGCCCAGCGTCGCCGTGGTGCTCCAGCGCTCATATTCCGAATGCACCTCGCGGCCGGCGCCGTCGTCGTAGTTTTCCTGCGTGGAGATGGTGCCGATGAGGCGCATGTAGCCGATGCGGTCGCCAGTCGTGACGTCGCCGACGAAGTCCCGGCGGCCGAAGCTGCCGGCGATCACGCTGCCGAAGCCCGTCGTGCTCGCTTCCGAGAAGCGCGTGGGCGCACGATCGAAGTGCACCATGCCGGCCACGCTGGCGCCGTAGCGCACGGACTGCGGGCCCTTGATCACCAGGATCTCGTCGTAGGACTCCGGGAACACGTAGGCCGTGGGCGGATCCATGCGCATGCCGCAGCCGCCGAGGATCTGCGCGTCGTCCAGCATGACGTTGAGGCGGCCACCGCCCAGGCCGCGCAGCTCGGGGTCGCCGCTGGTGCCGCCCTTGCGGCTGACGGTGAAGCCCGGGATGGATTTCAGGTAGGCGCCGCCGTCGTGCGCCGGCAGGGGCAGGCGCGGCTGGCGCGGATCGGTGATGAGCGTGTAGGGGTCGCGCATCAGTACTGCGGTGACGACCACCGGCTGCAGCTGGGCGGCGGCAACGTCCGGCGCGGGCTCCGCCGCGACCACGGGCAAGGCCAGGGCGAGCAGGAGCAGCCCGGCAGGCATCGAGTATCTGGACATGAATGAGGCCTCAAAGCACGAGTTGGAACGGGCGGCGTGGGCGCCGGCCCGGACGACGGCCCATCCCGGCGCCCTGTCTGCGCTGAGACGGGGCGCCGGGTGGCCGCATGGCTCAGCTCAGGCGAGGCGGGGCGGGGCGCGGACGGGCGGGGTCGGCGTGCCGCTGGCGGTGGACGGCGCCAAGGCCCGTCCGGGCGGTGTCTCCCGCGTGACGGCCAGCGCCTGCGCCGCAGGCGGCAGCGCCGGGGCCGCGAGGGTGGTCAGGAGGAGGGACCAGGGGCAGGTCGTGGCTGCGGTGTCGTCCTCGCTGCCGAGGATCTCGCCGGTCTGCGTGTCGACCAGCATCCGCTGCAGGCCGTGCTCCGTGCACAGTTCCACCAGGCGGCCCGGCGCCGGCATGAAGCCCTCGGGCACCAGCGCGCGCAGGCCCAGCGCCACCAGCAGCAGGGCGACGAAGAGACGGGACTGCGCTGGACGGGGCAGGTGGAACACCGCGCGGTGACCCTGTCGGGCAAGGGCGATGCCTGAACTTTAACTCATTCTAATGTGGCGGCGCGACATGCGGCCGCGTCAGTCGCGCAGGATGGCGCGCGCCGCGTTCCGCCCCGGCAGGCCGGTGACGCCGCCGCCCGGGTGCGTGCCCGAACCGCACAGGTACAGCCCGGGCAAGGCGCCGCGATAACCGGCCTGGCCCAGCAGCGGGCGGGCGCTGAACAGCTGGTCGAGCCCGAGGGCGCCGTGGAAGATGTCGCCGCCCAGGAGCCCGTATTCCCGCTCCAGGTCGAGCGGCGAGAGAATCCGTCGCCCGAGCACGCTGGCGGCGAAGTTGGGGGCGTGCTTGTTCACGGTCGCGATGGCGAGATCGGCGAAGGTTTCGCGGTGGGCGTCCCAGCCGCCCGTCGGTTCCGGGTGCACGTGCTGGCAGAACAGGCTGGCCACGTGCTGCCCGGGCGGCGCCAACGTGTCGTCCAGGGTCGAAGAGATCACTACTTCGACCACCGGCTCGCGCGCCCAGCCCGGGTTGTGCTCGCGCGACCGCGCGTCGAAATACGCCCGCTCGAAATACTCCAGCGAGGGGCCGATGAGGATGCCGCTGGCGTGATGCGGCTGCAGCTGCGTGCCCGGCGCGGCGCGGAAATCCGGCAGCTCGGCCAGCGCCACGTTGATGCGGAAGGTGCCCGAGCCGCAGCGGTAGCGCGCGAAGCGCGCCAGCAGCTCAGGGTCCAGGTCGGCGGGATCGAACAGCCGCGTGTAGAGCAGCTTCGGGTTGACGCCGGCCACCACCCGCCGCGCCGGCAGCTCCGTGCCGTCCGCCAGCACCACGCCGGCGGCGCGGCCGTCGCGCACCAGCACGCGCGCCACGCGGGCCCCGGTGCGGACCTGGACGCCACGGGCGTGCGCCTCGGCCGCGATGGCGTCGCTGATGGCGCCCATGCCGCCGATGGCGTGGCCCCAGGCGCCGCTCTTGCCGTTCACCTCGCCGAAAACGTGGTGCAGGAGGACGTAGGCGCTGCCCGGGGCATAGGGGCTGGCGAAGTTGCCGACGATTGAGTCCCAGCCCAGCACGGCCTTCAGCGGCTCCGACTCGAACCAGTGGTCCAGGAGCTCCCCGGCGCTGCGGGTGAAGAGCTCGAGCAGGTCGCGCCGGCCGCGCATGTCGAGGCCCTTCAGCTTGCGCGCCACCGACCAGGAGGCCAGCCAGTCCGCCGGCACGAAGCGGTCGGATACGTTCGGCGGGATCTCCGTGGCCAGCGCGCGCAGCACCGAGACCACGCCCTCCAGCATGGCGTTCCACGCCGGCAGGCGCTCGGCGTCGCGGCGCGAGAAGCGCGCCACCTCCGGCTGGGTCCAGGCGCCGCCGAAGCGAAAGCCGTCGCCGTCCGGCAGCGGCAGGAAGTTCGCCATGGGGCGCTCGACGATCCTCAGCCCGTGCTGCGCCAGGCGCAGCTCCCGGATCACGTCGGGGTGCAGCAGGCTCACCGTGTAGCTGCAACTCGAATTGCGAAAGCCGGGGTGGAACTCCTCGGTCACCGCGGCGCCGCCGATCACGTCGCGCGCTTCCAGCACCGTCACGCCGTGACCCGCCGCGGCGAGGTACGCGGCGCACACCAGGCCGTTATGGCCGCCGCCGATGATGAGCGTGTCGATGGGTTCGCGGGACATGCGACAGGTCCGTGCGCCGCTGGCGGAAGACACACACTGTAGCCGCGGCCGGACGGAACACAACCCGCATGGAACGTCCTGCAGCGAACTGACAGGGCCGGCCCGTAGACTACAATAGCAGTGGAAAGACAGCCGCCCCACAGGCGTCCTGGCCTCTGCCAGGCGCGAGGTCAGACCGATGAAGAAAGCCCTTCTCGCCGCCCTGCTCACAGTCGTGCTGGTGGCCTGCGCCACCAGCCCCACCGGTCGGCGCCAGCTGATGCTGGTCTCTCCCGACCAGGCCATCGCCGCCTCGCGCACGGCCTACATCCAGCAGATGCAGGCCTTCGACGAGAAAGGCCTGATGAGCAAGGACCAGGCGCTCATCGAGAGGATCGACCAGATCACCGGCCGGCTGGTCGCGCAGGCGGTGCAGATGTATCCCCACACTGCGGACTGGGAGTGGAGCGTCGCGGTGATCGATGATCCCGAGACCGTCAACGCCTGGGCCATGGCCGGCGGACGCATGGCCATCTATACCGGCCTGATCGAGAAAACCGACGCCAGCGACGACGAGATCGCCCAGGTGATGGGACACGAGATCGCACATGCGCTGGCCAACCACACCGCCGAGAAGATGTCCGTGGCCATGGCCACGCAGGTCGGCATCCTCGCCGTGGGCATTTCGACCAACGACAATCGCGCCATGGCCGGCGCCGCGGCCGCGGCGCTCCTCGCGGTCAACCTGCCTAACAGCCGCACCGCCGAGACCGAGGCCGACCGCATCGGCATCGAGCTGGCGGCTCGGGCCGGCTACGACCCCGAGGCCGCCGCATCGCTGTGGCGCAAGATGGGCGAGGTCGGCGGTTCGGGCCCGCCGCAATTTCTCAGCACCCACCCGGCGCCGGGCAACCGCCAGGAGACGCTGGCGAAGCTGGCGCCGCAGATGATGCCTTACTACCAGGCAGCGCAGAATCCGCCGGTTTATCCGATCAAGCCCGGCAGTTACTGATACGCACTTCCTGCCGGCTGAGGAGCGGCCTGCAGCCGCAAAGAAAAAGGCCCCCGGGCTTGCGTCACGAGGGCCTAAACCAAGAGGAGAGTGTCGGGAGCCCAGACCTGGGAGCTTAAACCGGCCGGCAGTGCCTCCATGGCGTGCCGGCCGGTGCCACTTCCATATGGTCTCGACTGCCGAGGCTATTTATAGGGTCCCGGGCACGCGCTTTCATTGACCCGGGTCAAGTTTCGCGCTGACTGCGGAAAGTCCCTAGGTGAATGCGTGCTACTGGCCGGGGACGCCGCTCGTGCCGGGCCTGAACCGGAACACGTGATAGGGCGCGCGATCTTCGACCTGGCTGCGTGGTTTCAGCAGGGTCTCGGCCAGGGCGCTGTCGGAGACATAGAGCCAGCCGTCGGGCCCGAAGGACAGGCTTTCCGCCCAGCGGATCCGCGGCGAGCGCACGATGGTCCTGACGTTGCCGGCGGGATCCATGCGCACTACCGCCCCGTGCTCCACGTCGGTGATGTAGACGTTGCCGGCGGTGTCGGCCGACAGGCCGTCGCTCAGGGGCTTGTTTCCGACCTGCTCCACCAGCGCGGCGAGCTCCGCCGCGGAGGCCGAGGCATCGGCGAGGGCCGCGGCGGGTACGCGGTACAGCAAGCCGTGGGCCATGGCGCCGAGGTAGAGCCAGCGACCCGTGGGGTCGAGCGCGATGCCGTGCAGGCCCGGCTTGTAGGGCACCAGGCTGGCGATGTAGCGCATTTCCCGCACCGGGGTCTCGATCATCCAGTCCTCGGCGACGAGGGCACGATGCTGTTCCAGGCGGCGTTGGGACAGCCGCGTCACGGTGTCGTACACCACCACCGCGGGCGACTTGCGCCAGATGCCGGCGTCCGCGATGTAGAGCATGCGCCCGCTCGGGTCGACCTGGATGTCATGCAGGAAGGAGCCGCGCGGGGCGATCGCGCGCGGGAAAACATGCTCGTGCACCACCAGCCCGGTGTCCAGGTCGATGGCGACGACGCGCGGCCGCCCGAAACCGTGGCTGGCCGGGTCGACCACCCAGAGGCGGTTGGCGCGGTCGATGGCGAGGCCCGCCGGCGTGTCGAACAGGGCTGCCTGGATGCCGGCGTCGGGGAAGGGCCGGGCCTCGCCGTCGCGCCACTCGAAGACGCGCGGGCCCTCCGCGCGGCTGTCGGCATGGCTGGCGAAAAAGATGCGGCCCCCGGCACTGACCGCCAGCCCCCCGATGGGCTCGGCATGGGCGACGACCATGTCCAGCCCCGGTTCCTCGATGACCGGCGCCGTGGTGAGGTCCTTGTACGGCACCCCGCTGCCGAAATACAGGCGCAGGCCGACCACCGTGAATACGGCGATCAGCACCACGCCGATGAGGAGCCTGATAACGAAATTCATCGTGCATCCGTTGCGGGACCGGGTGTGACACAGCTTAGGGTCCCGCCGGGAGGGGCGGAAAGAACTGTGTCACAAACTTGTGCGGGGGCGGCGCCGGGCCCGGCGCGCGGAAGATCAGGCCGGGACCTGTTCCAGGGCGTCCCGCACGCGACGCAGCAGGATGCGGTCGATGACCGGCTTCTGGATAAAGTCGATCGCCCCGGCGCGGATTGCGCCGACGGCCGTGGCGACGTCGGAATCGCCTGCCAGGACGATGGTCGGCGCCTGGCAGCCGCGCGTCCGCAGCGCCTGCAGCAGCTCGATGCCGTTCTGGCCGGGAAGCTCGAGGTTGGTGACGAGCACGGCGATGGCCAGGCCGTCTGACGCGTCCAGCAGTGCTTCCGCCGACTCGAAGGCGTTCACTTCATGCTGCAGGTGGCTCAACAGTTGCGACAGGGATTCCCGTTCCCGGGCATCGCTCGCTACGACGCAGATGGTCGCCTGATGTGCCTCAGCGCTTCTTCCCGAGACTGGGGCCATGGATTTCCGAACCGGACAAGGATAGCGGCCAGGCCGACCCGGCAAGGGCCGACGTCCTCTCTGATGTTCTTTTTCTCGAACTGCGAGTATTGAAACTCGTCAGCAGCAAGAAAATACGAACATCTACCTAAGACGTTGGTGCGGGGGGGGTGGCGCCGGCCTGGGCTTCGGCCACCATGACCATCCGGACCAGGTGCGCCAGGGAGTTGGCCTGCATCTTTTCCATCACGCGGGCGCGATGGATTTCCACGGTGCGCTGGCTCACGCCGAGGTCGCCGGCGATGACCTTGTTGGCCTTGCCGAGCACGACCTGGCCCATCACCTGCTTCTCGCGCGCCGTGAGGCTGTCGATGCGGTCGAGGATCTCGAGGCGCTCCAGCTCGCCTTCACGCTGCTCGGCGGCCTGCTTCATGGCCTCGTTGATGCGGTCGACGAGGTCCTGGTCCTGGAATGGCTTCTGCAGGAAGTCGACGGCGCCCTGGCGCACGGCTTCCACCGCCATCGGGATGTCGCCGTGGCCGGTGATGAAGACGATGGGGATGTTGCAGCCGATCTCCTGCAGGTGCTTCTGCAGCTCCAGGCCGGTCATGCCGGGCATGCGGATGTCCAGCACCAGGCAGCCGTAGTCGCGTGGATCGAATGCCTTGAGGAAATCCTTGGCGCTGGCGTAACAGCGGGCCCGATAGCCGACCGAGCGCAGCAGCAGGCCGAGCGAATCCCGGACCGCCTCGTCGTCATCCACAATGAAAACCGTTGCCTCGCTGGACGCCATCACTCCTCCTCCGGTGCCGTGGGAAGTCCGATCCTGAAAATGCTGCCTTTTTCCGGACCCGAATCGTATCTCAATGTGCCGCCGTGCGCTTCAATGATGGAACGGCTGAGCGAAAGCCCGAGGCCCATGCCTTCCGGCTTGGTGGTAAAAAACGGCTCGAACAGCTGCTCCAGCAAGGTGTCCGGCACGCCCGGCCCGGTGTCCGCCACGCTGATCTCCACTTCGTCCTCGCTCGCGGCGCGCGTGCGCACTACCAGCCGGCGCGTCTCGGGGTCGCAGGCGTTCATCGCCTCGACCGCGTTACGCGTCAAGTTCAGCAGCACCTGCTGCAGCTGGATCCCGTCCACCTGGATGCGCGGCAGGTCCTCCTGCAGTTCCAGCTGCAGGTCCACCTCGTGTGAGCGGCAGTCCATCTCCACCAGCGGCAGGATCTCGTGGATCAGCTCGGCGGCATTGCGGTTGCGCCGGTCCGGCGTGTGGCGGCGCACGAAGGCGCGCAGGCGCTGGATGACGTCGCCGGCGCGCCGCGCCTGGCCCGTGACGCGGCTCAACACCTGGCCCAGCTCCTCCGGGTCCATGTCGCCGGCGGCCAGCAGGCGCTGGCAGGCCTGGGTGTAGTTGGCGATCGCCGCCAGCGGCTGGTTGAGCTCGTGAGCGATGCCCGCCGCCATTTCGCCCATGGTGCCGAGGCGGGCGACATGCGCGAGGCGCTCACGCTGCTTGCGCGCTTCCATTTCCGCCAGCACCACGTCGGTGCGGTCGAGGATCTGGCTGATGATGAGCAGCGGGCGCCCCTCGTGGTCCGCGATGACGCTGAGGTGCACCATGGCGTGCACGATGGAGCCGTCCTTGTGGATGAAGCGCTTTTCGTACTTCACCGTTTCGCTGCCCGAGAGCAGCAGGCGGAACTGGCGCAGCGTTTCGGCCATGTCCTCCGGCGGCGTGACGTCGCGCACGGAGCGCGCCAGCAGGTCGCCCTCGGTGTAACCGAGCATGCTGCACAGTGCCTGGTTGACCGAAAGGTAGTGGCCGTCCACCTCGTGTGCCGCGGAGAGCGTGGCCATGCCGACCGGGGCGCGCCGGAAAATGAGGCGCAGCTCCTCTTCCGCCTGGCGCAGCTGTGACTCCGTCTCGCGTTGCTCGGTAACGTCCTCGCCGGCGCTGAGCACGCCGTTGATGCGCCCGGTCTCGTCGCGCAGGAACTGGTTGCGCCAGAATACGCGGCGCGTGTGACCGTCGTGGGTCAGCACCGGGCCTTCCAGCAGGCTGAAGCCGGCTTCGCGCCCGGCCAGGGCCTCCTCGAACAGGATGCGCGAGCGACCGGCGAAGCCGGGCGGCTGGCAGGCGGCGAAGAAGTCCTTGCCGAGCATCTCGTGCTCCGGGTAGCCGAACAGCTCGCAGGCCTTGCGGTTGACCAGCGTGATGCGGCCCGAGCGATCGACCGCGATGATCATGACGTTCACCAGGTCGAGGTAGCGCTGGGCGCGGTCGCGCTCGCGCCGCAGGGCCTCCTCGGCCTGGCGGCGGAAAGTCTGGTCCAGGATGGTGCCCTGGATACGCCCGCCACCGGTCGCCGGGTCGGTGACGATCTGGTAGATGGTCTGGATGTGCCGCACCGTGCCGTCCGGGCGGATGATGCGGTACTCCAGCTCGCCGCCGCCCGAGGTCTTGCGCGCGTCCTCGGCGAGGCGCGCCTCTACGCGCGCGCGGTCGTCGGGGTGGGCGAAGCGGCGCACGAACTCGCCCTGGCTCATGGGCGGTTCCGCGGGGTCCACGCCGACGATGCGGCAGAACTCGTCGGACCAGAAATTCACCCCGGCCGTGGGCCAGTCGCCTTCGAAACTGCCGACGTGCGCCAGGGCCTGGGCCGTGAGCAGGTTGGTCTCGACGCGATGCAGCCGCGCCTCGGCCGCCACGCGCTCGCTGATGTCGCGAATGATGCCGATGAAACTCGGTGCGCCGCCGTCGGCGGCGTCGACCTGTCCCACCGAGACCTCGGCCGGGAAGGTCGTGCCGTTCTTGCGGCAGGCCTCGACCTCGCGCGGCGCCAGCATGAAACGGGCTTCGCCGGTGCGCTGGTAGCGGCGGATGTAATCGTCGTGATTGGCGCGGAAGGGCGTGGGCATCAGCAGGGCGATGTTGCGGCCGACGATTTCCGCGGCGCTGTAGCCGAAAATGCGTTCCGCGCCCGGGTTGAAGGACTCGATGATCCCGTCCCCGTCGATCAGCACGACGGCGTCCGGCGTTGCGCTGAGCAGCGCGGACAGCCTGCTCTCCGCCGCGGGGCCGACTGCGGCGGGAGACGATTTCCGGGCGGGTTCGGGGTGCTTCATCGCTGACCTTGACGCGCTGGCTGGCGGCGCGCCGGCGCGTGGCCGGCGGGCTGACGGCGAACTAGAATACATTACAGGCAGGTCATGAACGCATCTGCGCTGCGGAGAGCTGCAATATGAGCAAGGCCGCAAGAATCATCGTCGGCATGGATGCGCACGCGCCCAGCAGCGCCAGTGCCGCGCTCGGTGCCCGCCTGGCAAGCCGCCTGGATGCCGCGCTCGAGTTGTACGCGCCGGTGTACAACTCGCAGATCTCGCTGGCCCATTTCGAGGATCGCGACAGCCTGCAGCACGCCCGGGACACCCTGGTGCGGCACGCCGTCGAGCGGCTCGAGAACCTGGCGGCGGCCCTGCCGCCCGGCACGACGGCGGAATGCCACGCCGCCTGGGATCACCCGGCGGAAGAGGCCCTGATACGCCGTGTGCTGGAGTGCGGGGCCGCCATGCTGGTGGTGGCGTTGCCCGAGGAAGAGACGCGCGGCCGGCGCCACTGGTCGGCCGGGCACTGGCAGCTGGTGCGCCATTGTCCCGCGCCGGTGCTGCTCACGCGCGGCAAGCCGTGGGCGGAAGAGCCGGTCGTGGTTGCCGCGGTCGATCCCCTGGGCCGCCACGCGCGGCATGCCGACCTGGAGCACCGGATCCTGGTCGAGGCCGGTGCGCTCGCTGCCGGTATCGGCGGCGTGTGGCATGCCTGGCATGCATGGCAGCCCGGCCTGCGGATCGCCGTCGGCGGGCTCGACCAGCCGCTCGAGGACGAGGCCGGGGGCGACGGCCAGGAGGCGCATCACCGCGAAGCGGTGCTGCAGGCGCTGCAGGCGGCGGGCGTGACGCCGGCGCGGATCACCGTGACCGAGGGCAGGCCGGAACAGGCGCTGCCCGAATACTGCCAGGAGACCGGCGCGGACGTGGTGGTCATGGGCGCCATCGCGCGCAACCCCTTCGGGCGCATTTTCCTCGGCAGCACGGCCGAGCGCGTGCTCGATCGTCTCCCTTGCGACCTGCTGGTGGTGAAGCCGGAGGCCTTCCGCACGCCGGTAAGCCGCGAGCGCTGGCCGCGCGACGAGGCCGGGCCGTTGCTGGGTGTGCCGGGCATCTGAGCGCCCCGGCACGCGCCCCTGTACTGGCCGCAGTTATGCGAGGCCGGTCACGGGCGCTCACGACGCGGCCCGACTAACATGGTAATTTCAGTCGACACGGCAACACGGGTGGTGCGCCCGAGGAACATGTCCGACACGCTCCGCATTCTGCTGATTGCCGACGCCCCGGAGACGATCCGCAAGGTCGGCCAGGGCCTGCACCAGGGCGGCGGGCCGGTCGTGTCCGTGGAGGGCGCGGACAGCCTCGCCACGGCTTCACGCCGCCTGCGCGCGGGAGACTACGACCTGGCGCTGGCCGACGTGTCCCTGGGCCAGGACGGCCTGCACCTGCTGTCCGAGCTTGTTGCCACCGCGCCCGGCCTGCCGGTGGTGGCGCTGGCGCATGGCGCCGACGCCGCCGGCACAGCGGCCTGCCTGTCGGTGGGCGCCCTGGACCGCATCGCGGTGGAAGCGCTCGACGGCCCCGGGCTGCTGGACCGTCTCCAGGCAGTCGTGGCGCGCGCCCGCGCCTCGCACGAATCCCGCCAGCGCAGCCAGCGCATCGCCGCCAGCCTCGGCGCCGGGGGCGAGCTCGCCTGGCACTACGAGGCGGGCGACAAGGACGTTTGGCTGGCGTCGCCGGAGCCCGAGGCCTGGCAGCTGCCGGGACCGGAATGCCGCGAGAGCCTCGAGGCCTTGCGTTCATGGTTGCATCCGGACGACCGGGAACTGGCCCTGCGTCGGCTGGCGGAGGTGGCGCACGGCGCCGAGCCCTGGGAGCTCGAGGCTCGCGTCAAGGTGGGCGGCGGCGCCTACCGCTGGTGCGCCTTGCGCGGGCGATCCCAGCTCGACGGTCGCGGCCGGCTGGCGCGTGCCGCCGGCGTGGTGACCGATGCGCAGCGCCAGCACAAGCGCCTGCTGGCGCTGCAGCACGACCACCGTTTCATGCGCGCCGTGTTCGATTCCGCCCGCGTGCCGCAGGCGGTGCTCGATGCGGCGGCCGTGATCACCCACTGCAACCAGGCCTGGACGGCGCTGCAGGAGCCCGGCTGTCACGCAGGCGAGGCATTCGCGCCCGGGCGTCGCTTCACTGATTCCGGGGACGACGCCGCCTACGGCGATCTCGACATGGCGGCCCTGGCGCGGGGACTGAAGCAGGTCCTGGGCGGCGTCCTCGACCAGTACCAGTGCGAGTACGGCGACGACACCAGGCGCTGGCGCATCAGCATCAGCCCCTTGCTCAATCCCGGTATCGCCGGTGCGCTGGTGACCCATGAAGAGGTCACGACCGCGCGCAAGGCGGAGAAAGAAACCCGGGCGCGGCTCGCGGGCCTGGCGCGGGATTTCCAGGCCATCGCCGGGCCGGTGTTTCGCCTCGGCGCCGATTTCGAGGTGCGGGCGGCGAACGAGGCGGCCATGAAACTCGGGCGCGAGCCCGTGCTCGGGCGCGACATCTTCAAGGTGCTGCCGCGGGTCCACGGCGACGCGGTGAGCGACGGGCTGGCCGCGCTGGCCTCGGGCCGCGACGCGGTGTCCCGGGACGTGCGTGCGGGCGACGGCCGGACGATGCGCTGGCTGCTCGCGGTGCGACGCGACGGCGCGGACGAGCAGCGCGGATTCCTGTTGCAGGCGATCGACGTTTCCGACCTGGCGCCGCCGCCGCGCACCGAGCGGGAGAACCAGCCTGATGCGCGGCTGCAGGAGCTCGCCGAGCTGCTGGCGTCCGCCGAGGCTGCGGCGCAGGCTTCCCAGGCAGAGCTCGAGCGCCTGCGCAGCGCCGCGGACGACGCCAAACACGCCGGCGAGAAGCTGCGCCTCGAGGTCGAGCAGGCGCGCCTGGACGCGCGCGAAGCCAGGCTCGAGGCGGAGGACGCAGTGCGGCGTGAAGCGCGCGGCCGCCAGGCCAGGGAGGAGCTCGAGCAGGCGCTGGCCGCCGAGCGCGCGCGGGCGGAGCAGGCAGCGCAGGCGGGGCGCACGCAGCTGGAAGAGGCATTGGAGAAGGAGCGACGCAGCCGGGAGCAGGCGCTGGCGGAACTCCAGGGCGAGCAACGGCGGCTGCGGGCAGCGCTGGACGCAACGGAAGCCGAGGCCGCGCAACTGCGGCAGGCAATCGAGGAAGCGCACACGCACATGCGCGCCGAGCTGGCGCGGGTGCTCGACCAGGCCCTCGGCGCGCTGGCGCTGAAGCCGGGGCCGGCCGGGCAAGCGGGGAACGCCGGCGACCGCAACGAGAGCGGAAAAAGCTAAGCCATGGACCAGCCCATACGCACACGCCGCGTGCTCATCGTCGCGGACGACGACTTCGCCGGCCAGGCCCTGGACGAGGCCGCCGCGGCGTTCGGGCTGCTGGTGCGCTGGCTGCGGCGCGGTGACGGCATCCAGGCGGTGCTGGGCGAGTTCGCCCCGGACGCCGTGATCATCGATCCGGCCGTGGTCGTGCCCCCGGGGGATGAAGCGGTGCGCGCGGTGGCCAGAAACGGGGCTGCGCTGCTGCTGCTCGGCGCACCGGACGATGCCGAGGTGCAGGCCCTGCGGCAGGTGGCCGCCGAAGCCGAAATCAAAATCGAAGGCATGCTGGCGAAGCCGCTCACGCCGGAGGGCCTGGAGGTCGCGCTGCGCATCATCGTCGGCGAGATGGGCTTCTCGGCCGCGGACATCGCCGGCGCCGTGATGCGCGGCGAAATGACCGCGTGGTACCAGCTGCAGCTGAAACGGAGCGTCGACGGCTGGCGGGCCGCGGGCGCCGAGGCGCTGGCGCGGTGGGCGCATCCCGAACTCGGCCTGGTCATGCCGGGGGCATTCGTCCCCGTGGCCGAGGCGGCGGGGCAGATCGTGGTGATCACGGACTGCGTGCTGCAGACCGCGGTGCAACAGCTCAGTGTGTGGCACCAGAACAAGATGCCGTTCCGGATCAGCGTCAATATCACGCCGTCACTGGTCAGCGACCCGGAGTTCCCGGAACGCCTGTCGCGGCTGATGGCGGAGTACGACGTGCCGCCGGGCGCGCTGCTGCTGGAGATTCCCGAGCCGTCCCTTGCCACGGCGTCGGCGGATTTTCTCGGCATGCTGGCGCGCCTGCGGGTGCATGGTTTCGGGCTGGCGCTGGAGCACTTCGGCGTCGGCGTCTCGTCGCTGGCGGACCTCTATCGCACGCCGTTCAGCGAGCTGAAGATTCATCGCAGCCTGGTCGGGCGACTGGAGGAGGACGAGGACGCGCGGCACCTGGTGCGCGGCATCCTGCTCCTCGCCGCGGCGCTGGGGCTGGAGACCTGCGCCGAAGCCGTCGAGACGCGCGAGGCGCTGGACTTTCTCCACGCCGAGGGCTGCGCGAGAGTGCAGGGATTCCACATCAGCCGGCCCTTGCCGGCGGCGGCATTCCAGGTGGCTGCCACGCAATGGCTCTAGGCCGCCGCCGCGGCAGGGCCGGGAGGAAGCTCTGATGTCCCGGGTGCTGAAGATTGTTCTCGGCGTATTCGCCGTGCTGGTCGTGCTGGTGCTGGCTGCTGCCGCACTGATCATGTTCGTGGTCGACCCGGCCGACTACCGCGACCGCATCACGCAGGCCATCAGTGCAGAGACCGGCCGCAGCGCGCGCATCGAGGGCGACATCTCGCTGAGCTTCTTCCCCACCATCGGCTTCGAGGTGGGGCGCATGAGCCTCGGCAATCCGCCGGGTTTCGGCGACGAGCCCTTCGTCGAGATCGAGTCCGCCGCCATCGGCGCCCGGGTGATGCCGTTGTTGTCGCGTCGACTCGAGGTCAGCAAGCTGCGGCTCGAAGGGCTGCAGCTCCATCTGGTGGAGCGTGCCGACGGCAGCGCCAACTGGCGTGATGCGGCCGGCGAGGAAGACACCGGCGCGGGCGGGGCGCCACCCGCCGGGGGGCAGGCCGGGACGGGTTTCCAGTTCACCCGCATCGACGGCCTGGAGGTGCGCGACGTCAACGTGCGCTACGAGCACCTCGGCGATGGCCGCGTGGTCGAGATCGGCGTGCCGCGTCTCACCACCGGTCCCCTGTCGCCGGGCCAGCCGTTCGACCTCGAGGCCGAGGTCACGCTGGCGCTCGACGCGGGCGCGACCCGCGTGCAGGGCCGGCTCGAAACGGTGTTGCTGTTGCACGCGGGCGGCTCCGGCCTGGAAATGAGCGAGTTCGTGCTGCAGGTCGATGCCACGGGCGCCACGCTGCCCGGAGGCCAGCAGGCGGCGCGCGTAGAGGTGCCCCGGCTGGTCGTCGATCTTGCCGCCCAGACCCTGGACCTGCCGCAGCTGGTGCTGGATGCGGCGGGGCTGCGCGCCACCGCGGGGCTGCAGGGACGTGGCCTGATGGAAACGCCGGAGTTCGACGGACAGCTGGAGGTGGCCGAATTCTCGCCGCGCGAGCTGTTGCGCAACCTTGGCGAGGCGCCGCCGCAGACCCGCGATCCTGCCGTGCTGGGGCGGCTCGCGCTGAGCGCGGAGATGCGCTTCGCGGCGGGGACGCTGGCGCTGGAGGACGTGCGGCTGGTGCTCGACGACAGCAACCTGGAAGGCCGGCTGGCGCTGACGCCCGGAGAGGTGAACCGTGTCCGGGGCGAGCTGGCGCTGGACACGATCGACCTCGACCGCTACCTGGGCCCGGAGGCCGACGAGACCGCGGCCGCGGCGCCGACCGAGGACACGCCGCTGGCGTTCGACTGGCTGCAGGCACTGGACCTGGACCTGGGGCTGCGCGCCGGCAGCGTGGTCGTGTCGGGTCTCAGGCTGGCGGCGGTGGAGACGCGAGCCGTGGTGAAGGAAGGACGCCTGGCGCTGGAACCGCTCTCGGCCGACCTCTACGAGGGCGAGGCGCGCGGCAGCGCAGTCATTGACGCGCGCCGCGCACCGGCCACGCTGCGGCTGCGGCAGTCGCTGGAGGGACTCCAGCTGCAGCCCTTCACCACCGACCTGGCGGACTTCGAGCGGCTGACCGGCGTCGCACGGCTGGAAGCAGACCTGGCGACGTCGGCCGCCACCACGGCCGGCCTGTTGTCCGGCCTGGACGGCAACGTCGGCTTCCAGCTCAGCGACGGCTATTTCCGCGGCGTCAACCTGTGGTTCGAGATCCAGCGCGCCTATGCGCTTGCCAAGGGCCGGCCGGTGCCGGAGAAAACCTCCCCGGACACCGAGTTCCGCGAACTCAGCGGCACCGCCGTCATCCGCGACGGGCAGCTGGTCAACGAGGACCTGGTCGGCGGCCTGCCCTTCATTGCGCTGGCGGGCCGGGGCGCGGTGGACCTGGCGGCGGGGACGCTGGACTATCGGCTGACCGCGACGGTGATTCGCGAGGCGGTCGACGAGACCACGGGAGAGCGTAGCGAGCTGGCCGGCGCGCGGATCCCGCTGCGCCTGAGCGGCGAGCTGGCGTCGCCCAAGGTCAGCGTGGACGTGGCGGAGCTGCTCAAGGACGAAGCAGTGGAGAAACTCAAGGAGCGCGCCCTCGATCCGCTGCGCAAGCTGCGCGACCGCCTGCGTCCGGACGGATGAACCCGGGGCGCCTGCTGGCTGTCGCGGCTGCCTGCCTGCTGTGCGCGCCTGCTGGCGCTTTCGAGCTGCTGGCGGTGGAGAGCCGGCATGAGGGCGAGGAGTACATGCTGCGGATCGAGGCCCGGTTCAGCGCCGGGGCCGACGCCGTGCTGGGGGTCCTGACCGATTACGAGCGCATCCACGAGCTCCATCCCAATTTGCTGGAAAGCCGCTCCCTCGGCCTGGTGGCGCCCGGGGTCGAGGAGGTCTACCTGCGTTCGGAGGCCTGTGTCCTGCTGTTCTGCCGCGAGATGCACCGCGTGGAGCACATCCGCGTGGAAGGCCATACGCTGCACGCGGTGGACGTGCCGCGACGCGGCTCGTTCCGCTCGGGCGCCACTTCCTGGCGCTTCACGCCGGACGGCGACGGCGCGCTGCTGGAATACCAGACCCGGTTCGTGCCGGCGTTCGAGCCCTTGCCCATGCTCGGTCCGGCACTGCTGCTGGACGCGGTGGAACGGATGACCCGCGAGACCATGCTGGAAGTTGATCGGCGCGCCATGGCGAGCGATGACTGACGCTTTCGCCGCGGCCCTGCTGGAGTGGTTCGATCGCTGCGGCCGGCACGACCTGCCGTGGCAGCGCGAGCGCAGTGCCTACCGCACCTGGGTGTCCGAGATCATGTTGCAGCAGACCCAGGTCGCAACCGCAGCGTCTTACTTCGAGCGCTTCATGCAGCGTTTCCCCACCGTGGAGGCGCTCGCGGCCGCGCCGCTCGACGAGGTGCTGCACCTCTGGTCGGGGCTGGGCTACTACGCGCGGGCGCGCAACCTGCACCGCGCCGCGCAACGGGTAGTCCTGGAGCATGGTGGTGAGCTGCCGCAGGATCTCGAGGCCCTGCAGGCGCTGCCCGGCATCGGCCGTTCCACGGCCGGCGCCATCCTCGCCATGGCGCACGGCCGGCGTCACCCCATCCTGGACGGCAACGTGAAGCGGGTGCTGGCGCGGGTGCATGCAGTTCCCGGCTGGCCGGGCCAGGCCGCGGTCGAGCGCCGGCTGTGGGCGCTGGCCGAGACGCACACCCCGGCGCGGCGGGTGGGTGACTACACCCAGGCCATCATGGACCTCGGCGCGACCCTGTGCCGGCGCGCCAACCCGGCCTGTGCGAAGTGCCCGGTGGCGGCGCTGTGCGCGGCGCGCCGGGAAGGCCGCCAGTCCGAGTATCCCGCGCCGCGCCCGCGCCGGCCGCGCCCGCTGCGGCACGCGCGCATGCTCCTGCTGCGGGATAAGAGCGGCGCGGTGCTGCTGGAGCAGCGCCCGGCGGCCGGCGTCTGGGGCGGGCTGTGGTGTCCGCCGGAACTGGGCGAGGAGAACCCGGAGAGCTGGGGTCGGCGGGTGCTGGGCGCGCCGGTGCGGACGGAGCCGCCGCTCGCACGGGTGCGGCACGGTTTCACGCATTTCGAACTCGAGATCACCCCGCTGCGCGCCCGCCTCGACGGCGCGGCGCCGCGGCTGATGGAGAGCGGCCGGTGGGTCTGGTATAACGCCCGCTCTCCGGCGAAGCTGGGGCTCGCCGCCGTGGTGGAACGGTTGATCGCGGCGCTGGACGGGCCCGATGCAGGGCCAGCAACAAGGAAATCACCATGACCAGAACCGTCAATTGCGTGCTGCTCGGCCGCGAGGCCGAGGGCCTGGACCGCCCACCCTATCCGGGCGAGCTCGGGCAGCGCATCTACGAGCAGGTGTCGAAGCAGGCGTGGCAGCAGTGGCTGGCGCACCAGACCATGCTCATCAACGAGTACCGCCTGGTCGTCATCGAGCCGCAGGCGCGCGAGTTCCTGCGCGAGCAGATGGAGCAGTTCTTCTTCGGCGGCGGCGCCGCCGCGCCCGAGGGCTACGTGCCGCCAGAAGAGTCCTGAGCCGCGCCGGGGACTTCCAGCAGCTGGACCGAGAACAGGCCTTCCGGGTCCGTCCAGGTCCGGGCCACGCGGAACCCGGCGCCTTCGGCCAGGCTGCGGAAAACCGCGGGCGTGTACTTGTGTGAGTACTCGGTCACGAGGACTTCTCCGGCGGCGAACTCGAATGGCCTCCCGGCGACCTGCACCCGTTGCGCGCGGGTGCTGACCAGGCGCATCTCGATGCGCGCCGCATCCTCGTCCCACACTGCCTGGTGGCGGAACGCGGCGACGTCGAAGTCTGCGCCGAGCTCGCGGTTCAGGCGGACCAGCAGGTTCAGGTTGAACTGGGCGGTCACCCCGGCCGCGTCGTTGTAGGCCCGTTCCAGGGTGGCGCGGTCTTTCACCAGGTCGACGCCGATGAGCATGGCGCCGCCGGCGCCGACTTCGCGGCAGGTGGCGGCAAGCAGGTCCGCCGCCATGCCGCGGGGGAAGTTGCCGATGGTCGAGCCGGGGAAGAAGGCCACGTTGCGCTCGACCCGGCGGCGGGCCGGTTCCGGCAGGTCGAAGGGCTCCGTGAAGTCCGCCGTCACCGGCATGACTTCGAGGTCGGGGAAGTCGGCGGCGATGCGCGCCGCGGCCGCCAGCAGGTGCTCGCGCGAAATCTCCACCGGCACATAGGCTGCCGGATCTTCCAGCCGGCCCAGCAGCAGCTCCGTTTTCAGCGCCGAGCCGGAACCCAGTTCGATCAGGCGCACCCCGGGGCCGAGCGCGGCCGCCATCTCCGCGCCGTGGCGCTCGAGAATGCCGATCTCGGTGCGCGTAGGGTAATACTCGGGCAACTCCGTAATGGCGTCGAACAGCTCGGAGCCGCGCTGGTCGTAGAAATACAGCGAGGGGATGTTCTTCTGCGGCAGCGCCAGGCCGCGCAGCACGTCCTTGAGCATCACGGAATCATCGGGGCTGAAGTCCGTCATGGTGCCGAGGTTCTCGCTCATCACGCGTCCCTGGCGAGGCGCAGGCCGCTGAACTGCCAGCGCTGCGTGGGATAGAAGAAATTACGGTAGGTGGGCCGGACGTGCCCGGCGGGGGTGGCGCAGGACCCCCCGCGCAGGACCATCTGGCTGCACATGAACTTCCCGTTGTACTCGCCCAGCGAACCCGCCAGCGGCCGGAAGCCGGGATAGGGCGCATAGGGGCTCGCGGTCCATTCCCAGGCATCGCCGTAGAGCTGGCGCAGCCCGGGTCCGGGCGTCCCGGCGCGGGGTTCCAGCGCTCCGCTGTCGGCGAAGGTGCCCGTCACCGGCTCGCGCGCGGCGGCGGCCTCCCATTCGAACTCGGTGGGCAGGCGGGCGCCGGCCCAGCGCGCGAAGGCGTCGGCCTCGTAATAGCTCAGGTGCGCCACCGGTGCCGCAGGATCAATTGGCTGCACGCCATGGAGGGTGAAGGCATGCTCCAGGTCCTCCTGCCAGTAGAGCGGGCGCTCCCAGCCCTCTGCCATTACCGTCGACCAGCCGTCTGACAGCCACAGGCCGGTTTCGGCATAGCCCCCATCCGCAATGAACTCGCGGTACTCGGCATTGGTCACGGGCCGCGAGGCGAGTGCGTGGTCGCGCAACAGGGCGCGATGCCGCGGGGTCTCGTTGTCGAAGGCGAAGCCGTCACCCGCGTGGCCGATCTCGACGATGCCGGCCTGCCCGGGAATCCACTCAAGCGGGACGGCTGCATGCGGCGGCCCCGGGCGCGCCTCGGCGTAAGCCGGCAGCAGGGGATTCTGCGCCAGCAGGTGCTTGATGTCGGTGAGCAGCAGCTCCTGGTGCTGTTGCTCGTGGTGCGTACCCAGGGTGACGAGCTGCTCGAGCTCCGCATCGCCGGCCCCGTTTTGCAGCAGCCGGTTCATGGCCTCGTCCACATGCGCGCGGTAGCCGAGCACCTCGCCCAGCGAAGGTCGCGTCACCAGGCCGCGGCGCGGGCGCAGGTGCATCTGGCCCACGGTGAAGTAATAGGAGTTGAACAGGTAGCCGAAGCGCTCGTGGAACACCTGGTAGCCGGGCAGGCGGCCGGCGAGCACGAAATGCTCGAAGAACCAGGTGGTGTGCGCCAGGTGCCACTTCGCCGGGCTGGCGTCGGGCATGCTCTGCACACAGGCGTCCTCGGCGGACAGCGGCGCGACCAGCGCCTCGGTGCGGGCGCGCACGTCGGCGTAGCGGTCGCTCAGGGGCGCGGCCGGCAGCGGCGGCGCCAGCGGCGGCGCCAGGGGCGAGGGTATGCTCATGGCGTTGATCGGGGTGAGCGGGCCGACCCACAGGGTAGACGGTCGGCCGGAGGCGGGTCAAAAGCGCCGGCCTCCCGCGCTCGCCTTGACTGGCGCGCGGCGGCGCGGGTCTAATACGCGCCTCTCACCGGCGGCCAGGTAGCTCAGTTGGTAGAGCACGTGACTGAAAATCACGGTGTCGGCAGTTCGATTCTGCCCCTGGCCACCATCTCTCCACGGCGCTAGAGCGGCAGGCCCACCCGGGCCAGTGCCAGTGCCAGCACGGCCGCCACCGCGGCGCTCGCCGGCACCGTCACCAACCAGGCCGCCACGATCGTCAGCAGGTGCCTGCGCCTGACCAGGTAGCGCTTGCGCAGCTTCTGTTCCGGCGCAGCCCCGCCGCCCTGCGGGTCCGGCTGCTCTGCTGCCGTCCCGGGCGCCTCGAACGGCATGGTGTCGAGCCCGCTGCGCCCGTTGCGGCGGTTGACCATGAATTCGCGCAGGAACCCTACGCCGAACAGGGCGCCGATGGCGATGTGGGTGGAGCTCACCGGCAAGCCCAGCGCGGAGGCGATGATCACCGTGATCGCCGCCGAGAGGGTGACGCAAAAGGCACGGATGCGGTTCAGCTTGGTGATCTTTGAGCCGACGGTGCGGATCAGCTTGGGCCCGTACAACAACAGCCCGGTGGCTATGCCGAAAGCGCCGATGAGGAGAATCCAGGGCGGTATCGCAGCCACGCTGACGATGCCCCCTTCGGTCACGGAGGCGTGGATGGCCGCGAGCGGGCCGATGGCGTTGGCGACGTCGTTGGCGCCATGCGCGAAGGACAGCAGCGCCGCGCCGCAGATCACGGGGATCGTGAACAGGGTGCCGACCGTGCCGCGGTTCGATGGTTTGCCGTGAGTCATGCGAGCGATGACCGGCTGCACCCACATCAAGGTCATGAACGCCACCGTCAACCCGCCGCTCAGTGCGATCCAGAGCGGGACTTTCCAGATTCTCGAGAAACCCTTGAGCATCAGGTAGCTGGCGAAGGCGCCCGCCATGATGGCGACCAGCAGGGGCACCCTGCGGCGCGCCTGCTCGAGCTGGTCCGGCACGTAGAGGATCTTCAGCTTGATGTAGAGCAGGAAGCCGGCAGCGATCAGGCCGCCGAGCACGGGAGAGACCACCCAGCTGGCGACGATCCGGGCCACGACGTCCCAGTCAGCCGCGCCGAGACCCGCCATGGCGACGCCGCCGCCGAGCACGCCGCCGACAACCGAGTGGGTCGTGGAGACCGGCGCGCCGAGCCAGGTCGCCAGGTTGATCCACAGCGCCGCTGCGAACAGCGCGGACAGCATGGCGACGGTGAAGGCGCTGGTGTCGGGCATGAGATCCGGCCGGATGATGCCCCCCGAGACCGTCCTGACCACGTCGCCGCCGGCGAGAATGGCCCCTGCGGCCTCGAAGATCGCAGCGATCAGCACTGCGACACCGATGTGCAGGGCGCGCGAGCCGACGGCCGGCGACATGTTGTTGGCCACGTCGTTGGCGCCGATGTTGAGCGCCATGTAACCGCCGATGACGCTGGCGGCCACGATGATGGCCAGGCTGCCGCCGACCCCGACGACCGCAGCCACGGTGACACCCACGATGACCAGGAACAGCAGGGCGAGGCTGAGCGGCACCATCCCGCGCGACATGCCGCGCACCCCTTCCTCGAGCCGGCTGAGACGCTTGAGATCCTTGTCTAGTGCCGGTTTAGCCATAAATTCGGGGCGCTGGATGGTGCGGGCGGAGAACGCAACAGGCCGGCATGGTCACCGGCCTGTAACAAAACTGAAATATTTCAGGGATTGTGGGGGAGGCCCGCGCAAAGGGCAATGCGCGGGATCAATCTGCCGCGGCCTTCCCCGCAGCGCGGCCCTCAGGCGCCGGAATGCTCCCGGATGGCGGCGAGGAAGTCGGCGCCGTAGCGTTCCAGCTTCTTCTGGCCGACGCCGCTGACTTCCAGCAATTCACCAGGCGTGGCCGGCCGCCGGCGCGCCATCTCCACCAGCGTGGCGTCGCCGAACACGATGTAGGGCGGCACGCCCTGCGCGTCCGCGAGCGCCTTGCGCAGCGCCCTGAGCGCCTCGAACAGGGTCTCGTCGTAGGGACCGCCCGCGGCCGCTTTCGGCGCCTTGCGCTTCGCCGCGGCCTTGACGCGCGGCCGCGCCAGCTCCAGCGTCTCCTCGCCGCGCAGCAGCGGGCGCGCCGCCGGGGTGAGCCGGAGCACGGAGTAGCGCTCGATGTCCTGCTCCAGGTAACCGCGGTGGATCAGCTGGCGGATGATGGAGGCCCATTCCTGCGCCCCGTGGTGCGCGCCGATGCCCCAGGTCGAGAGGCGATCATGCCCGGCCGCGAGGATGCGCTCGCTGCGCCCGCCGCGCAGCACGTCGACCACGTACTTCAGCCCGTAGCCCTGGTTGAGGCGATAGACGCAGGACAACGCCTTGCGCGCATCCTCGGTGGCGTCGAAGCGCTCCGGCGGGTCCAGGCAGATGTCGCAGTTGCCGCAGTCATGCTCCAGCCGCTCGCCGAAATAGCCCAGCAGCACGCGGCGCCGGCAGGTCAGGCTTTCCGCCAGCGCGGCCATGGCGTTCAGCTTGTGCAGCTCGATGCGCTGGCGCTCCGGGTTTTCGCTGCGCTCCACCAGGCTGCGCGCCGTGGCCACGTCCTGCGCGCCGAACAGCAGCAACGCCTCCGCCGGCAGGCCGTCTCGTCCCGCCCGCCCCGTCTCCTGGTAATAGCCCTCGATGTTCTTCGGCATGTCGTAATGCACCACGAAGCGCACGTTGGGCTTGTCGATGCCCATGCCGAAGGCCACCGTGGCCACCACCACCTCGAGCTCGTCGCGCAGGAAAGCCTCCTGCACGCGCGACCGCTCCGCCGCGCCCAGCCCGGCGTGGTAAGCCGCCGCACGCGTGCCGCGCGTCGCCAGCTTGGCCGCCAGCTCGTCCACCCGGCGGCGCGAGAGCGCATAGATGATCCCCGACTCGCCGGGGCGCGTGTCGAGGAAGCGCGCCAGCTGCTCGAAGGGCTGGTGCTTCTCGCGCACGGTGTAGCGGATGTTGGGCCGGTCGAAGCTCGCCACGTAGCGTTGCGCATGCCCGAGGCCGAGCACGCGCACGATGTCCTCGCGGGTCTGCGGGTCTGCCGTGGCCGTGAGCGCGACCAGCGGCACGCCGGGGAAGCGCGCGCGCAGTGCGCCCAGCTGCACGTACTCCGGGCGGAAGTCATGGCCCCACTGCGACACGCAATGCGCCTCGTCCACGGCGAACAGCGCGAGGCGGATGTCGTCGAGACGGGCGAGGAAAGAATCGCCCATCAGGGTCTCCGGGGCCACGTACAGCAGGTCGAGCTCGCCCGCATGCAGCCGGGCCAGCGTGCGCCGCGCCGCATCGGCTTCCAGCGAGGAGTTGTAGAAGGCGGCGGCCACGCCGTTGGCGAGCAGGGCGTCGACCTGGTCTTTCATCAGCGATATCAGCGGGGAGACGACGATCGCGGTGCCGGCGCGGTGCAGCGCCGGCAGCTGATAGCAGATCGATTTCCCGCCCCCGGTGGGCATCAGGACGAAGGCATCCTCCCCGGCCACCAGTCCGGCGACGATCTCGCGTTGTGGCGGCCGGAAAGCGGAAAAGCCGAATACGCGCTGCAGCGTGGCGTCGATGGTTTCGTTCAGGGCGGGAGAAGGCATCGGCATGCACTGGCGGCTGCGGCGTCGGGCCGGCAGTACATGATAACTGCCGCACGGAAGCGGCCCGGCCTTTAGGTACAATCGACGCCAGTCGCAGCAAGAGCACACGCGCATGAGCCTGCTCCAGGGCAAGTCCAGGGCGAAGACGGGGCGCCGGGTCATCATCGACCTGCAGAAGGCGGAGCGGGCGTTCAAGGACGGCCATCTGAAGGAAGTGGAGCAGCTCTGCGGCGAGGTGCTGGAAGAGCGCCCGGACAGCTGCCAGGCCTGCCTGCTGATGGCCGAGCTGCGCTTCCGCCAGGCACGCTTCGAAGAGGTCGAGAGCTGGATCGCCCGGGCACGCACGATCGAGCCCGGCAACCCGCGGGGCCTCAACCTGCTGGGCCGGATGCTGCTGCGGGACGGCGACCTGGCCGGGGCCGAAGCGGCGTTCCGCGAGGCGACGGAGGGCGACCGCGAGTATTCCGACGCCTGGGCCAACCTCGGGCACGTGCTGTTCCAGGGCGAGCGGCGCGTGGATGCCGAGCAGTGCTTTCATCGCGCCATCCAGCACGATCGCGAGCACGGGCTTGCCAACCTCTCGCTGGGTAAGATGTTTTTCGCGCAGCGCCGCCCCGACCTGGCCGTGCCTTACCTGCAGACCGGGATCCAGCGCGAGCTGTCCCATCGCGAGGGCCAGGTCACGCTGGCGCTGGCCTTGTTCGAGCTGGGCCGGCTGGATGAGGCCATCACCGCCTATCGTCGCCTGGTGGCCGCCGGGGACGAGGACCCGGAGGTGTATTGCGGCCTCGCCATGTCTCTCGAGGCCATGCGCGACCTGGAGCTGGCGCTGGCCGGCTACGAGGTTGCACTGGAGCTGGACCCGGCGCATGCCCGGGCGGCCGCGGGGCTGGCCGGCGTGCTCATCGCCCTGGGTCACGCACCCCAGGCGCTGGAATTCATTGCCCCGCGCGCGGCGCGCGGCGACGCCGCGCCGTGCCTGCACGTCGCTTATGCTCGCGCACTGCAGGCGGTGGGAAGGCCGGCCGAGGCCTTGCTGCACCTGGCCGACCTGGTGAAGCGCCCGGCGCCCGCGCGCGAGCTGGCGCCGGCGCACCGGCTGCTCGGGGAGCTGCTGGACGCACGTGGGGAGCACGACCGCGCTTTTGCCCAGCATCGCCGCGCCAACCGCCTGCGCCCGGCGCGTTACGAGCCGGCCGCGAACGAGGCGCTCGTGACGCGCCTGATCGAGGTCTTCGACCGGGAGTTGCTGGACAGCCTGCCGCGGGGTTCCAACTCCGAAGTGCCGGTGTTCGTCGTCGGGCTGCCTTGCGCCGGCCAGGCGAGCGTGGGCGCGATGATTGGCGCGCACCGGCGCGGCGCCCATGCCGGGGCATTGCCGCATATCGACCTCGGCGCCGGTCGCACCAGCCGCTACAACAATGTCGGGCTGGCCTATCCGGAATGCATCAGGCTGCTGCGCGAGCGGGAATTGCGCGAGTTGTCGGCGGCCTACCTGGCGCGCCTGTTCGTCGCCGACGAGAGTGCGCGCCGCATCGTGGACTCGATGTGGCTGAACTGCCTGCACATCGGCCTGATAGAACTGATGTTCCCCCGGGCGCGGATCATCCATTGCGTGCGCGACCCGATGGACGCGGGCCTCGGCTGTCATTTCAGGACGTTCTCCGGCCTGCCGGCACCGTTTTCAGGGGCCTTTGAAGACTTCGGGCGCTTCCATGCCGACCACCTCCGCCTCATGGCTCACTGGCGTGAAACCACGCGCCTGTCCATGCTGGAGGTGGATTACGGTGCGCTGGCAGCGGACCGGGAGGCGCAGGGGCGCCGCATCATAGAGTTTCTCGGCCTCGAGTGGGACCCGTCGGTGGCGTCGGCCGCGGCCTCAGCGCCGGTCGAGGGCGAGGATGCGGCCTGCGAGGGTCGGGACGGGTGGCACCGCGATTATGCCGCGCACCTCGGCGCGCTGCGCCAGAGCCTGGACGTCGCCGGCCCGGCGCCGCCGGGCGGCTGAGCACGGGCGCGGGAGGCTAAAGAGGCCAAGGAAAAGGCGGCAATCCCTGCGGACTGCCGCCCCATGTTTCCCCCAAGCTCAATCAGTTCAGCTTGCCGCCGTCTTCTTCTTGCTCGCGGCCTTCTTCTTGCTGGCTGCTTTCTTGCGCGGAGCCGCCTTTTTCTTCGTGGCCGCTTTCTTGCGCGTGGTGGTCTTTTTCTTGCTGGCCGGCTTCTTTTTGCTGGCAGCTTTCTTCTTGCTCGCGACCTTCTTCTTCGTGGCCGGTTTCTTCTTGGCGGCGGCCTTCTTCTTGCTCGCCGCCTTTTTCTTCGTGGCCGCTTTCTTCTTCGTCGTGGTCTTGCGCTTGCGCGTGGCCTTCTTCTTCGCCGGCGCGCCGGTGCGCTTCGCCCATTCCTTTTCCACGGCCGCGACGGCGCGGTCGATCCCGCTGACGCGGCGCAGGTAGTCATAAGCGCGCGCCGCTTCCGTCTTCAGCCACTTCTGGTCCTTGCTGACCGCGTCCAGTTCCTTGCGGGCGTCGGTCAGCATCCCCTCGATCCGCTTGGCCTGGGTGGCCGCGGCCTTGGAGCCCTCGTTCACGGCCTTCTGCGCCTGTTCCTGCAGGCGGTGAGCCAGGTCGTTGACGCGCTCAGCCGTCCTGTTGGCCCGAGCGGTCAGCTTGTCCAGTTCGCGCCGCAGGCCCTCGTACGTGCGCTGTGCGGCGCTGATGAGTTCCTGCCGCGCATCGTGAAAGGTCTTCTCGATTTCGCTCAGCTGTCTGTCCATCGTTTTTCCTTCGCTTGCAGCACCTGGGCGCGCAGCACGCCCGCCACCCCGCACTATAGTGCAGCGCGGGGAACTGTTCCAAAGAATGAGGCCTTCGGATTTCCGCTACTTGATGCGCTTGACGCGTACCGTGCGGTTCAGTCCCTCGGGCTTGAGCGAGAAGCTGCCGAGGAAGCCGCGCTCGATCACCACGCTGCGGTCTTCGCCGCTGTATTCATAGCGACCCGATCCCGCCTGCTCCCACACCTGGCCGTTGTCCAGCTCGAACACCGTCTCGCCGCTCCAGCCCCGGAAACCGCCGATCACGTTGGCAGTGACGGAATCCAGCGCCTGCTGCGCCTTCTCCTGCTCGAGGCCGAAATCGTCGACCGCCGTGGCGGTCCGAGTCTCGGGCGATGTTGCCGCGGGACTCGGTGCCGCGACCGCGGCGGGCGCCGTGCTTCCGGCGCCGGGCAGGGTGAGGCCGAGTTCGACGGCCGCCACAGCCATGCGGTCGTAGCAGGCAAGCCGTTCCGCCGGGTCGCTCAGCTCGAGGCACTTGATGAACCCCCGTGTCGTCGCGCCGGGATCGTCCGCCGCGTGCAGCGGCAGGCAGGTTGCCAGCGCGAGCGCCGCTGCCATGAGCCGGTTGCCGCGCCACCGGACGCCATGGCGGCGCGGTGGCAATGATGCTGGACGGTACATGGAATCGGGATGCATCGCTGTTCTCCGTGACGCCGGGCGACGGCGCCGCAGGGCTGACAAGAGGAATAGCGGGTATTCTACGCCAGGGCCGCTAGCGTGCAGAGTAACAGCATGGGACAAAAACCCGCGGGCGTGCGCGAGCGCCTGGATGCGGAGGAGTGGAGCCGCTTCTGGGAACGCGGCACGCTGACGACCTTTGAAGGTCACTTCAGCGAGAACTACGACGCCGAGATCCGTGACTTCTGGTGGTCGCAGTTCGAGCGCCTGGGCCCTGATGCTGCGGTCGTCGACCTGGCCACGGGCAACGGCGCCGTGGCGCTGCTGGCCGCGCGCTTCGCGCGCGAGAACGATCGCGTCTTCAGCATCACCGGCGTCGACAGCGCAGCCATCGACCCGGCGCGCATCCGGGCGGCGTGGCCGGCGCTGGCGCCGGACATCGATGCCATCGCCCTGCGCGGCGGCGTGCCGCTGGAGGCGACCGGCCTGGCCGACGGCAGCGTCGACCTGGTGACCAGCCAGTACGGCTTCGAGTACGGCGACACGGCGGCAGGCAGCCGCGAGATCGCACGCATCCTGCGGCCCGGCGGGCGCGTGGCGATGATCGTCCACCACGCTGACTCGGCCATCCTGTCCCAGGCGCGCGAGGGCCTCCGCCAGGTGTCGATGTGCGTGGCGGAGGAGCGTTTCCTGCGTCTCGGCCGGCGCATGACCAAGCTCTTTCGCGGCCTGAAACCGGGTCCGCAGCGCGGCGGCCTGAACTGGACGCCGGGGGCAGTGAAGGTACGCGAAGAATTGATGGCCGCGGCGGCGCGCCTGGAGCGGCACGCGCGCCGGCCTGAAGTGCTGCAGGAGGATGCAGGCTTCCTCGAGTTCGTGGTGCCCGCGGTGCTGCGCCTGCTCGAGCAGGCGCGGGGGTCGTCCCCGGCAAACCTGGAGCGGGCCTGGGGCGAGATCGAAGGCGAGGCCGAGGCTTACCGGCTGCGCATGTCGGACCTGGTTTCGGCGGCGCGGGACGAGGCGGGCATGGCGCAGGTGCAGGCCGAAATGGAGGCCGCGGGGCTGGCGCCGCCGGCCGCGGCGCCGCTGCGCTACCGTGGCGAGACCCTTCTCGGCTGGACCCTGGTCACGCACCGGCCCTGACGCCCAGTTGTTGCATAAGCGCAACAACCCCAGCCGGCAGTCTGTTGTGGAATAGAGACGCCCTACATGTTGTGGCCGGGGCTGCCGGCCCTGGCCGGGCCCGCCTGCGCGACCCTGCGCCAATGCAATGAATCTGGACAAGTTCCAGCCGCCGCGGCGGCGCAGGGCGCGGCCAGCCCCGCGTTTCCGCGCTGCGGAAAACCGAAAAAAAATCGGTCCCGGGTGTTGGCATGGGGCAACAAAGTAGGCTAGTCTCCGGCGACGGGTGTTCAGGCCGGGTGCCAATTGTGCGCATTGCGGCCGTGGGGACACTTGCTATCAGGGGAGTCCGTCTCACGAGTTTGTGCTTTGTCGCAGCACGCGAGCGGAAGCTTTGGAAACCTAGGAGGAAACCTTCCGATGAGAAATAACCAGCTCAGGCTTGCGGTGCGCGGAGCGCTTGCGGCCGGCGCAGTTGCAACAGCTGTCGCCGCTCCGACTGCGTTCGCGCAGGAAGAGGCCGCCGACCTCGAACGCGTACAGGTCACCGGCTCGCGCATCAAGCGCACAGACATTGAGGGCGCCCTGCCCGTCACCGTCATCGATCGCGAGACGATCGAACTCTCGGGCGAGACGTCCGTTGCGGACCTGCTTCGCAACCAGCCCATCAACAGCGCCGGTTCCTTCCGGCCGCAGTCCGGCAGCACCGGCCAGTCCTTCGGCGGCCTGTCCCTGCGCGCTCTCGGCGAAGGCCGCACCCTGATCCTGATCGACGGCCGTCGCGCCCCGATCGCGCCGAACATCGGCCAGGGCCAGGACCTGAACACCATCCCGCTGGCTGCTGTTGAGCGCATCGAGATCCTGTCCGACGGCGCCTCGGCCATCTACGGCACCGACGCCATCGGCGGCGTGGTGAACATCATCACCCGCAAGGACTTCACCGGCGCCCAGATCAGCGCAGGAAAGGGCAACCCGACGCGTGAAGGCGGCGATACCGAAGACGCTTCCGTGATCTTCGGCGCCTCCAGCGCCAACGGCCAGATCATGGCCGGTGCCTCCTACAACAAGCGCGACATCGTGTTCCAGCGTGACCGCGAGTGGTCCACTGGCGGCGCGTCAATTTTCTCCAACAACTTCTTCGACACGGACTTCAACTTCCTGAACCAGCCGGACGTCGGTTCGGCCAACGTTGCGGGTTGCGACGGCGCCGGCTTCTTCACCTCGAACCTCGGCACCAACGGTGGCGCCCTCGGCAACGAGCTGGGCCGCTGCCTGTACGACTTCACCCTGCAGGCCGCTGACGAGGCCGAGGTCGAGAACCAGTCGATCTTCTCCCGCGCCCGTTACGACATCAACATGGACTGGAGCGTCTACGGCAACTTCAGCGTCAGCCGCGTGAAGTCCTTCGGCCGTTACGCGCCGGTGCCCTCGTCGCCCTGGCTCGTGGGCGGCTTCGGCGCCATCGTGCTGCCGGCCGGCTCGCCGAACCACCCGGGCACCGCGCCCGAGGACGGCGGCCTGAACCCGAACTGGCAGGACTACCAGGACCCGATCTTCATCAACATCGCAGTGCTCGACGAGGAAGGCGATCCGGTCAGGGATGAAGATGGCAACATCGTCACCGAGTCCGTGCTGCAGTACGCCGGCCCGGGCGACGACCTGCTGCTGACCCATCGCTTTGCGGCGAACGGTCCGCGCGACACCACGACCGACGGCAATGTCTACGACATCGACGTCGGCGTGACCGGTCGCATCATGGACTGGGACATCGAGGCTGGCGTGCGTCGCGTCGAGTCCACCTACATGGAGCTCGGCCGCAACTACATCGTCTCGGCCCTGGCGCAGCCCGTGTTCGATGCCGGCGACTACAACATCTACGATCCGTTCAACGTGCCGCAGGAAGCGCTGCAGTCGTTCACGGCGACCATCAACCGTGACGCCCGCACTGTTTCGCGCGAGGTCTACGCCCTGGCGTCGACCGACCTGTTCGAAATGGCTGCCGGCCCCGTCGGCTTCGCCTTCGGCGCCGAGTACCGCGACGAGGACTACAGGGACATCTTCGACGACCTGCAGGCCAACGGGAACATCACCGGTTCCGCCGGTAACTCGGCCTTCGGCAACCGCGACCAGAACGCCGTGTTTGCCGAGGCCCTGGTGCCGGTCACCGACGACTTCGAAGTCACCATCGCCGGCCGTTACGACGATTACAGCGACTTCGGTTCGGAGTTCTCGCCCAAGCTGGCCTTCCGCTGGCAGCCCATGGACGAGGTCACGATGCGCGGCTCCTGGGGCCAGGGCTTCCGTGCCCCGACCCTCGACCTGCTGTCGCAGCAGCCGGCTTTCTCGGCGGACAGCGTGCGTGACCCCGCGACCTGCGTCGCTCTCGGCCAGGCCTCGACCTGCCAGGTGCAGATCAACGGCTTCACCATCGCGAACCCGAACCTGGGTGCCGAGACCTCGGACCAGTACAGCTTCGGCGTGGCCTTCGAGCCGCTCGAGTGGCTGAACGGCTCCCTCGACTACTGGTCGATCTCGATCGAGGACCGGGTTGCCAACATCGCCGCGCAGACCATCGTGAACTGCATTAACGGCACGACGCAGAACTGCCCGCCGGGACTGAGCTTGCTCGATCCGAACGCGTCGCCGCCAGTGGTTAGCGCCGGCCTCGGTCTCGCGCGTAACGCCGAAGGTCGTATCCTGTACCTGCAGCGTGGCCCGGCCAGCCTGGGTACCATCGATGCCTCCGGTCTCGACCTGCAGCTGCGCACGAACTTCGACTTCGGTCAGTACGGTCGCCTCACCAACGAGCTGCTGGCGAACTACTACCTGACGTACGAGGTGGACAGCGGTGACGATGTTGCCGGCGAGGCGGGCCTGCCCGAGTGGCGTGCCGTGCTGCGGAACGTCTGGACCTGGGGCGACTTCAACGTAGCCTACAACCTCAACTACATCGGCTCGCAGGACAGCGCGCTGTCGTCTGCTCTCGACGGCCTGCCGTCCTGGACCACCCACGACATCCAGGTGAACTACTTCACCCCGTGGGACGGCCGTGTCACGGTTGGTGTTGACAACATCGGCGACAAGGATCCGGTCGTCGATCCGGGCGAGAGCCGCGGCTACAACAACAGCCTGTACGATCCGTACGGCCGTATCGTGTACGTCCGCTACACGCAGAACTTCTAAGTCCTCACGGACCTGGAGTGAATGCAGCCGGGGGCCCGCAAGGGCCCCCGGTTTTTTGTGCGCCCGGCCTGCGGACGGGTAGAATCGCGCCATGGCACAGATCCCGCCCGCTCCCCCCGCCTTGATGCGCACCCTCGGCCTGGCCGCATGCCTGCTGATCCTCGCCGGCTGCGCCGCACTCGAGGACCGGACCGACTATCACCGCCACACCATGAGCGACCTGCGCGAGGACTGGCGGCGACCCGGGATCTTCCTCTTCGACACCACGACTTCCAGCCTCTACCCGGCCGACAGCGAAGAAGCCGAGTCCAAGCGCATGGTGTGGCTGGCGGGGTGGATGAAGCGGCTCGGCTACTGCCCGGCGGGCTGGGAGGTGCTGGAGCGCTACCCCGTGCCCCCCGAGGACCAGCGCGGCGCGCGCCACGATCTCCGCTACGAGGTCCGCTGCGTGGCGGCTCAAGCCGGCGGCGCGGATTGAGGCAAACCACGATTACCCGGCCGGCCCGGATCAGGAATGATTCCCAGTCCGGAGAAGGCCGGGCCGAGACGGAACCCGGCGCCGGCCGCCGGTGACAAACACATGAACAAACACATGCACAAAGACATGCGGTGAGACATGACGACCAAGACGGCAGAGTTCGACCTCGACCTGATCAAGCGCTACGACGGCCGCGGGCCGCGCTACACCTCCTATCCCACCGCCGTGCAGTTCCACGACGGGTTCACGGAGGAGGACTACAAGCGCCTGGCTCTGGCCAGCAACGCCGGCGATCCCGCGGCACACCCGCTGTCGATCTACGTGCACGTGCCGTTCTGTCATTCGCTGTGCTACTACTGCGGCTGCCACAAGATCATCACCCGCCACCAGCACAGCGCCGACCCCTACGTCGAGCACCTGGTAGAGGAGATGCGCCTGCAGGGCCGGCTGTTCGACCCGCGCCGGCGCGTCGACCAGCTGCACTTCGGCGGCGGCACGCCCACCTTCCTCAACGACCAGCAGTTCACCAAGGTGATGGAGGGGCTGTTCAACAACTTCGGCCTGCACCACGGCGAGCAGCGCGAGTACTCCATCGAGATCGATCCGCGCAGCGTGGACGAGAACACCATCCCGCGCCTGGCCGAGCTCGGTTTCAACCGCCTCTCTCTCGGCATCCAGGATTTCGATCCTGACGTGCAGCAGGCGGTGAACCGGCTGCAGGACGAGGAGTGGACGCTTTATCTCATCCGCCAGGCCCGCGAGCATGGCTTCCGCGGCGTGTCGGTGGACCTTATCTATGGCCTGCCCAAGCAGACCGCCGACAGCTTCACGCACACCCTGGAGTCGGTGGTGCGGGCGAAGCCGGACCGCATCGCCGCCTACAGCTACGCGCACCTGCCGGAAATGTTCCGTGCCCAGCGCCTGATCCGCAACGAGGACATGCCTTCGGCCGCAGAGAAGCTGGCGCTGCTGACGCGCACCGTGGAGTTCCTCACCGGGCGCGGCTACGAGTACATCGGCATGGATCATTTCGCCCTGCCCGAGGACGACCTGGTCAAGGCGCGCAACAACGGCACCCTGCACCGCAACTTCCAGGGCTATTCAACCCACGCCGAGCTCGACCTCATCGGGCTGGGCGTGAGCGCCATCGGCAAGGTGGGGCACAGCTACTCGCAGAGCATCAAGCTGCGTCACGATTACTACGACGCCATCGACGCCGGACACATCCCGGTGCTACGCGGGGTCGAGCTGACGCCGGACGACGTCCTGCGGCGCGAGGTCATCCACCAGCTCATGTGCGGCGGCACCATGGACATGCGCCAGATCGAGGCCCGCCACGGCATCGAGTTCCCCGAGTACTTCGCGCGCGAGCTGGGCGAGATGGAAAAGCTGGCCGCGGACGAACTGGTGGAGCTGGACGAGGACACCATCCGCGTCACGCCGAAGGGCCGTTTCCTGCTGCGGCCCATCGCCATGCCCTTCGACGCCTACCTGGCGGCGCGGCTGGCGGAGCAGCGTTTCTCCAAGGTGATTTAATCGAAGACCCGGTGCAGCACCCGGTCGCCCGGCATGATGCCGAGTTCCGCGGCGCGGCCGCCCCGGATCTCCAGCACGGCGCGTACCGGGCGGCCCGAGCTGACGATCCCGGTGGAGAACGGCGTGGTCTCGGGCGCGATCTTCGCGATCACCCCGTCAGCGGTAATGAACAGCATGTCGAGCGAGAGCGGGGTGTTCTTCATCCACATGCCGACCATGCGCGTCTCGCCGAAATCGAACAGCATGCCGTGGTCCGGCTCCAGGGCGGTGACGTACATGAGTCCGCGCGCGCGTGTTTCCGGCGTGTCCGCCAGGCGCACTGCGAAGACATGGCGCGTGCCGTCGGCACCGACGACCTCGGCCTGCTCGAGCGGCAAGTCCCCGAGCGCGCCCGAGGCCAGCGTCATGGTGTGCAGCGCGAGCACCAGCGCGAGCACGCACAAGCCGGGCAGCAGGTAGCGCCTCACCTCAGTCCGCCCCGCTGCGCTCGGGCCACTCGGCGTACCCGGTGAATTCGAAGGGTGCGATGCGGATCTCGCTCGTCCCCGCCACCGCCTCGATCGGCGCCAGGCAACGCCCGCGGCCGCTGACCCGGTAGGCGCCGGGGACGCCGGCGAGCGGGGCGTTCTCCGTCACGTCCACCAGGCAGGTGTCGGCGCCCAGGGTGCCGAAGAACTCTGCCCGGCCCTCGCGCACCAGGGTGAGGTTGGCCGGCAGGCCGTCCCCGGTCCCGCCGCGTTCCAGTCCGGTGACGGCGATGACGACCAGGAGTGCGTCCTCCGCACGGCTGAACATCAGCCGCAGCGCGTTGCCGTCGGGCCGCGGCCCGCCGGCGCAGCGGGTGCCGGCATTGCCCCAGTCCAGCGCAGCGTCGAAGTGGCCGCTGATCTGCATCTGCAGCCGTCCCGCGCCGTCGGGCAGGCAGGCCGTCGCAGCCTCGGCACCTTCCGCGGCGGACCACGCCAGGGGTGCGGTCACGAGCCAGGCTGTCATCAGGAGGAGGAGGCGGTTCATGGGCGCGCCAGGGGACGAAACGAAGGCGGGGAGCATAGAGAATTGCTGCGGCGTGTCAATAGTGAAATCGGCTGATTGCACGGGGCGGCGTGCGGCGATCAGCCGCCAAAGCAAGCGAATTAGACGACGTAACTAATTGTTTTAATTATGGTTGAACTCTGGCAGGCCGTTTTCGCTAGGCATCGCGGCAGCTTTCGGGCTATGCTTCGTCTCCGCGCCGCCACCCCGTTCGGGGGGCCACCGGTTCAAGGCAGGTCGGCCGCGGGCGTCCCGGGTCAAGGGTTCGCACTCGAGGCGATAAGCGCCACCAGACTACGCGGATCGCGTGGATCCAAGGTTGCCTTGTCTCCGTGTACCCGGAACGCCCTGGCCGATCTGCCGCCAAACTGCCGCTGAGCCGGCGTCGCGCCGACGCCTATCCCGTCCGCCGCCGCAACGCTGCCTGGTAGACCCGGGCGTAGGCGGCTGCCGGCCGGCGCCAGCCGAAATCCTGTCGCATCCCGTTGGCCTGCAGGGCGGCCCAGGACTTCCGATCCTCCCGGTACATTTGCACTGCAGCCTCCAGGGCTGCGGCCAGCGCACTGCCGCTCGCCTCCTCGAACAGGAAACCCGTCCCGCTGCCGTCGGCGATGCTGGCCGGCGTCGCCTGCACCACGCTGTCGGCCAGGCCGCCGGTGCGCCGCACCACCGGCGCCGTGCCGTAAAGCTGGCTGTACATTTGCGTCAGGCCGGAGGGCTCGAAGCGGGAGGGCACGGTGAAGAGATCCGCGCCGGCGATGACGACGTGGGACAGAGCTTCGTCGTAGCCGACGTGCAGCCCGATGCTTCCCGGGTGGCGCGCGGCCAGCCGGCCCAGGCCTGCCTCGAGCTCGGCGTCGCCGCTGCCCAGCAGCGCCCACTGGACTTTTTCCGCGGCCAGCCGCTCCACGGCCTCGGGGAGCAGGTCCCATCCCTTCTGCGCGGTCATGCGCCCCACCATCCCGATGACCGGGACTTCGGGCCCGCGCGCGAGACCGAAGCGATCCTGCAACTCCAGCTTGCAGCGTGCCTTGCCCGCCATGTCGCCGGCGTCGTAGCGCGCCGGCAGCAAGGCGTCCGTGGCCGGGTTCCACGCCTCGCCATCGACCCCGTTGAGAATGCCCGTGAGGGCCCCGCCGCGTGCGCTTAACACCCCTGACATGCCATGGCCGTACTCTTCGGTACAGATCTGCCGCGCGTAGGTCGGGCTCACGGTGGTGAGGCGGTCGGAGTACCAGAGGCCCGCCTTCATGAAGCTGAGATGGCCGTAGAACTCGAGGCCGTCCGGCTGGAAGGCGGATGCCGGGATGTGCAGCGTGTCGCGCACCGTGGGCGGGAAGTTGCCCTGGTAGGCGAGGTTGTGGATGGTGAACACGGTGGCGGCGGTGACCGCGGGGTCGAAGTGCGCGTAGGCGGACACCAGGCCCGCATGCCAGTCGTGGCCGTGCAGGACGTCTGCCCGCCAGCCGTCGAGGCCCGCGCCCGCGCCAAACATGGCGCCGACCTTGCCGAGCAGCGCGAAACGCAGGCTGTTGTCGTCCCAGTCGCGTCCCTGGGCGTCCGTGTAAGGACCGCCGGGGCGGTCGTACAGCGGGGCGCAATGCAGCAGCCAGGTGGGAATGTCATAGCCGGGCAGGCGCCCGCGCAGCAGGCGCGCGTGCGGCAGGCCGGGCAGCACCTCGAAGGCGCGTCCCGCGGCCTTGCCGGCAAAGGCCTCCTCGACGGCGCGATACCCCGGCAGCAACAGCCGCACGTCGTGGCCCTGCTCGATCAGCGCCCGGGCCAGCGCCGGGACGACGTCCGCCAGCCCGCCCGTCTTGACCAGCGGCCAGGCTTCGGCGACGACGAACAGGATCCTGGGCTTGGGAGGCATTAAGGGCGGCGCGGGGAAGTTCGGGGAAATTTAACACAGTAGCGACGCGGCGGAGAGCGACCAGACGTGGCGCGACCCGGCGGTGCTGCTATCGTATGCACAGGACTCGAAAGCACCTGGGGGATGTCATGAAGACGGGAAGACCCGGACGCTATGTCAGCAGCCTGACTCGCGATACCGTGGCGCTGATCCTGGCCGGTGGACGCGGCTCGCGCCTGAAGGCCCTGACCCTTTCACGCGCCAAGCCTGCCACGCCCTTCGGCGGCAAGTACCGCATCATCGACTTCCCACTGTCCAACTGCGTCAACTCCGGGATCCGGCGCATCGCCGTGCTGACGCAGTACAAGGCACACGACCTCATCGTCCACCTGCAGCGCGCCTGGGGTTACTTCAGGGGCGAGTTCAACGAGTTCGTAGAGATCCTGCCGGCGCAGCAGCAGATCGATGCCTCCTGGTACAAGGGCACCGCCGACGCGGTGTTCCAGAACCTGGACTACCTGCGGCGCCAGGAGCCCGAATTCGTCCTCGTGCTCGCTGGCGACCACATCTACAAGATGGACTACGGCCTGATGCTGGCCGAGCATGCCGAGAGCGGCGCCGACGTCACGGTGGGCACGGTCGAGGTGCCGGTGGAGCGCGCGCGCGAGTTCGGCATCGTCACCATCGACGAGAACAACCGCATCACGCGCTTCGTCGAGAAGCCGCTGCATCCGGAGCCCATCCCGGGCCGCGAGGGCATCGCCCTGGCGTCCATGGGCATCTACGTGTTCAACGCCGATTACCTGGAGCGCATGCTGTGCGCCGACGCCAAGGACGAGGAGTCCGCGCACGACTTCGGACGCAACATCGTTCCCGGCGCCATCGATGCCGGCGACAAGGTGCATGCCTACGTGTTCCAGGACGCGGAGACCAAGGTGCAGATGTACTGGCGCGACGTCGGCAACGTCGACGCCTTCTACGAGGCCAACATGGAGCTCACCTACGTGGCGCCCGAGCTCAACCTGTACGACCAGGAATGGCCGATCTGGACCTACCAGGCGCAGCTGCCGCCGGCCAAGTTCATCCTCGACGACGCCCAGCGCCAGGGCCGCGCGCTGAACTCCATGGTCTCCGGCGGCTGCATCATCTCGGGCGCACTGGTGCGCGACTCGGTGTTGTTCAGCAACGTGCGGGTGGCCGAACACTCGGCGGTGGAGCGGTCGATCATCCTGCCGAATGTCGAGATCGGGCGCGGTTGCCGCATCGTCAAGACCATTGTCGACGAGGACGCCACCATCCCCGACGGCATGAGTATCGGTGTCGATCCGGAAGCGGACCGGCGCCGGTTCTTCGTCACGCGCGAGGGCGTCGTGCTGGTGACTCGCGACATGCTGGAGGCCTTGTGATGCGGAAGATGTTGTTGCTGCTGGCCCTGGTCGCGGCGTGCCAGGCCTTGCCGGCTGCTGAGCCGGTCGAACGCGGCGCAGGCTATGTCGAGGCCATGGCGCGCGAGCATGCCGGCGACCAGCCCGTGGCGGGCGCGGCCGGCGGCGAGGCGGCCGCGGGCGTGGTCGGCGCAGAGGTGGATTACGGTCCAGGCCGCGGCTACCTGGCGCGACCCGCGGGCACCCCGCGTGCCGGCCTGGTGGTGATCCACGAGTGGTGGGGACTGAACGAAAATATCCGCGAGATGAGCAACCGCCTGGCAGCCGAAGGCTACCTGGCGCTGGCGGTGGATCTGTATGAGGGCGAGGTGGCCGGCGAGCCGGGCGAGGCGCGCACGCTGATGCAGGCGCTGATGGGCGACGAGGATCGCGCCGAGCGGCACCTGGGCGCCGCGCTGCGCTGGCTGGAGGACGAGGGCGGCGTGGCGCAGGTCGGCAGCATCGGCTGGTGCCTGGGCGGCGCCATGTCGTTGCGCCTGGCGCTGCAGATGCCCGAGGAACTGGACGCCGCGGTGATCTATTACGGCCGCCTGGTCACCGAGCCGGCGGAACTGGCCCCGCTGCGGATGCCGATCCTCGGCATCTTCGGCGGGCAGGACCGCGGCATCCCGGTGGAGTCGGTACGCGAGTTCGAAATGGCGCTGCAGGCGCTCGGCAAGACGCACGAGATCGTCATCTACGACGATGCCGACCACGCCTTCGCCAATCCCTCCGGCACGCGCTACCAGCCGGAAGCCGCGGCGGACGCCTGGCGGCGCACGCTGGCTTTTCTCGACGAGCATCTCTAGGGAATACGGCATGTCCGACGCGCTGATGTTCTGGCCCATGCTCGGCATGGCCTTGTTGACGGCCGTGGCGTGGGGCGTGATGGGGCGGCGCCGCCAGGCGGCGGTGCGCAGCAAGGCCATGCGACTGGACGATTTTTCCGGTCGTGGCGAGGTGCCGATGTCGCCCGAGGTGTCGGTCTCGACGCGGCACTTCGCCAATCATTTCGAGATCCCGTTGTTGTTCCATGCCGCCTGCCTGGCGCACCTGGCGCTGGGAGTGGCGAACGTGGTCGCCGTCGCACTGGCCTGGGGCTTCGTGGTGTTGCGTGCGCTGCACATGCGCGAGCACCTGGGCCCCAACCGTGTCATGCGGCGCTTCAACCTGTATTTGTTCTCCACTGCGCTGATGTGGCTGTTGTGGCTGCACCTCGCCGGCTGGATCGTGCTATCCGGCTGAAGCGTGGATCGTGCCGCGTCAGTCGCGCGGCAGCGTCTCGACCAGGTCCCCGAGCAGCGCGGCTTCGCGCTGCGGGAACAGCGCCTGGTTGAGCTCCAGCTCCACGCCGAGGTAATCCTTCCCGAAGCGCCTGCGCAAAGCCGTGGTGTGGCCGTCGGCTGCCCCGCGGTATGGATAGTTGCGGCGCACGCGCCAGCCGCAGGCGCGCAGGCGGAGCTGCCACGCGCGGCTGAAGCGGGCCTCCGCGCTGCGTGCCGGGTCGTACAGCAGGCCGATGTCGGCGTTGCGCACTTCCACGCCCAGCACCGGCGTGAAGCTGTGCACCGAGACATGCCGCACCTGTGCGCCCTCCGCCAGCCACTTCTCGATGGTGGCGACCACGGACGCCCGCCAGGGCTGCCACCAGCGCGCCGCGATGTCGGCGCGCGTCGCCGGGGACAGTCCCCGGACGCGGCGGGAAAACACCTGCGGATGGTGCAGGGAGCGGTTCAGGTCGACCAGAAGCCGGCTGGTGGTGGCGCAGAACGCCGCGTCGGCGTGCGCCGCGGCGAGCGTCTCGAAGGCCTGCAGGGCGCCGCTGTCCCAGCCGCGATGGGAGGCCAGCTCCTCGGCCGCATCGCTGAAGGCATGCTGCAGCTCCGCCGGGATGTCATGCCCGCCATGCTCGCAGGTGAACAGCCAGCGCGTGTGCACCGTGGGCGTGGCGGTCACGGGTAGAGGCGGTTGCCCGCCAGGCAGCCGGCCAGCGTCCGGCAGGCCTCCTGCAGCACGGCGCGGTCGGGCGTCGTGCCGGTGCTCCGCAGCAGGCGGCGCGCCAGCGGGCCCTCGGCGAGGATGCGACCCAGCGTGCGGCGCGCATCCGGGGCGAAGTCGTCGCGCGCGCGTTCACAGATGCGCCGCCATGCTTCGCCGGCGGTCATGGCGCGCTCGCGCAGGCCGAACATGCGCAGGTAGTCGCCGTCCACGATACGTGCCTGGTCGCCGTCTTTCGCTACCGCCAGCAGGATGTCCGCCAGCAGGTCCTCCGGCCATGCCTGTTGCGCCTCGAGCGGCGCAGTCGACTCCGCCGTGAGCTGGCGCAGCAGCGCCACCACGGCGCCGATCACGGCCAGGTCGGCCGCCGGGCACTCCTGGATGTCGATCACCCGGATCTCGATGGCGTTGCGGTCGAAGCGCGCGATGGCGCCGCGCGAGTTGAGGAACAGCGGGTCCAGCACGCCGTCCGGGTCGTGCGGCCGGATGTCGCTGGCGATGCGCTCGAACAGGCCGCGGTAGTCGCGCTCGGTGAACAGGCGCTCGGGGATCACGCGACCGGTGATGGACGGGATGCGGGCCTGGTTGTGGCGGTAGGTCTCCAGGCGCGCGTCCAGGTAGCCGGTAAAGCGCCCGTCGAGGAACGGCGAGCTGGCCGCGAGGGCCGGGATCAGAGGCAGCGCGAGGCGGATGGCGGCATGCAGCCGGCCGAACTGCTCGTCGTCGGCGAAGGGCAGGTTGAGATGGGTGCTTTGCAGGTTCGACCAGCCGTGGCCCTGGCAGCCGAAGATGCGGTCGTAAGTGGCGTAGATCTCGGCGCCGCCGTGCGGCCAGATGCGCGTCTCGGTGGACGGGTCCATCCAGGGATGGGCGCCGGTGCCGAGCAGCATCGCGTTATGGGGGGCGAGCAGCCGGTTGGCCTCGAGCACGTCGGCGTGAAAAGCCTCGTCCAGGCCCGCCAGCGATGCAGCCGGCCCGTTGGTCTTGAGTTCCACCAGGTGCGAGACGATTTCGTTGGACCAGCCGATGGCGCCGCGTTCCACGTCCTCCGCCCAGGCGCCGGTCCCGGCCGCGTCACGCAGCAGCAGGTCGGCCAGCGGCCGCACTGCGAGCGTGTCGCGGTCGACGATCATGTACTCCATCTCGATGCCGAAGACCTCGAACAGGCCCCAGCGGCGGCGCGCATTCACTTCCGCTCTCCCTCCCGGCGCGCGTCGACGCGTCGCCGCAGCGCGGCGATGACGGCGTCGTACAGCGCCTGCCCGAGCACCTTGTCTTCCACGCCGGCGTCCACGCTCGGGTTGTCGTTGATCTCGATCACCAGCGGCTTGCCGTCGACCTCCTTGAGGTCGACGCCGTACAGCCCCTGTCCCATGAGACGCGCGGCGCGCACGGCCGTCTGCACGATCAGCGGCGGCGCGTCCGCAACGGCCAGCGTTTCGTACTGGCCGGAAAAGTCGCTGCGGTGCCGGCTGGCCCAGTTGTAGATCTGCCAGTGGCCGCGTGCCATGAAGTACTTGCAGACGAACAGGGGCTCGCCCTCGAGCACGCCGACGCGCCAGTCGAACCCGGTGGGGACGAATTCCTGGCCGATCACCAGGTCGGAGGCTTCCAGCATGCGGTCGGTCAGCTCCAGGTATTCCGCTTCGGTGTGCGCCTTGGCGACGCCGTGCGAGAAGGCGGAATCCGGGACCTTGAGCACGCAGGGCAGGCCGAGGCGCTCCAGCGCCGGGCGGCGCTGGCCGCGCTGGATGATTTCCGTGCGCGGGATCGGGATCCTGGCGCCCTTGAGCACCTCGGCGAGATACACCTTGTTGGCGCAGCGCAGGATGGAGTCCGGGTCGTCGATCACCGCCAGGCCCTCGGCCTGGGCGCGCCTGGAGAAACGCCAGGTGTGGTGGTTCACCGACGTCGTCTCGCGGATGAACAACGCGTCGAACTCGGCCAGCCGGGGATAGTCGTCGCGCCCGATGAACTCGACGCCGAAACCCTGCCGGCGCGCGGCCTGGACGAAGCGCTGCAAGGCCTGCCTGTCCGACGGGGCGTCGCGTTCCTCCGGGTTCACCAGGATCGCCAGGTCGTAGCGGGAACGGTCGCTGCGTTCCGGCGGGTAGCGCTTGCGGCTGAAATAGCGTTGCGCCGCCTGGTGCATGAACTCGAGGTGCTGCGGCGGGATCTCGTCCAGCGACAGCGCCCGCACGCCGCGCAGGTTCCACTTCTGGCCACGCCCGAACTTGGCGCGCAGGAACGGCGCGGGGAAGAGCCGGAACAGCGCGCGCGCCAGGGCCTGGTGCTGGGCCGCGAGGTTCTCGCCGAAATAAATCGACAGCACGAAGTCGTCGGACTTGATGCGCGCCAGGCTCTTCTGCACCAGCTCTTCCACGTCGGTGGGAATGAAGCGCACGAAGCCGGGCGCGTTCAGGTCCTGGATGGTGCGCACGTCCGGGATGACCCGGTGTCCGCGCGCCTCGGCCAGCAACGACACGTAATAGCCGCGTGTCTGGTAACCGTAGGAACGCGCCAGGTTGAACACCCGCACGCCCCGTCCCGGCCAGGGCTCGGCAGGATCGAGATAGCTGGCGACGGAAATCACCTCGCCGTCCTCGCCGCGCGACAGGGGCCACTCGGCCGGGTTGTCCACCACGATCAGGCGCTTCAAGGCAGGGTCTCCTCAGCCAGTACCAGCAGGTTGGCGTCGTAGGTCATGACGCCGAGCAGGATGGCCCGGATCAACCGGTCCACGCCGACGTCGTAGTAATGGCTCTCTTCTGCCAGCGGGTTGCCGATGAACGGGTCGGCCACGCGCACCTTGCGGCCCTCGCGCCCGCACAGCACCACGAAATGGCCCGTGGGCTCGCCGCGCAGGTCGTCGTACACCGCGCGGTTGTGGCGGTTGGTGTACTCGCGGCAGCTGTCATAGAGATAGGTGGCGCTGAGCCCGGTCAGGACCGGCAGCCCGGCGTCGAAGGCGTGGTCGAGCAGGCGCGGGCGCAGGTCGTCGAAGGCGATCTCGCCGCCGAGCTGGAGAAAGCGGATGTAGGCGCGACTCGCCTCCTGGAATTTCTTGCCGTGCTTGTGCTGCAGCTGCGCCTCCAGCTTGCCGACCAGCGCCGCCGCGTCCAGCCCGCGCCAGGAGGGATCGAAGATCTTCAGGTGGTAGCTGTAGAGGCGTGCGCGGTAGCCCAGGCGCAGCGCATGATTGCCCAGCGACACCGCCAGGGTGCCGCCCTCGGGCAGGCCGGGCACCTCGGAGATGAGCTGCCCGAGCTCCATGCGCCGCCCGAGATAGCGGTAAACCGCCTGCAGGCAGGTGGGGCCGCAGCTGATGTCGTCGGGCTGCGGCAGCATGCGGATGTCGAGGTAGGGGTGCGGGCTCACGGCTGCAGAGAGGTCATGCGTGGTGGGCGCAATCTCGCGCCTTTTACCGTCCCGCGTCAATCAGAAATTCGCCGGCTGGCGAAAAGGCGGCGCTCCCCGGCAGAATCGGGACATGGACGAGGACGCCGACATGCCACCGAGGCCGTTGCGAGACTGGCGCCACCAGGCGCTGCCGGCGCTCGGCATCGTCGCCCTGATGCTGTTCCTGGCGCTGGTGCGGCCGCCGGGGGACGCCTACGGCTGGCGTACGCTGTTCGAGATCGGCCACGTGCCCTTGTTCGGCGTCGCAGGCCTGCTGATGTTGCGTATCGTGCGCGCGCGGCGCGGCAGCGCGGTTGCGACGCCTCCCGACTTCCTCATCGCGCTGCTGGCGACGGCGATCCTGAGCCTCGCGGCCGAGGCCTTCCAGGTATTCCAGCCTGGCCGCGACGCCAATGTCGGCGACGCCGGGAAGAACCTCCTCGGGGCGGTCTGCTTCCTGGCCATTGCCGCGGCGGTGCATCCGGGGTTGTGGCAGCGGCTCGGCAAGGACGGACCGACCGCCGCCCGCATGGTGCTGGTCGCGGCGGCGCTGACCCTGGCGCTGGCCCTGGCGCCGGTGTTGGGGGTGGCCTGGCACTACGCACAGCGTGCCGCCGCTTTCCCCCTGCTGGCTGACTTCACTGCATCCTGGCAGAGGCCTTTCCTCAGCCTCGGGCGGTCCGAGCTCGAGAGCGTGCGGGCGCCGGACGGCTGGGACGAAATGGCCGGCCGGGAGGTGAGCCGCCTCACCTTTCTCGACGCGCCGTGGCCCGGCGTGACGGTGCGCGAGCCATGGCCGGACTGGTCGGCCTACGCGACGCTGCGTTTCCAGGTCTGGTCCGAGCTCGAGCAACCCGTGGAGATCGTGCTGCGGGTGGACGACACCCACCGCGAGCGCGATCACGCCGACCGCTTCAACGGCAGTTTCATCGTGGTGCCCGGCCTGAACGATTTTTCCATACCGCTGCACACCGTTGCTGACGGGCCGAGAGCGCGGCGCCTCGACCTCGCCGACATCAGCCAGTTCATCCTCTTCAGTCGCCGTCCCGGAGAGCCGTTCGCGCTGTACTTCGGCCCGGTGTGGCTGGAGGGCGAGCCGAACAGGATTGCCGATGCCCCCGGCTCGGATTAGGGTAGGCGCCAACCGATGCCGAAGCACCCGAGGCTGCGACCTTGAATCCCGCGGATCCGCCGCAAGTACCTGATCACGAGCCCGTGCGCGGCAGCCGTCGCGGGCCGGGCGCCCGCCTCATGGTGCTGTACGGCGCCATCGTCCTGTTCCTGCTGGCGTTGTTCGGCCTGGCCAAGCCGCGCGGCCTGCTCGAGGAAACGCTGCGCGACCTGCGGCACATATTCTTTTTCGGCTTTGCCGCCCTGATCATCCTGGAAATGACGGCGCTCATCGGCCGCCGCTGGATTCGCAAGCGATCCCTCTATTACGCCGTGGCGGTGCTGTCGGTGCTGGCGCTCGTTTTCGGCTACGAGATCGTCACCGGCACGGATCCCGAGTTCCCCGTGCGCGGCGTATACAGTTTCCTCGGCGCTTTCGGTTTTCTCGCCCTGAGCGCTGCGCTCGACCGCGGGCTGAAGCGGGAGCACACCTGGCTGCGTGGCTGGCCGCGGCGTTCCATCGGCGTCCTGGGGGCATTGCTGGTGGCCGGCGCGCTCAATCCGCTCGGGCCGGTGCTGGCCTCCTACGCCGGGCGCGCCGGCGCTTTCCCCGTCGTGGTGGACCTGGCCAGCACCTGGCAGGAGCCATTCATCGAGATGCACGACGCCGAGCTGTTCGTCGGCAAAGGGCCCGACGAGTGGCCGCGGCGCGCCGGCAGGCGCGTTGCGCTGCTGCTGCCGGACGGCACGCCCGGTTCCGGCGTCATGGTGCACGAGCCGTTCAAGGACTGGAGCGGGTTCTCGGTGCTGGTGCTCAACGTGTACTCGACAGCAGCCCATCCGGTCCGCGTCAACTTGCGCCTCGAGGACAGCTCGCGCCTGTTGCCGCCGGAGGAGCGGGCCGAATACCTGCTGCGCGTGACCCCGGGGGCCAACGACTTCTACATCCCGCTCGACGCGCTCCTGTCGGTGCCGTCCGGGCGCGAATTCAGGCGTGATGCGGTCCGGCGGCTCGGGCTGTTCCTGGCCGAGCCCGCGCCTCCGTTCCGGCTCTACGTCCACCGGATCCGCATCGCCGAGGAATGAATTACCGGCACGCCTTTCATGCCGGTAACTTCGCCGACGTGCTGAAGCATGCGGTGCTGTGCGCATTGCTGCGGCGCTTGCAGCTGCGCCCCAAGCCGCTGAGCTACGTGGAGACGCACGCCGGGGCGGGAGCGTTCTGGCTCGACGGGCCGGAGGCGCGCCGCTCCGGCGAGGCGGCCGACGGCATACTGCGCCTGGCGCGGCTGCAGCCCGCGTCGCCGGCCCTGGCGACCTACCTCGACCTGGTGCGCGGCCTGCCCGGCAACGAGCAGGGCATCAGGATCTACCCCGGCTCACCGCTGGTCGCGGCCAGGCTGCTGGGCGCGCAGGACCGGCTGGTCCTCAGCGAACTGGTCCCGGATGAGGCCGCTGGGCTGCGCCGGCTGTTTCGCGGCGACGCTCGCGTCGCCGTGCATTGCCGGGACGGGTGGGAGGCTCTCGGCGCGCTTCTGCCGCCCACCCCGAAGCGCGGCCTGCTGTTGATCGATCCTCCCTACGAGGCGCCGGACGACCTGGAACGAGTCGTCGCGGGGCTGGTGCTGGCGCGGCAACGCTGGCCCGTGGGCGTGCTGGCCGCGTGGTACCCGGTGAAAGATCGTCGCGCGCTGCGGCCGTTCGAGCGTGCGCTCGACCGCGCCGAGCTCGGCCCGGGCGGCGTCCTGCGCGCCGAGGTCGCGGTGCGTCCCGACGACAACCCGGGCAGCCTGAACGGCAGCGGCATGCTGCTGGTCGCGCCGCCGTGGGGCGTGGCAGACGACCTGCGGGCACTGCTCGAGGAGACGTGGGGCGCCCTGCGACAGCCCGGCGCGCCGCCGCCGCGCCTGGAGTGGTTACGGCCGCCGGCATGACCGCGTGGGCGTGCTGACAAAGCGCCCGCAGATTCGCGAACTGCGTCACGCCGCACTGGCCTCCGGGGTTGCTAGTCTCCGAATCTCAGGAGGAGTGCCCAATGAGCAACATACAGCCGATAAGCGAGAGTTACTGGGTCGAGCCCGGCGTACTGTTGGCGGGAGAGCATCCGGGCCACTGGGAAGAGGCGTTGTTGAGGCGCCGGATTTCGCGCCTGCTGGACGCAGGGGTCCGCCTGTTCGTGGATCTCAGCGGACGCGGCGACGTCGCCCGCCCCTATCGTCCCATGCTGGACCGCATCTGCAGCGATCGCGGCATCATCGCCGAGCATGTGCACAAGCCCCTGCCGCTGGAGCAGGTGCCGGAGCGGGCCGAGCAGGTGGTCGACATCCTGCGCGTCATCCACGAAGGCATCGAGCGCGGCGTCCGTGTCTACGTCCATTGCTCCGACGGCGTGGAGCGTACGGGGATGGTGATGGGCTGCTGGCTGGTGGAGCGCGGGCTGGATCCCGAGCGCGCCCTCGATGAGCTTTCGCGCCGCTTCATGGCCATGGGCAAGTCGCAGACTTTCCGCGGCACGCCGACCAACGCGGCGTACCTGGAGTGGGTGGAAAATTGGGAGCCCAGGCTGGGCATCCGGCAACTGCACTCGCAAGCTTCCTGAGCCGCTTGTCCCGGGGCTCATGGCGGGTTCCGCCTGCTCTTCCCGCTAGGCGCGCGTGGCGCTGTCCACCTCTGGCATTTCTTCGCCTTCGGGCACCGTGTCGATGGTGATGCCGCGAAACGCGAGCAGTGCCGCCACGAACGGGTTTACCAGGTTGAGAAAGGCCCACGGCAGGTAGGCCAGCGTGGCCACGCCCAGCGTCGTGGCCATGTAGGCGCCGCAGGTGTTCCACGGGATGAGGGGTGAAGTCAGCGTGCCTGCATCCTCGATGGTGCGCGAGAGGTTGCGGGCCTTGAGACGCCGGCGCCGGAACTCGGCGCGAAACATGCGGCCCGGCAGGACGATGGCGATGTACTGGTCGCCGGTCACGATGTTGGTGCCGATGGACGTCAGGAGCACCGAGGTGATGAGGGCGCCGGTGCTTTTCGCGGCGCGAATGACGCCCTGGATGATCCGCTGCAGCATTCCCGCGTGTTCCAGCACGGCGCCGAAGGTCAGTGCGGATATGATCAGCCAGATGGTGGTGAGCACGCTGCTCATGCCCCCGCGCGACAGCAGGTCATCGACCACCGCGTTGCCCGTGGTGGCGGCGTAGCCGTCCATCAGCGCCATCCAGGCGCCCTTGAGCAGCGCCAGGCCGAAGCCGATCTCCTCGGCGCCACCGTAGGCCGCCACCAGGCCGGGCTGGAATACCACCGCGAACACGGCGCCAAGGAGCGCGCCGAAGAGGATCACCGGCAATGCATGGAAGCGTGCTGCAGCCAGTCCGAGCACCGCCGCGAGCGGCAGCAGCGTCCACCAGCCGAGATCAAAGTTGGCTTCCAGCGCGCTCGAGATCTCACCGAGCGAGACCTCGGCGCTCGGGCCGCCACCCGCCACGCTGACGACGGCGAAGCCGGCCAGGGCAATGAGGAAAGAGGGCCCGGTCGTGTACATCATGTGCCGGATATGGGTGAACAGCTCGGTGCCCGCCACGGCCGGCGCCAGGTTGGTGGTGTCGGAGAGCGGCGACATCTTGTCGCCGAAATAGGCGCCGGAGATGACGGCACCGGCGGTGATCTCGGGCGCCAGTCCCAGGCCCTGCGAGACGCCCATCAGCCCGATGCCGATGGTGCCGGCGGTGGTCCAGCTGGAGCCGATGGACACTGAGACCAGGGCGCAGATCAGGCAGGCCGTGGGATAGAACACCGTCGGCGAGAGCAGCAAGCTGCCGTAGTAGATCATGGCCGGAACGGTGCCCGACATGCTCCAGGTGCCGATCATGGCGCCGATGGCGAACAGGATCAGCAGCGCGCCCATGGCGGTCGAGATGCCGTTGACGATCGCCGCGAGGATTTCCGTCCAGCGTTCGCCGTTGAAGATGGCAATCATGGCGGCCACGGCGGCGGAAAAAGTCAGCGCCACCTGGTTCGCGCCCTGCGAGGAGTCTGCGCCGAAGAGGATGATCGACAGGGTCAGCAGCACCACGAGGACCGCGATCGGCGTCAGCGACTGGAGCATGCTGGGCAGCCGCACGGCCGCGCCGGGATGGGCGCTGTGTTCCCTCAAGCCGGTGTCCCCGTGGTTCGTTGCGAAGGCGCAGTATAGACGAGCCCGCGGCTTGGCATCCCGCGCCGGGTGCGCGGCGGTCTCAGATTTTTTCCAGCAGGTACTCGCGCATGGCGATGCGCGCCTGGAGGCGCTGGCACAGCAGGAAGCTGCCGCCGAGCTTGCGGTGCAGCACCGCGGTCTCAGCCGGCGGGTTGCGGTACTCGCGGGAGCGGAACACGATGTCCAGCCCCGCGGCCGCGGCGCGCGAGGGCAGGTTCGAGGCGCCGAAGTCGTAGGCGCCCTCTGTCGTCAGCGGCTCGCACACCATCATGATGAGGTCCACCACGAGCTGTTTGTGGCGCTCCGAATCGCTTTCGCGCAGGTAGCCGATTTCCGCCGCATGCCGCTCCACGCCGGCACGGTCGTCGTCAAGGATAGCGCGCGTGATGCGACGGTAGCGATCGACGAACGGCGGCGGAAACTCCACCGCAGCGCCGAGATCCAGCAGCACGATCTTGCCGTCCTCATGACGGTACAGGTAGTTGGCGAAGTTCGGGTCCGTCTGCATGAAACGGAACACGTAGAGCTCTTTGAAAGTGAGGTCCTGGATCGCTTCCGCGATGTGGTTGCGGACATCCTGCGGCACGACGTCGTGCACCAGCTGGTCCAGCGATTCGCCCTCGACCCAGTCCATGGCGAGAATGCGCTGCGTGCTCAGTTCACGGTGCACCCGCGGAATGACGAAGCGATCGTCGTCGGCCAGCAGCTTGCCGTAGCGCTCCAGGTTCGCGGCTTCCGTGAGGTAGTCGGCCTCCTGGCGCAGCTGCTTCTTGGCTTCCTCCACGATGTCGGACACGTCCAGTTCGCGCGGCAACACGCGCGCCATGTTGAGGAACATGGCCAGGTTGTCCACGTCGCTGTCGATGCTCTTGGCGACGCCGGGATACTGGATCTTCAGCGCGATGTCCCTGCCCTTCGCGGTTCGCGCGCGGTGCACCTGCCCGATCGAGGCCGAAGCCGCCGGCTCGAACTCGAAATGCTCGAAGCGCGCCTCCCAGCCCTTGCCGTACTCCCGCCCCAGCAGCCGCTTCACCTGGGTCTGCGGCATGATGTCGGCGGACGCCCGGAGCACCGACAGCGCCTCGGCAAATTCCGGCGGCAGCACGTGGCTGCTTTCCATCGACAGCAGCTGGCCCAGTTTCATCGCCGCGCCGCGCATATGCGCCAGGCGTTTCGCCAGCCGGGTCGCATTCGCGCCCGACAAGAGCGCCGAGGCCGCCTTGTCCGAGGCGCCGCCCGTCGCCCGGCGCAGGCCTTCCGCCAGGCCGCCGACCGCCATGGTCCCGGCCGTCAGGCCCATGCGGAACAGGCGCCCGGTCCGGGTCACGGGGACGCGCGACTGGCGGCGGCGGGGCGGGGTCTTGGGCTTGTCGGTCACGGGCGGCAGATTACCACGCGCCGTCGCCCACATCCCGACCGCACCGGGACCCTTGCCTTGAAGACCTGACCGCGGGGCCGGGCCGTGCAAGGCGCCCTTCGTTCGGAAATCTTTATCTCACTCAGTGCGCCTTGCACGTCCCGACCCCGCTGCCGGGTTGCCTTCGTGGCCAGGGCGACGGCGGACCCGGCCGACACCGGGAAGACATGCCGCGCTGGGACCTTGGCGGCGCGCCGCGGCGGGAAGACCCGTGACTGGCGCAGCACCGGGTCCCGGTGTGGTCGGGGACGGAGCAACGGTCCGGCCCTGCGGTCGGGTCAGCGGGAGTGAAGTTCGACGACGTCGCCGTCGCTGACGGGCTGCTCCGCCCCGACCTGCTGGCCGTCGAACACCGCCGCGCCCCACATGCGCGCGAAGCGGAAACCCTCGGCGATGTCCTTGTGCACCAGCCGGGCGACGTCGAGGACCGTGTCGCCCTGGCGTACCGTGAACGGGCGGTCGCGCTCGACGTCCTTGCCCGGCGCCTTGGTGTAGACGCGGACCACGCCGAGGGCCTTGAACAACCAGGGCGCCAGCTCGCCCAGCCCCTGCCCGGTCTCGGCCGAGACGCGCAGCGTCGGGTAGTGCACGTCCAGCAGCTCTTCGAGCACCGCAACCTCTTCCGGGTCTGGCAGCAGGTCGCTCTTGTTCGCCACCAGCAGGGTCGGCAGTTCGATGCGGAAGGGGTCGTCGAGCGTGTCGCTCTCGCCCGGGCCCTCGTCTGCGCCGGATTCCAGCGCGGGCCAGTCGGCAACGAGGCTGACCTTTTTGCCTTCCAGGGTGTCGAGGATGAACTGCACGTTCTCCACGCAGGCCGGGTCGGCCAGGTCCACCACCAGCAGCGCGGCGTCGCAGCTCTGCAGGCTGGAGGCGATCCACGGCGGGCTGTGCTCCGGCGACATGGACGGGAGGTCGAGCAGCTGGAACGCGACGTCCTCGAAGGGCAGCATGCCCGGCTCCGGGAACTGGGTGATGAACGGTCCGGGTCCGGATTGCGCACGCGAGCCGGTGAGCCTCAGGTGCAACGCCGACTTGCCGCTGTTGGGCGGCCCGAGCAGGGCGAGCTGGGCGGCGCCCTCGGGTCGAATGGCAAGCGCCGGGCCGCTGCGCTTGCCGCCCTTCTTCGGGCCGGCGAGTTCCTCGGTGAGGTCCTTGATGCGACTCTTGATGTCCGCCTGCAGGTGCTCCGTGCCCTTGTGCTTGGGGATGGTCGAGAGCATCTGTTTCAGGCAATCGAGCCGATCCTTCGGCTCGCGCGCCTGGCGATAGGCTTCCTCCGCCTTCTTGTACTCCGGCGAGACGTTGGTGGGCATCCGGTGGACTCAGTTGTCGTGCTGCGGCCAGGCCGAGGCGTCGATGGTCTCACGATAGGCATGCCAGGTGGCATGGCCGAGCAGGGGAAACAGCACGAGCAGCCCGACGAAGGCGGTGGCGAAGCCGATGCCGGTGAGCACCACGATCAGCCCCAGCCAGACCGCCATGGCCGGCTTGTTGCGCAGGGCGGCGTTGGCGCTGCTGATCACGGCCGTGATGGTGTCCACCTCGCGGTCGACCAGCATGGGCAGGGAGAAGGCGCTGGCGGCGAATGCGATCGCGGCAAAGATGGAGCCGACCGCGGAGCCGATGGCGAGGAAGCGGACCAGCTGGATCATCTCGGGGCGGGACTCGATGGGGAAGAACACGTGCACCATGGAGCCGGCGCGTGCCCAGACGAGAAAAATCACCAGCAGCACCAGGGCGAACACCATGCTGTCGCCGAGGCGATCGCGCGCGGTGCGGACGCTGAGGTCGAAGGTCGGGACGCGGCCGAGCTCCAGCTGCCAGCTGATGGTGTAGAGCGCGATGGCGAGCAACGGGCCGATGAACACGAAACCCGACAGCAGCGACAGCATCATCACCCAGCTGCCGAGCCACAGGGCGAGCAGGCTGACGGCCCAGGACAAGGCGAGCACGATCAGTCCCCAGCCCAGGCTCTGTCCCGGCGCTGCGCGCATGTCGCGCCAGCCGGCCGCCAGCCAGCGCAGCGGGGCGCCCGGCGCGATGTCGCGGCAGGGCGCGACGAAAGGCCGTGCCGCAGCACCGTCATCTGCCGGCGGATCTTCCCGATTCACGGTGCAACCAACCTCCCTCTTGCCGCGTCTTCTATACCACAAGGCGCCGCAACCGTTCACGGCCGCGTTGGCGTTGGGCCGGTGACGCCTGTACGCTTGTGCGGAAATTCGACGGAGTGACAGGCCGCAAGCGGATCCGGGGTCGAGACATGAGTTCTTTCTTCGCCGAGCTGAAGCGCCGCAACGTCATCCGCATCGCCCTGTTCTACGGCGCCGGCGCCTGGCTCGTGTTGCAGGTGGCCGACGTCCTGCTCGGCATCATCGAGGCGCCCGAGGGTTCGTTGCGCTTGCTCGCCATCGTGCTGGCGCTGGGCTTTCCGTTCGCGCTGGTGTTGTCCTGGGCGTTCGAGATCACGCCGGAGGGCATCAAGCGCGACCGCGACCTGCCGGACGATGGCCGCGCATCTGCCGAGGCGGCGCGCAAGCTCAATATCGCCACCATCGTGCTGCTGCTGCTGGCCATCGCCCTGCTGTCCTGGAACATGTTCGGGAACCATGCCGCGCCCTCGGCGGAGCGGGCGGCTACGCCCGCCGTGTCGCCGCCGCCGCCGCCCCCGCCGGCTGGCACGCAGGACCTTTCCATCGCCGTGCTGCCCTTCGTCAACATGTCGCAGGACCTGGCCAACGAGTATTTTTCCGAGGGCCTGTCGGAGGAAGTCCTGAATGTGCTGGCCCGCATCGACAATTTCCGTGTTGCCGGGCGCACCTCCTCCTTTGCCTTCAAGGGCCAGAACCAGGACCTGCGCGCGATCGGTGAGCGGCTGGGCGTGGCGAACATCCTCGAGGGCAGCGTGCGGCGCCAGGGCGACCGCGTGCGGGTGACGGCGCAGCTGATCGATTCCCGCACCGGCTATCACCTCTGGTCGGACACTTACGACCGCCAGCTCGACGACATCTTCGCCATCCAGGACGACATCGCCACCGAGGTGGTGCGGGCACTGCGCCGTACCCTGCTGCCGGGGGACGAGGCGGTCATCAGCCAGAGCGCCAAGGGCGATGTCGAGGCCTACAACCTGTTCCTGCGCGGCCAGTTCCACGCCCGGCTGCGCACGCCGGAAGGGCTGCGCCGGGCACTGGAGGAATTCCAGCAGGCGGTGCTGGTCGACCCGGACTACGCGCCGCCCTACGCCGGCATCGCGATGGTGTATGCCCTGCTGGACAACTACAACTACCGCAGCCTGGAGGAGACCGGACCGCTGGCCAACCGGGCGCTGGAGCGGGCGCTCGAGATCGATCCCAACAGCGACGAGGCCTGGGCGGTGAAGGGCCTGCTGCTCAGCCAGGGGCCGGATGCGAAAGAGCGCAATAGCGAGGCGCGGGCCGCACTGGAGCGCGCGGTGGAGATCAACCCCAACAACGCTTTCGCGCACCTGTGGCTCAGCGGCACCCTGCTGCCGGACCTGGTGGCCGCCCGCAGCGCCCTGCAGCGCGCCTACGCCGTCGACCCCTTGTCGCCGGTGATCGTGTATCGCCAGGTGATGTGGTCTTTGCAGGGCGGGGAACAAGCGGATATCGAGCGCTACCTCGGCGAGTTGCGCGAGGTGGCGCCGGAATGGTTCATGACGTGGTTCGCCATCGGCACCGTGGCCATGCAGGAGGGCCGGGTCGCCGACGGCGCCGTGGCCTTCGGTCGCGTGCGGCGCCTGAACCCGGAATACCTGGGCGCGGTGAGCCAGGAAGCTTTTGCACTCGAGATGCTCGGCCAGGCCGACGCCGCCGGCCGCCTGCTGGCGGACGCGCTGGAACGCCGCGGCGGCGAGGAGCTCGGGATCGCGCTGGCGGGACACCGCGCGCGACGTGCGATCGCGGAGCAGGGACTGGAGGCGGGCCTGGCCGTGTACCGGGAGGAAGTCGAGCGACGGCAGATAAGCAACCTGGAGGCGCTCGGCGACCTGGCCTTGTTCGAAATATCCGCTGGTGAGCCCGAGGCCGCCGAGCGCCGCGTGCGCGACATCCTGGGCATCGGGCCGGAAGAGGTGCCGGATTGCCACTTCTCCGAGATGACGCCGTGCATCGCCCTGGTCATGGCGTTGAACAGCCAGGGCCGGCGTGACGAGGCGGTCGAGACGGGTGCGCGACTCAGGACGATGATCCAGACCTTGCGCGGCCAGGGTTTCCAGAACCCGGTGATGCTGCTGATCGAGAGCTACCTGGGACACCTCGCGGGGGAGGGCGGCAACCTGGAGACGGCCATGGCCGCGGCCATCGAGCAGGGCTGGCGGGTGCCGCTGCCGGTGATCAGCTGGCTCTTCGCCGGCCATGTCGACGCTGCCGAGTTGGAACGCCTCACAGGGTTGATGGACGCGGCACTGGCGCAGGAGCGCGTGCGCTACGAGGCGCTGCAGGCCGCGCCCGACGGCGGCATCGCCAGCTTGTTCTCGTTCAGCTTCGGTTCAGCCGTCCCCGCCTAGCCTGTACTCGAGGCTGCCGGACCACCCCGCGAGGGCGACGGCAGACACGACTACCAAGGCGAGGAGCATGGCCATGAAAACGAACCTGAAGCTGAAGCTGGCGCTGGCGGGATTGATGCTTGCGGTGGCCGGTACCGCCACGGCCGATCCGAGAGTCCGCTCCGGCGGCGTCGAGTACGCCCGCGTCGTGGACGTCACCCCGATCGTGCGCCAGGTCCGCATCGAGACCCCGGCGCGCGAGTGCTGGCAGGAAACCGAGTACCAGACCATCCGGCGCCATGACGACTATTATCGCGGCGGCCGTGTGGACTCCCCCGTGCCGACCATCGCCGGCGGGATCATCGGCGGTGTCATCGGCCGCCAGTTCGGCAGCGGCAGCGGCCGCGACGCCATGACCGCCGTGGGCGCGCTGGTCGGCGCCTCCATTGCCACCGAGGCGGCGCGAGACGATGGTTACCGGCGCGGCAGCTCGTACGAGCGTCGTCCGGTCACGGTGGAGCGCTGTGAAACCCGCGTGTCCTACCATGAGGAAGAGCGCATCGAGGGCTACCGCGTGACCTACGTCTACGCCGGTCGCGAGTACATGACCACGATGGCGTCGCCGCCGGGCAATCGTATCCCGGTGCGCGTGAGCGTGGTGCCGACGGGCCGGCGCTAAGCAGGTCCTTGCATTCGCGGGGCGGTGATTTCACCCTTGTGCACAGCACAGACAGGAAGTGAGCCGCCCATGTACCAGCCCACCAGCACGCGCCGCCGCCACGGCCACCGACTCGCCGGCCTGGCGGTGGCGCTTTTTTGCGCTCTCGCGCCCCTGGGCAGCGGGGCCGCGCCCGCGGTGACCTCGTCTCCGCAGGTGCTGCGCATGGCGCAGGCCGCGGAGAAGGTCAGCCTGGCCGAAGCCACCCGGATGGTGCAGGAACGCACCGGCGGGCAGGTCTTGCGCGCGGAGACCAAGCGCGACAAGGGCCGCGCCGTGCACCGCATCCGCGTGCTCACCGAAGACGGCCGCGTGCGCACCATGCACGTCGATGCCGAGACCGGGCGGATGTACTGATTCCCCGCGCCGCAGGGCGTGATGGCGGAGGAAAGAGATGCGTGCACTGCTGGTCGAGGACGACGAAACCCTGCGCCATGGCCTGGCCGCGGCCCTGCGCGCGGCGGGCTGGCAGGTCGACGAGGCGGCGGACGGGCGCGAGGGGCTGTACTTTGCCGAAGAGATGTCGCCCGACGTGGCGGTGGTGGACCTGGGCCTGCCGCAGATGTCCGGGATGGACCTCATCACCGCGCTGCGCGGGCACGGCCGCGACCTGCCGGTCCTGATCCTGACGGCGCGCGACCGCTGGCAGGACAAGGTGGCCGGCCTGAAGGCGGGCGCCGACGACTACATGGTCAAGCCGTTCCATACCGAGGAGCTGCTGGCGCGCCTGGAGGCGCTGGTACGGCGGGCCGCGGGATGGTCGCAGCCGGTGCTGGATTTCGGCGTCATCAGGTTCGAGCCGGGCGCGCAGCGCGTGGAACGTGCCGGCGAGCCGGTCGAGCTCACCAGCTTCGAGTACCGACTGCTGGAATGCCTGGTGCTGCGCGCCGGGCAGGTGGTGTCCCGCGCCGAGCTCATCGATCGCCTGTATGAACAGGACTACGATCGCGACAGCAACACGGTCGAAGTGTTCGTCGGCCGCCTGCGCCGCAAGCTCGACCCGGACGGCACGCTGAAGCCGATCGAGACGCTGCGCGGGCGCGGTTACCGCTTTGCCCTCAAACCGGTGAGCGGGGATTGACGGCGGCGTGACCAGGAACTCGCTGCGCTCGCGTGTGCTGTTGAGCCTGGCCGTGGCCCTGCTGGTTTTTTTCGGTGCCACGGTGGTCGTGCTGGAATGGAGCCTGGACGCGAGCCTGACCAGGGCGCGCGACCAGGTGCTCGAGGCCCAGCTGCTGGCGATGATTGCCGTGGCCGAGCCGGCGCCGGACGGGCCGGGCCTGGTGTTGCCGGAGCCCCCCGATGGGCGCATGTTGCGGCCGGGCTCCGGGCTCTATGCCGAGATCCGCGACGGGGCCGGGCAGCCGGTGTGGCGCTCGCCCTCGGCGCTCGGCCTGGAGCTGGAGCTGCCGCCGGCCGGCGCGCCCGGCGCGCGCGATGGCTGGGTGCAGGCGCAGCCGGACGGGCCCGGCCTGGCGCTGAGCAGCCTGGTGATCGAGTGGGAGTTCGACGACGGGCACACCGAGTCCTATCGCTTCGTCGTGGCCCAGGGCCTCGAGACCTGGCTGGCGCAACGCCGCGCGTTCCGTTTCGGCCTGGTGAGCTGGTTCGGTGCCCTGGCCGCCGCAACCCTGGCGCTGCTGGCATTCGTATTACGCCGCGTGATGCGTCCTCTTGGGCGCATCGAGCAGGAAATCCATGAAATGGAGACGGCACAACGCGACCAGCTCTCGGCCGGCTGGCCGGAGGAGCTCAGCGGTGTCGCGGACAACCTGAACACGCTGCTGCGCCACGAGCGGGAGCGCCAGCGACGCTACCAGGAAAGCCTGGGCAACCTGGCGCACAGCCTGAAGACGCCGCTGGCCGCGGTGCGGACGCTGCTGCCGGCACACGGCGCTGCCGCCGGTGGCGAGGTGGATGCCGTGCGAACGGAACTCGAGCGCATGGATCGCATCATCGGCTGGCAGTTGCGCCGCGCGGCGGCCGCCGGCAGCGCCGGGCGGGTGGGGCTCGCACCGGTGCCGGTCGCGCCGGTGGTGCGAGACCTCGCCGCGATTCTCGACAAGGTTTACCGGGAGCGCGTCACCCGCTGCGACATCGATGTGCCGGAAGGCTTGCGCTTCCGCGGCGAGGAAGGCGACCTGCAGGAAATCCTCGGCAACCTGCTCGACAACGCCTGGAAATACGGCCGCACCCGGGTGCGCGTGAGCGGCCATGCGGGCGCGCCGGGATCGATCCGGCTGCGGGTGGAGGACGACGGGCCCGGCATGGCGCCGGAGCGCGCGGAAGAAGCGCTCACCCGCGGCGCCCGCCTGGACGAGAGCCACCCCGGGCAGGGCATCGGGCTCGCCGTGGCGCGCGAACTGGTCAAGGCTTACGGCGGCGAGATCTCGGTGGAGCGCTCCGACCTCGGCGGAGCCGCCATCAGCCTGCGGCTGCCCGGCGCCTGAGGGCGGCCGGGCACTCGCCTCAGGCCTTGCCTTTGCGCGAGACGGCGCGCCGGGCGCCGGCCTTTTTCGCCGCGCCGCGCGCGGCCTCGTGCTCCTCGATCATCTCGATCAGCTGGCGCCAGGAGTAGCGCCGGGACGGCTCGCGCGCGCTCTTGCGGAAGTAGTACAGGCTGCCGGCGGAGATCAGAAAGCGGCCGCGCAGGTTTTCTTCGCTGTCGGTCACCTTGACCACGATGTCGAGGCCGGCCTTGCGTTGGGTCTTTGCCATCCCGCGCTCCTTCTTGTTCCGGGTGACTGCTTCGGTGCGTGCAACCTGGAAGACTAACCGATGTAGGCGCGCGAGGCATCGGCAAGCAGCTGCTGCGCCGGCAGCGGCGCCGCCAGTTGCGCCAGTTCCGCCAGCATCGGCGCCAGGTCCGCACGCTCGTCGACGTCGGTCAGGGGGGGGAGTTCCAGCCATGCGCCGGCGCCCGCCATGGCGGCGCGAAACCCGGCCGCCGTCTCGGCGGTGCCGCAAGGGGCTTCGGTCCATGCCGTCTCGTCGAGGAGACGATTGGCGCCGATGAGCCAGAAGCCGCCGTCGCGTGCCGGGCCCATGACGAGGTGCGGCGCGGGATCGTCGAGCCATGCGGCGGCGCGGGCCAGCACGGCCGGATCGAGTTGCGGCGTGTCGGCGCCGAGCAGCAGGCCGGCGCCGTGGCGCTCGACCAGCATCGTGTGTACGCGGCCCATGCGTGCGCCGAGATCACCCGCGCCCTGCGCCAGCAGCGGCAGCCCGGGCCAGGCGCTGCCGCTCGCCGCCGGATCCTCGGCCACGGCCCAGTACGGGGCGAGCGTCGCGACGCGCTGGGTCACGGCGCCCGTGGCTGCCGCGGCCGCGCGGTACCACGCGGTGGCGGCCGCCGTGCCGATGGCCGCCGCCAGCCGCGTCTTGAGCGGCGACAGTCCGGGCGTCTTGACGAAAATGGCGGCGCCGACGCTCATCGTCCAGCATGCTTGCGCACGGCCATGGCGCGGAAGCGCCGGGCCTGGGACAGCGTCAGCCCGGCATGCCGCAGGGTGGTGCGCAGCCAGCCCTGCTCGCGGTAGCGGCGCGCGCTGCTGTGGACAGGCTGGCCCAGGTCCACCAGCGCAATCCCCGCGACGCGCGCCGTCCATACCAGCGCATGGTCCTCGCCGGCAGGCAATGACTCGTCGAAGCCGCCCAGGCGCACAAAGGTGCTGCGCGACAGGATGAAGCCCTGGTCGCCGAAGGGCAGCCCCGCCCAGCGGCTGCGCACGCCGGCGCCGAAGCCATTGAGCCGGGCGGCCCACGGACCGTCGTCGAGATAGTGCAGGCGGAAGTAGCCCAGCGCGTCGTCGCGCGCGAAACCGAGTGCCGCGTCGAGGGTGCGCGCCGGCAGGCGGGAATCAGCGTGCAGGAACCAGAGTACGCCGCCGGCCGCAGCCGCGGCCCCCGCATTCTGCTGGCGCGCCCGGCCGGCCGGCGCCTCGAGCCAGCGCGCCGGAACGCGCAGGCCGTAGGCTCGTGCGTCGAAGCCGGGCGGCACAGCGCCGGTGGGCGCCACGAGGATGATTTCCGCGTCGGCCGCGAGCGCCGCGAGGTCGCGCAGCAGTCCCGTCCAGGCTCGGTCGCCGGGACCGACCGGGACGATGACGGACAGCTTCAGCCGCGCCGCCATGCGAAGAAACGCGCGGCGAAGCGCAATGCAGCGGCGGGCGCGTGCGCGCGTTTCCACGCCCCGGCAGCGTACTTGTTGGCTTCCATCAGGGTCGGATAGATATGGATGGTGCCGAGCAGCTTGTTGAGACCGAGCCCGTGCTTCATGGCGAGGACGAACTCCGCGACCAGGTTGCCCGCCTCCGGGCCGACAATGGTGGCGCCGAGAATCTTGTCCTTGCCGGGGGGCGTCAGCACCTTCACGAAACCCCGGGCCGTGCCGTCCGCGATGGCCCGGTCCAGGTCGCCGATGTCGTAACGCGTGACCTCGTGCGCCACGCCCTGCGCCCTGGCCTCGTCTTCCGAGAGCCCGACGCGCGCCACCTCGGGGTCGGTGAAGGTGGCCCAGGGAATCACGCGGTAGTCGGCACGGAAGGACCAGAAGGGCGACAGGAGGGCGTTGACCGCCGCATACCACGCCTGGTGCGACGCCACGTGCGTGAACTGGTAGGGGCCGGCGACGTCGCCACAGGCGTAGATGTTGGGGAAATTGCTGCGCAACAGGCGGTCGACGGCGACGGTGTTGCGCTCGCCCAGCGTCACACCCAGCGCCTCGAGGCCGAAGCCCTCGGTGTTCGGCCGCCGGCCCAGCGCGATGAGCAGGCGGTCGAAGGGCAGGGCGACTTCGCGGCCGTCATGCTCGCAAAGCAGTTGATGCGCCCCGTTCGCCGTCTCCACGCGCACCGCGCGGTGACCCGTCGCCAGCTTGAGCCCCTCGGCCTGCAGGGCCGTGGCGAGCAGCTGCGCGGCGTCCTCGTCCTCGCGCGGCAGCAGGCGCGGCGCCATCTCGACGATGGTCACCTCGCTGCCGAAGCGCTGGAAGCATTGCGCCAGCTCCGCGCCGATGGGCCCGCCGCCGAGCACCACCAGGCGCTGCGGTAACTCGCGTAACGCCCAGACGGTGTCGCTGGTGAGGTAGTCCACCTGGTCGAGGCCCGGCAGCGCCGGCACCAGCGGGCGCGCCCCGGTGGCGATGACGATGTTGCGCGCCGAGATGCGCCGGCCGTCGACCTCGATCTCCCACGGCGACACCAACCGGCCCGTGCCCTGCACCACGTCGACACCGAGTCCGGTGTAGCGCTCCACGGAGTCGTGCGGCTCGACCTGGCGCACCACGTCCTGCACCCGGTCCATGACGCGGGCGAAATCGAATTGCACTTCGGCCTTGTCGATGCCGTAGTGCCGTGCATCCCGGGCGTCCGCGACCAGGCGCGCCGAGCGGATCAGCGCCTTGGAGGGCACGCAGCCGGTGTTCAGGCAGTCGCCGCCCATGCGGTGCTTCTCGATCAGCGCGACCTTCGCCTTGACGGCCGCAGCGATGTAGGCCGTCACCAGCCCCGCGGAGCCGGCGCCGATCACGGCCAGGTTGTAATCGAAGCGTCGCGGGCGGCGGTGGCCGCGATAGACGCGGCGTCCCTGCAGCCAGCGCGCGAGCCACCGCGTCAGCAGCGGCATGACGCCGATGAGGGCGAAGGCGGCGACCAGCCCGGGCGAGAACACGTCGCCCGGGGACTCGATGCGCGCCAGCTGCGTGCCGGCGTAAACATAGACCGCGGTGCCCGGAAGCATGCCGACCTGGCTGACCCAGAAAAAAGTCCAGGTGCGCAGGCCGGTCAGTCCCGCGAGCAGGTTGATCATGAAAAAGGGAAACAGCGGCACCAGGCGCAGCGTGAACAGGTAGAAGGCGCCGTCGCGGTGAATGCCCGCGTCGATGGCCTCGAGCCGCTTGCCATAGCGCCGGCGCAGCGGTGCGCGCAGCAGGAAGCGGGCGACCAGGAACGCCAGCGTGGCGCCGAGGGTGCTGGCGAACGAGACCAGCACCAGGCCGTGCAGGAAGCCGAACACGGCGCCGCCGGCCAGGGTCATCACCGCGGCTCCGGGGATCGACAGCGCCACCACGGCGATGTAGAGCAGGCCGAACGCCAGCGAAGCCACCAGCGGTCGCGCCTCGGTCCAGTCCTGCAGGGCGACCTGTTGCGCCTTGAGTCGCTCCAGGGTGAGCGCGTCGCCCGCGCCGGAGGCCCACAGCACGATGAGCACGGCCGCAATCAGCCCCGCTGCGATCCAGCGCCAGTAACTCCTGCCGTTAGCTTTCATCTTGTCTCCGGACTGTCGGGTCGTACGTGTCATGAGACCCGGCAAAGTCGCGGAACATTACCGGAACGCTCAGCGCATGTGCGGCGGCTCGTTCCTGATCACCGGGTCGAAGACCCGCGGCGGCTCGCCCTTCTTGGCCTTCTTGAGCTTGTACAGCAGGCCGTATTGCCACGAGCCCTCAGTCTGGTTGCGGTCCGTGACCAGGATGCGGTCTTTTTCGTGCAGCCAGTCATGGAACTCGTCCGCCGGGGGCGTGCCGTCGCCGCACCAGCAGGTGCCCACCAGGCGCCACTTCTGCCGTGATTCCGCATCGAGCTTCCAGCGGATGCGCTGGTCGCTTTCCTGGACCGTCAGGCAGTCCGGTGTCACCTGCACGGCGCCGGCTGCGTTGATGCTGACGGTGACTTCCAGGGGCTTGTTGCTGGTCGCCTTCTTCGCGCTCTTCTTGTCAGGCATGTTCTCTCCTCCACGTGGCGTTCCGCTGCAGTGCACGGTACCCGTTACCGGCCGGGCCCGGCTATGATGCATCAAACGGCTGATGCACGGGGCCATGGATCGTTCCGAGCGCTTCCACAAGATCATCCGCCTGCTCAAGGAGCGGCGGGTGGTGTCGCGCGACGCCTTTCTCGAGGCGCTGCAGGTGTCGCGTGCGACCTTCAAGCGCGACCTCGAATACCTGCGCGATCGCATGGACGCCCCGATCCTCTGGGACGCCGAGGCCGGTGGCTACCGTCTCGCCGCCGACGACGGGGAACACCAGAACTACGAGCTGCCCGGCCTGTGGCTGAATGCCGGCGAGATCTATGCCCTGCTGGCGATGGAGCAGCTGCTCGACGGGCTGCAGCCCGGCTTGCTCGGGCCCCACGTGCGGCCCTTGCGGGACCGTATCCGGCGCCTCATCGAGGTCGGCGAGCATTCGGCCGAGGACGTGGGGCATCGCATCCGCGTCCTCGAGGTCGGCAGCCGTCCGGTGGAGCCGGAGTGCTTCCAGGTCCTGGCCTCGGCGGTGCTCTCCCGCAAGCGCCTGCGCATCCGCCACTACAGCCGGGTGCGCGATGAGACCACTGAGCGCACCCTCTCGCCGCAGCGGCTGGTGCACTATCGGGACAACTGGTACCTGGACGCCTGGTGTCATGAGCGGCAGGCGCTGCGCACGTTCTCGGCCGACGCCATCGTGGACGCCGAGATGCTGGAGCGCAGCGCGCGCGAGATCTCGGAGGCACGGCTCGACCGTCACCTCGGCTCCGGCTTCGGCATTTTTTCCGGGGCGCGTACCGAGACCGCGGTGCTGCAGTTCACGCCGGACCGCGCCCGCTGGGTGGCGCGCGAGAGCTGGCACCCGGAACAGGAAGGGCAGTTCCAGCTGGACGGTTCCTACCTGCTCAAGGTCCCGTACAGCGATCCGCGCGAACTGGTGATGGATATCCTGAAGTACGGCCCGGACGTCGAGGTCCTGGCCCCGGAACCCCTGGCGCGCCTGGTGTCCGACCGTCTCGCCGAGGCGCGCGCCCGCTACGAGGTGCGTGGCGGGTACTGAATCCCGCTGCAACCCCGCGGCGAAAATCTTGTCTGACGGTTCATCTACGCCTCGAGGAGCTACCGCACGTGCTCTCCGCCCTGCTGGAAAAAAAGACCCGCATGATCACGCCCGAGGAGGCGCTGCCCGGCCGCGCCGAGCCGCTGCCCGTACCGGCGAGCCATTTCGTCAACGGCCGCCCGATGCAGCCGCCTTATCCGCCCGGGATGGAGGTGGCGGAATTCGCGCTGGGCTGCTTCTGGGGCGCCGAGCGCCGCTTCTGGCAGGCCCCCGGCGCCTGGGTCACCGCGGTGGGCTATGCCGGCGGCTTCACGCCGAACCCCACCTACGAGGAAGTGTGCTCGGGTCGGACCGGCCACGCCGAGGTGGTGCGCGTGGTGTTCGATCCCCGCGAAACCAGCTACGCGGAGCTGCTGAAGGTGTTCTGGGAGGTGCACGACCCGACGCAGGGCATGCGCCAGGGCGGCGACGTGGGCACCCAGTACCGCTCGGCGATCTACACCCATGGTGAAAGCCAGCAGGCGCTGGCCGTAGCGTCCGCGGCGGCCTACCAGGAGGCGCTGGCAGCGGCGGGACGCGGCGCCATCACCACCGAGATCCGTTCCGCGCCGGCGTTTTATTTCGCCGAGGACTACCACCAGCAGTACCTCGCGAAGAACCCGGGTGGCTATTGCGGGCTGGGTGGCACCGGGGTGTCCTGCCCGGGCTGAGGCAAGCGTGCCGAGGGTGACTTCGGCCTAGCGGACCAGGCCGTCCTTGCGCAGGCGGTCTGCGATCGCTCCGGACACCTCGGCGAGCCCGCCGGCGCGCGATTCCAGGTCGTGCGCGGTCGTGACCAGTTCGTAGACCAGGGTGGCGCCGGCCGTCTCGTACAACCTGCTGGCGATCTCCACCGAGCCCTGCACGGTGGTGATCGGGGGCGCGGTGCGGAATTCGCCGTAAACGACCGGCACGCCATAGACGCCGTAGCTGCGGTAGGCGCCATAGCCGCCGTAGTAGCCGGTTTCGTAATCAAAGCCCGTGGGCTTGTAGTAGCCGTCGCCGCGGGTTTCGCTGCTGCCGCCTTCACTGGCTTCGACCTCGGCGGCGATCAGGAAGGTGGCAAGCACGGCATCCGCGTTGCGCTCAGCGATCGCGCGTTCGACATTCTCGCGCGTCAGCGGCTCCTTGCTGGAGAGCACTCGGCAGCTGGTGAATACGGTCGTGGCCTCGCTGCGCACCTGGTTGGCGACGAAGCCTTCGAAGGCGCAGCGCTGGTTGTAATCCGGGCTGACCCCGACCACGAGCACCCGCTCGAAGGACTGGTCGCGGGGCACTCCTTCCTGCCACTCGCCCTGCACCTTGACGGGCTGGGCGCAGCCGGAGAGCGTGGCGGCGCCCGCCAGCAGGAGCAGCACCGCAGGGGCAGCGCGCCGGGTCATCCTTCCATGTAACAGCCTGGCCCGCATGGCGCGCTCCCCAAAAGCGCAGATTACACCCGACTATTCTCCCGGCGTCACGCCCTGCACCGGCTCGGTGGGCAGGTCCTCGGTGCTGGGCGCCTCGGGCGCGCGCCAGCGCAGCGCGGCGGCCTGGGCCTGGCGGCTGAAGTCCATCGACTCCGCCAGGATCCGGGCTGCCTCCTGGTCGGCATGGAAGCCCTTCGAGTTCTCGCTGCTGATGTAGTCCAGCCGCCACATGGCCTTGCGCTGCAGGTCGAAGACTTCCTCCAGGTCGGCGTCGGTGGCGCCGGCGGCCTTGGCCTCCATGATGGCGTCGAGCATCTCGGTCACCGCCTCGCCGGCGCGGTTGGTCAGGGACACGGTGCGCGCCTGGATGGTCTCTACGCGGTTGCGCAGTTCGTCCTCGCTGACGTTGTGGCAGGTCTGGCAGGCGCCATTGATGTTTTCCATCGGGCTGCGCACGTTGTGGTTGCTGACCTTCATGGCGCCCTCGCGCTCATAAGGCATGTGGCAGTCCGCGCAGCTCACGCCGCTGCGGGCATGGATGCCCTGGCTCCACAGCTCGAACTCCGGGTGCTGCGCCTTGAAGGCGGGCGCGCCGGTTTCGCCGTGCTTGTAGTCGAAGAACGGCGTGCCGTCCGGGAATACCTTCTCGCTCCAGACCTGCTCGAGGTCCTCGACCGCCAGGCCCTCCCCCCAGGGGAAAGTCAGCGTGTCCTTGTTGGCGCAGTAGTACTCCACGTGGCACTGCCCGCAGGTGAAGGAGCGCATCTCCTGGCGCGTCGCCAGCTTGTTCGGGTCGTAGGGCTCGGCACGGCTGCCCGCGCGCCACTTCTCCACGCTCGGCAGGTGGGACGCATCGCCGTCGCCCGCGGCGAGGTCCGCGATGCCCTGCATGAAGCCGGGACGAGTGATGCGGATCGACATGGTCTCCGGGTCGTGGCAGTCGATGCAGGTCACGGGATGCGCCTCGCCGATCATCTCGTGGCCTTCCGGCAATTGCTGGCCGGCATATTCGCCGGTGAAGCCGCCCGTCGGGGCCATGGGGAACACCGGCTCGTTTTCGCCCGGCGTGCCGTCAGGCGTGGCGTAGAGCATCGCCAGCACTTCCTGGTAGGGCTTCCGGCTCAGTTCCTCGAAGCCGCGGATCACCGCGGGCATGTTGAAGTCTGCCGCCAGCTTCTCTTCGGTCACTTCCTCGCCCATCGCCTCGAGTCCGACGCGGCGATACAGCACCGTGGTCGAAGCATGGCAATGCAGGCAGGCGCCGGCCTGCGGCTTCTGCGTGACGCGCTCGGTCACGCCCTGGTCGTAAAGCATGTAGGCATGGCCGCGCGCCTCGCGGTAATCGATGCTGAAGGCATAGCCGGCATAGAGGCGCTTGAGCCAGGGCTGGTGGTCGAGCTTGCTTTCGGGCAGGGCGCTGCTGCCGCCGTAGAACTCGTCGCCTGCGGTCGACTTCCAGCCGTCGAACTGGCGCGGCCAGTTCTGGCCCCAGGGCTCCGGGTCCGTGCTGATCTCGCTGACCTCGGTCACGCGCACGAAAGGCTGGCGCGCGTCCTGCTTGTGGCTGAACATCGTGACCAGCACATAGGTCACCAGGATCGTGGCGACGATCGCGACCACGAACACAAGGCCGAGCAACAGGGTGTTCCCGCGTTGAGTGTCCGCCGTTCCATGGCTCGGTCGGCGGCTGTTCCCGGGTGCTGTCTTCATCATCATGGACCTCAAGGTGTGTCTAGCGCCGGCCCGCATGGCCGACGTCGCTATGGCAATGCACGCACAGCTGCATGTCGCCGCCGTGCTCTGCCGGGAGCAGGGCGTTGACCAGTTCGCCGTGGCAGGAGAGACACGCGTTCTGGGTTACGCGCCGGTTGCGTGCCTTGATCTGGATGGGTTCGTGGAAGTCACCGGTGGTGAACGCCAGCGCATGGAAGAACCCGTTGTCGGCCTTGGTGAACCACTTGCCGACGAAGTCGTGCGGCAGGTGGCAGTCGCCGCAAGCCGCCACGTCGTGGTGGCTCGATTGCACCCAGGAATCGAAGTGATCCTGCATGATGTGGCAATTGGCGCAGGCCGTCGGATCCTTGGTCAGGTACGACAGGCCGTCGCCGTAGCCGAGGGTGAATACGCCGAGCCCGCCCAGCACGCCGATGGCGATTGCGGTGGCGAAGGCAAGAACGCGGAATCCGGAAGTCTTGGAGGAAGCGGCGGGGGGAGGCACGCTCATAATTCACGCATATGAAATATATCTTTACTGCGCCCAGTTTTACGAAGAAGCGCCGGACCGGCAATACGCAGTATCCGAAGAATAGTTCATATTTCCCGGCTTGCCAGTCGCGCGAGTGGCGCAGGGACGCCGCGAGAAGTGTTTTCGATCAGGCCAGGCTGGCGAACAGCACCCAGCCGACGCCGAGCGGCGCGATGTAACGCAGCGCGAAGCGCCAGGCGCGAAAGCCCCAGCCTTCGTGCACACCCACTTCCTGGCGCGTGGTCTCGGCAGACAACACCCAGCCGACGAACACCGCGATCAGCACGCCGCCGAGCGGCAGCAGCAGGTTGGAAGTGAAGTAGTCGATCAGGTCGAACACCGTGGACTCGCGGAAGCGTTCGAAGCGGCCCAGAGGGAACCATCCGGCCCAGAGGTTGAATGAGAACACGGTGGCCAGGCCGACCACCCAGGCCAGCGCGCCGGCGGCTATGGCGGCCGGGCCGCGCTTCAGCCAGGCATGCTCTTCGGCCCAGGACACCATGGGCTCGAGGATGGCGATGGAAGAGGTCAGCGCAGAGACCAGCACCAGCAGGAAGAACAGGGCCCCGAACAAGGCGCCGGCCGGCATCTGGCCGAAGGCGATCGGCAGGGTGACGAAGATCAGGCCCGGGCCCTCGGCGGGATCGAGGGCATTGGCGAACACCAGGGGGAAAATGGCCAGGCCGGACATCAGGGCGACGAAGGTATCTGCCCCAGCGATGTAGATGGCGGAGGAACCGAGCCGCGTCTCCCGGTCGAGGTAGGCGCCATAAGTGATCAGAAGCCCCATGGCGACGCTGACCGAGAAAAATGCCTGGCCGATGGCCTGCAATACGACGCCCGAGTTGATCTTGGAGAAGTCCGCCTGGAACAGGAAGCGCACGGTTTGCGCCATGTCGCCCTCGATCGCCGCGTACAGCACCAGCGCGATCAGCATCAGCAGCAGTGCCGGCATGAGAAAGCGCACGGCGCGCTCGATGCCGCGTTTCAGGCCCACGGCCACGATGCTCACCGTCAGCGCCATGAACAGGCCGTGCAGCAGCGCCAGCGTGCCGGGCGAGCCGAGCAGTGCGGAGAACTCCGCCGCGACCTGGTCCGTTGAGGCGCCACGAAAATGCCCCAGCGCGAGCTTCGGCACATAAGCCAGCGCCCAGCCGGCGATGACGCTGTAGAAGGACAGGATGAGAAATACGGCGAGCAGGTTCATCCAGCCGACGAAGCGCCAGCCGGGACTGGCGCCGGCCTCGCGCGCCAGGGCGAGGAAGCTGTTGGGCGGGCTCATGCGGCCGCGCCGGCCGATCATCAGCTCGGCGATGACCACCGGCACGGCGACCGCGGCCACTGCCACCAGGTAGACCAGCACGAAGGCGGCCCCGCCGTTGACGCCGGCGGTGTAGGGAAACTTCCACAGGTTGCCCAGGCCGACGGCCGCCCCGACGGCCGCCATGAGGAACACCAGCCGCGATGACCAGTTCTCATGCGGTCCGCCGTTCCCCTGTTGCATCACCTTCTCCCCTCGCTCCCCGGGCCTGCGGCCGGTCTGGCGCCGGCTCCAAGCGCCGGATAATAGCGAATACGGGGCTGCATCGTCGCGCCCGAGGATTTACCCTAGTGCCCTGCCGGCCCCGCCCGGCCTGTTTCGTGAGCCTCCATTGCCCACCTTGTTGCACATCGATTCCAGCCCGCGGCTGGAAGAAAGCGTCACTCGCAGCCTGAGCGCGTACTTCGTGCAGCGCTGGTGCGAGCGCGTGCCCGCGGGCATCGTGGTCCGGCGCGATCTCGGCCTGTCGCCCCCGCCGCATCCGGATGCCTTCACGCTGGAGGCGGCAGCCGTGATCGAAGCAGCCCGGGATGCGCGCCAGCAGGCTGCGGCGGCGCTGTCCGACCGCTTGCTGGAGGAGCTCGAGGCCGCGGACGTCGTGCTCGTCGGCGCCCCCATGTACAACTTCTCCGTGACCTCGGGGCTCAAGGCCTGGTTCGACCTCGTGAGTCGCCCGGGCCGCACCTTTCGCTATGGTCCCAACGGCCAGGAGGGGCTGCTATCCGGGAAGATGGTGGTGGCGGTGACCGCGCGCGGCGGTTTCTACCGGCAGGGCGCCGGGAATACCACCGGTGAGGACCTGCAGGAGGCGCAGATCGACAGCTTCTTCCGCTTCATGGGCCTGGACGACATCCACTTCGTCCACGCCGAGGGCCAGGCCATCGATGCCGCCACGGCGGCTGCGCAGCAGGCGCAGGCCCGGACTGAGATCGACCGCCTGCTGGCGGCCTGAGCGCTGCGCCGCGAGGTGCGGCTACCAGTAGCGGACGCGGCCCGTGTCGACGTGCACGAAGTCGGAGTCGCGGTAGTAGCCCACGCCCCCTGCCTGCAGCCCGAGCGCCGCTTCGCGCAGCTGGCGGGTGTCGACGCCGCGCAGGCGCACGTCGATGGCCTTGCCTTCCATGTGCAGGCTGCGCTGCGCCACGCCGCTGCTGTTGTTCCTGAGCATCTGGTTGGTTTGCGGCGAGCGGTAGGCCGAGATGATCTCGTACGGACCGCGGCCGCCGGTCAGCTCCTGCACACGGTGCAGGATGTCGAGCACGCCAGGATCGATGGGATGCGCCTCCCCGCTGCGGAAATCGCGCAGGAAACGACTGATCTCCTCCAGCGCGTCGGGCAGGTGGTGATTGCCCTCGGCGTAGGTGACGCGAAGCTTCTCGCCCGTGTGCGTATGATAGAGCTCAAGAGCGCGCGGCCGTGCGGCCAGTGCCGCTGCCGGGGCCAGCAACAGCGCACCGGCGGCTGCGCCTCCGAACACGAGGCGACGGCGCGTGTGCCCGTGGCCGCCCAGGATGTCATCACACTGTTCACACATGGCTCTGTCTCCGTCACCGACTCCGCTGGCCCTGGTCGGCATAATCAGTCTTCGCGCCATCGCGGTGGCGTTGGGGGCGCTAATTTACCCCGGCATGGGGTCGGTAGCGCAAGCTTTTGTGGCGCCGCCCAGCCCCTCGATCGAGCTGCGCGCCGCGCTGGTGGACCTGGCCGCAGAACCCATGATCGCCGGGCAGCCGCTCTCGGACCTTGAACTGCTTGGCGTTTTTTACCAGCGCCGGGACTATCGCCCGGCATGGGATTCCGGCCCCAGGCTGGATGCACTGCTCGAGGCCATTCGCGCCAGCTTCGAGCACGGCCTGAGCCCGGAGGATTACCACCTCGAAGCCCTCGAGGCCCTGCGCGGGGCTTCCCTTGGCCGTGTCGATCACGTCCAGCTGGACCTGCTCGCCACCGCTGCCGTTGCGCGCCTGGCGGCGCACCTCCGGTTCGGCAAGGTGGATCCCGAAAAGTTCCACGCCAGCTGGAACTTCAATAACAGGCTCAATGACTTGCAGCGTGTCGCGCTGCTCGAGCAGGTGCTCGGGGCCGCGCACCCGGGGTCCGCCCTGGCGGCCCAGGCTCCTGACAGCGATTACTACCGCGGACTCATGCACCATCTCGCGCACTATCGTGAACTGGCTGCCCTGGGCGGCTGGCCGCCGGTCTCCCCGGGAGAGACGCTCCGCCCGGGCATGACCTCGCCGCAGGTACCGGAGCTGCGCGCGCGCCTCGCTGCCAGCGGCGACCTGGCCGTGGTGTCCACGCCCGCGGACCCTTTCCTGTTCGACGCGGAGCTCGAGGCTGCCGTCCGCCTGTTCCAGCTGCGCCACGAGCTGCAGGTCGACGGCGTGGTGGGGAAACGCACGCGCGCGGCCATGAACGTCCCGGTGGAGGCGCGCATCGACCAGCTGCGGGTGAACCTGGAGCGCGCACGCTGGGTTTTTCGCGATCTCGACGAGCGATTCCTGCTGGTCAACATCGCCCGCTTTCGCGTGCTGCTGCGCGAGGGCCATGAACTGCTCTGGACCACGCGTGCGGTGGTCGGGCGGCCTTACCGCCAGACGCCGATCTTTCGCGCCACCATGACGCACTTGGAGGTGAACCCGACCTGGACCGTGCCGCCGACCATTTTCCGGGAGGACCTGTTGCCGCAGATCCGCCGTGACCCGGGCGTGCTCGAGCGCCGCAACATGCAGGTGCTGGACTTCGGCGGGCAGATCATCGACCCCTGGACCGTGGACTGGCAGCGCGTGTCCGGCACGCGTCCGCCTTATTTCATCCGCCAGGCGCCCGGGCCGAACAACGCCCTGGGGAGGGTGAAGTTCATGTACCCGAACCCCCACCAGGTGTACATGCACGACACGCCGGAGCGCGAGTTGTTCTCGCGCGCCGAGCGCAGTTTCAGCTCGGGCTGCATTCGCATCCAGCGCCCGCTCGAGCTGGCAACGATCCTGCTGGACGGGAACGAGGTGGAGCAGCAGCGCATGGACGCGGCGCTAAGCAGCGGGAAGACGGTGACGATTGCCCTGCCGCGGCCGATTCCCGTGCTGACCCTGTACGGGACGGCCGTTCCGGAAGACGGCCGGATCCATTTCGCCAGTGACGTTTACGAGCGGGACCCGGCGGTTCTGGCGGCGCTCGACGCGCCTTTCCCTGGCGCGCGGCTGGCGGACTAGCCGTTCTCCGGCTCGGCAGCCACGCTGGGTTCCCCGTCGGGCGCAACTGCGACATGCAGCAGGATGGGCTGGCAGCACACCATGCAGTCCTCGACGTAGGACTGCTCTGCCACTGAGCAGTCGACCAGGATCTCGATCGCTTCCCCGCAGTAAGGGCAATCGATAGTGCAGGTCTCGAGCACGCCCCTTCAGTCCTCGTGCGAGGCCGCTTTCAGCGCCTCGGCGGCATCCACTGCAGCCTGTTCGTCGGCCTCGTCCTGGTCGGAAACGATTTGCGCTAGCTCTTCGCGGCGCCGCTCGGCCTCCAGGTCGCTGTCCGCCAGCGGCGCCTTGAGGACGATCTCGTACAGGTCCTTGCGCCGGTCCTTGAGGTTGGTGACGCTGCCGATCTCGTGCAACTCCTTGAGCAGGTCCATGTCGAGGTCGGCGATGATGGTCATCTCCGTGTTCGGCGTGGCCTCGGCCTTGATGGAGTTGGTGGGGAAGGCGAAGTCGGCGGGCGTGAAGATCGCCGACTGCCCGTATTGCACGTCCATGTTGTGGACCTGGGGCAGGTTGCCGACCGAGCCGGCGATGGCCACGTAGCACTCGTTCTCCACTGCGCGCGCCTGGGAGCACAGACGCACGCGCATGTAGGCGCTCTGCGTGTCGGTGAGGAAAGGCACGAACAGGATATGCATGTTCTGCTCGGCACAGATCCGCGCCAGCTCGGGAAACTCCGAGTCGTAGCAGATGAGGATGCCGATGCGCCCGCAGTCGGTGTCGAACACCGGGACCCGATCCCAGCCCGACATGCCCCAGATGGAAATCTCGTCCGGCGTGGGGTGGATCTTGCGCGACTGGTCCCAGGTACCGTCCCGGCGCAGCAGGAAGCTGACGTTGTAGAGCCGCTCGTGCTCCACCAGCGGCATGCTGCCGGCGATGATGTTGATGTTGTAGGACACGGCCAGCTCGAGGAAGCGCTGGCGGATCCAGTCGGTGTGCCTGGAGACCTCGCGGATGGCCTTGGGCTCGTCGAGGTTGTTGTACTCCGCCATCAAGGGCGCGTTGAAGAATTCCGGGAAGAGGATGAAGTCCGCCTTGTAGGCGGAGATGGCGTCGACGAAGAACTCCACCTGGTCCATCAGCGCCTCGCGGTCCTTGAACAGCCGCATCTGCCATTGCACCAGGCCGACGCGCACCACGCTGCGCGGACGGTTGATGAGCTTCGGCTTCTCCTCGTAATAAATGTTGTTCCATTCCAGCAGGGTGGCGTAACCGAGCGACTGGGTGTCGCGCGCCAGGTAGTTGCGCAGCAGCTTCTTGACGTGGAAACCGTTGGAGAGCTGGAAGGTCAGGGTCGGGTCATAGATGTTCTTCAGGTGGACCTGTTCGATGTACTCGCGCGGCGTCATGCGCTCGGCGTATTTCTCGTAGTTCGGGATGCGGCCGCCGGCCATGATGGCGCGCAGGTTGAGGTTCTCGCACAGCTCCTTGCGAGCGTCGTACAGCCGCCGCGCCAGGCGCATGCCACGGTATTCCGGGTGCACGAAGACCTCGATCCCGTAGAGCACGTCACCCTCGGGATCGTGGGTGTTGAAGCTGTAGTTGCCGGTGACGTCGCGAAAGGTGTGGCGATCACCGAACTCTTCATAATCGATGATGAGCGAGAGCGCCGAGGCCACGACCTTGCCGTTCACCTTCACGCACAGCTGGCCTTCCGGGAACAGGTCCAGCAGGCGGGCGATGGCCTCGTGCGGCCAGTAGTCCCCGCCGATGCCGGCGTAGGCCTCTTCCATCGCCTTGCGCAGTTCCTGGTAGTCCTCGAGCTTGAGATGCCCGAGTTCGATCTTCATGCCGGATTCTTCGCTCACGCGGTGGTTGCTCTTGTCGCAGAATAGCCCACAAGGGTACTGCCCGGGCGGACGGGCTGCCAGTTGGGTCGGTGCTGAACGAGATTCAGACGACGTGGTCGGCGATGTAGCGCGCCATGGCTTCCTCGGCGAAGAACACCTCCACCTTGCCCAGCTTGCGCAGGATCTTGGCGTGCAGCGCGTCGATGCCCTTCACCATCACGCGCTGCGCACCGAGCTCCAGCGCAAACATGGTGGCGACGATGCTGCGATTGGCATGGTCGCCCAGCGAGATGAATACCGCCGCGGCGTTGGGCAGGTCCAGCGTTTTCAGCACCTCCTCGTCGGCGCCGTCGGCGACCAGCGCGTTGGCGAGGCAGTCCTCGACGGCCTGCACTGCCTCCTCGTCGACGTCCACGCCGGTGACCCGGTGCCCGTTCTTCGCCAGCCGTTTTGCCAGGGCGGAGCCGAAGCGCCCCAACCCGATGACGACGAACCTGGAATGTTTCTCAGCCAACGATCACCTCGCTTTCCGGATAACGGATTTTCGGCCCCTGCGGCCGCTGCAGCAACATGGACGCCATGGCCAGCGGGCCCACGCGCCCGAGCAGCATCATGAGCACCAGCACGATGCGCGAGCCCTCGCCGAGCTCGGCAGTGATGCCGGTCGACAGCCCGACCGTGCCCAGCGCCGAGGTGGCCTCGAACATCAGGTCCATGAAATGCCCGCCGCCGCCGGAGTGCGCCAGGTTGTGTGACTCCAGGATCAGCAGCAGCATCAGGCCGGCCAGCAGTACCAGCGTGTAGACGGAGAGCACGGCCATCGCCGCGCCGATCATGCGGTCCGGCACGCGGCGGCCGAACGCAGCGGCCTGCCACTTGTGCCGCGCCAGGGCCAGCCCCTGCAGCGTCAGCACGCCAAAGGTGGACACCTTGATGCCGCCGGCGGTGGAGCAGGCGCCGCCGCCGACGAACATCAGCAGCAGCAGCGCAAACAGGGACGGATAGGCCAACGCCTCCATCGGCAGGGTGGAGAAACCCGCGGTGCGCGCCGTCACGCTCTGGAACAGGGCGGCGAGCGCGGTCTCGCCGGCCGACATGCCGGCAAAGGCGCCGTTGCGCTCCACCCCCCACAGGAACAGGGCCCCGCCGACGACCAGCACCGCAGAGACGACGAGCACCAGCTGGGTGTGGAAGCGCAGGCTGCGCCGGTCCTGCGCTTCACGGCGCAGGTGCAGCAGGTCCAGCAGCACCGGGAAGCCGAGGCCGCCCGCGACGATCAGCGCGGCCATGGTGAGAATCACCGCCGGGTCGCCCGACCACGGCGCCAGGCTGGCGTCCTGCAGTGAAATCCCGGCGTTGCAGAAACCCGAGACGGCATGGAACACGGCCCACCACAGGACTTCCGTCATCGGCCCGTCGCCGAGTCGTGCAAGGAACAGGGCCACGGTACCGACGGCCTCCATCACGAGCGTCACGGCAATCACCATGAGGATCAGCCGGCTGATGTCGGCGCCCAGCGGCGCGCCCAGCGTTTCCTTCGTCAGCACGTGGAAGCGCACCGGCTGGCGCCCGGTGATGCTGACGAACAGCAGCGTGCCGATGGACATGACGCCGAGCCCGCCGAGCTGGATGAGGCCCAGCACCACGGCCTGGCCGGTGAAGCTGAGCTGGGTCTCGGTGGAAATGACCATCAGGCCGGTCACCGATGCGGCGCTGGTGGCGGTGAACAACGCCTCGGTGAAGGTGAACGGGTCTGCGCCGGCCGCGCGGCATGCAGGCAACAGGAGCAACAGCGTGCCGGCCAGCATCAGCGCCCCGTACCAGGCGAACAGGGTGTGCGCCGGGTAGGCCGCCAGCGTGCCCGCGAACTTCACGAAATGGCGTTGCATGGCGGCCTAAGTGTAGTCCCTGCCGCGGGCGGTGTCGGCCGCCCCCCGCCCGGGCGAAGTCAGGCCTGCGGCCGCGTGATCGCCTCGTCGGCCAGCATGATGGGGATGCCGTCGCGCACCGGGTAGACGCGGGCGCCGTCTGCCGTTTCCAGACCTTCCTCCAGCGGCGCCTCGACCTTGCGGCCGTCGGCGTGCGCGAGCTCGCCGGCCTCGATGGCGGCGTTCAGCTGGCGCAGGCGGTCTTTCGGCAGGATGCTGAGCGCCTCGCGGCTCACCGGGCAGCGCAGGATGGCGACGAGCTTGGGATCGATCATGGTCAGGCTCCGTTCGGGTTCAGCGGGCGCCGCGGCGTAGGAAGGCGGCGACCAGGTAGCTCAAGCCGGCGAGCACGATGATAACCGGCCCGGAGGGCAGGTCGGGGGCGTAGGACAGCGCCAGCCCGCCGGCCGTGAAAGCCATGCCGAGCAGCACCGCCAGCCCCATCATGCCGGCCAGGGAATGGATGAAGCGCCCCGCGATGGCCGCCGGCAGGGTCATCAGCGCGATCACCAGGATCAGGCCCACCACCTGGATCAGCATCACCACGGTGAGCGCCACCAGCACCAGCAGCAGCAGGTAGTAACGCTCGACATGCAGCCCGCGCACGCGCGCGAACTCGGGGTCGAAGCACACGGCGAGGAACTGGCGGTAGAACAGCCCGACCAGACCGATAATCACGAGGTCCAGTGCGAGGATGAGCTTGATGTCGCTGCTCGACATCATCAGCAGGTTACCGAACAGGTAGCCCATGAGGTCGACGCTGTAGCCCGGCGTGCGCGCGATGAAGAGGATGCCGACCGCCATGCCCAGCGCCCAGATGGCGGAGATGGCGGTGTCCTCGCGCTCGGCAAAGCGCAGCTTCACCCAGCCGATGACCAGGGCGGCGATGACCGCCGCGATCAGCGCGCCGATGATCGGCTGGGCGCCGAAGTACCAGGCGATGCCCATGCCGCCCAGCACGGCGTGGGCAATGGCGCCCGCCAGCAGGCTGATCCGCTGCACCACCACGTAGCTGCCGACGATGCCGCAGCCGATCACGGCGAGCAGGCCGCCGGCCAGCGCGCGCTGCAGGAAGTCGTGCTCCAGCAGGGCAGTGAAGAACTCCATCACTTCACGTCCGGGCGTGGGTGGGCCTGGGCGTGCCCATGACCGTGTTCGTGGCCGTGCTCGTGTTGCACGGCGCGCACGGGATGGCCGTAGAGCTCGTTGATCACCTCCCCGCTCAACTCGGAGGTGCCGTGGCAGATGAGGGTGCGGCTGATGCAGGCGACGCGATGCACGAAGTCCGTGACGAAGCCGACGTCGTGGGAGACCAGCACGATCGCCATGCGGTCGCTGAGCCGTCCCAGCAGGGTGAACATGTCTTCCTCGGCGCGCTGGTCGAGGTTGGAGGTCGGCTCGTCCAGCAGCAGCAGGCGCGGCTCGGCCGCAAGAGCGCGCGCGATCAGCACCCGCTGCAACTCGCCGCCGGACAGGGCGCGGATCGGCCGTTCGGCGAGGGCGCCCAGCTCGGTCTCCTCGATGGCGCGGGTGGCGGCCGCCCGGTCCGCCGGACTCCAGCGCAGCCCGAAGCCGCTGCCGATGCGCCCGAGCAGCACGGATTGCGCCACGGTGATGGGAAAGTCGCGCGCGAAGTGCGCGAACTGCGGTACGTATCCGATCTCGTCGCGCGCCTCGTGTGGCGGGCGGCCGAACACGCGCACCTGTCCCTGGCGCGGTTTCAGCAGGCCGGCGGCGAGCTTCAGCAGCGTGCTCTTGCCGCCGCCGTTGGGACCGATGAGGCCGATGACCTCGTGCTCGCCGATCTCCAGGTCCACGTCCTGCACCACGTCGGGGCCGTCGCCGAAGGCGAAGCTGACCTTGCTGAAGGACAGCGCGACGGTCATGGCGCGGCGCCCTCGGGCGACAGCGCCTCGAGCATGCGCCGGGACACGGCACGCAGGTTGTCGATGTAGTCGAGCGCCAGCGGGTCGGCCTCGACCACCTCGGCGCCGATGGCCTCGGCCACGGCGCGGGCGCTGCGCTGGCTGAACTGCTGCTGCACGAAGACGACCCGGGCATCAGCCTCGCGGCCCCGCGTGATGAGCTCCGCCAGACCGCGCGGGCCGGGCTCGCGGCCGCCGATCTCGATGGGCAGCTGGCGCAGCCCGTAGGCGTCGGCGAAGTAACCCCAGGAAGGATGGAACACGATGAATGCTTCGCCCTGCACCGGCGCCAACCGCGCGGCAATCTCCTCGTGCAACTCGAGCAGCTCGGAGCGCAGCGCCTCGACGCGCGCATGGAACAAGTCCGCCCCGTCCGGATCGAGCCGCGCCAGGGTCTCGGCGATGCGCACGGCCATGCGCGCGGCGAGGCGTGGGTCGGTCCAGGTGTGCGGGTCGGGCAGGCCGGCATGGTCGTGGTCGTGGGTTTCGCCGTGCTCGGGGCGCCCGGCCGTCCAGCTCGCCTCCACCGCGCGCAGCGGCAGCCCCGCCGCCAGCGAGACCACCTCCAGCGCCGGGCGGTCGCGGGTGATTCGCTCCAGCCACACCTGCTCGAAATGCACGCCGAGAGTGAACCACAGCCGGGCCGCGTCCAGCGCGGCCAGGGTGGCCGGCCCGGGCGAGTAGGTGGCCTCGTTGTCGCCCGGCTGCACCAGCGTCAGCACCTCGACCCGGTCCCCGGCAATCCGCTCGACCAGGTATTGCTGCGGCAGGACGCTGACCACGATCTGCAAGGGCGAGGATTGCGCCGCGGCGGGGCCGGACACGAGCAGCAGGACGCAGAGCAGGAACAGGGGCTTGGCAGGCATCCCGCTATTCTACCCCCGTGCCCGGCTGCCGGGTGCCGCGTATCCGTTACAATGCGCGCCCTGCACAGGAGGCCCCATGAGCGCTTTGCCCGAGATCTCCGCCACCGCCCGTCGCCTGGAGTCGCGGCTGCGTACCCAGGTCGGCAAGGCGATCGAGGACTACGGCATGATCGTCGACGGCGATCGCGTCATGGTGTGCCTGTCCGGCGGCAAGGACAGCTACGCCATGCTCAGCCTGCTGCTGGCGCTGCAGCGCGCCGCGCCGGTGTCTTTCGAGCTGGTGGCCGTCAATCTCGACCAGAAGCAGCCCGGTTTCCCGGCCCACGTGCTGCCGGATTACCTGACGGCCCTGGGCGTTCCGTTCCACATCCTGGAACAGGACACTTACAGCGTGGTGAAGCGGGTGATCCCCGAGGGCAAGACCACCTGCGGACTGTGCTCCCGCCTGCGGCGCGGCGCGCTGTACACCTTCGCTGCGGAGAACGGCTTCACCAAGATCGCGCTCGGACACCATCTCGACGACATCATCGAGACGCTGTTCCTGAACCTGTTCTTCGGCGGTACGCTCAAGGCGATGCCGCCCAAGCTGAAGAGCGACGACGGGCGCAACGTGGTGATCCGGCCGCTCGCCTATTGCCGCGAGCGCGAGCTGGCGCGCTACGCAACGGCGAAGGAATTCCCGATCATCCCCTGCAACTTGTGCGGCAGCCAGGAAACGCTGCAGCGCAAGGAGATCAAGGCGATGCTGGCGGAGTGGGAGCGGGCGCACCCGCGCCGCATCGAGTCGATCGCCGCGGCGCTGGGCAACGTCGCGCCCTCGCAGTTGATGGATACCGGATTGTTCGATTTTGCTGCGCTGGCTCCGAGCCCCCGGCCATGACAGGACGGGATTCCACCGGCAGCGAGAGCTAAAAGAAACTGGCCGCCGGCGTGTGCGGCGGTGGCAGCATGAGGGCCGGAGCCGGAAGCCCTTGCGAGCTTCCGCCCGATCAGAACCGCGGGGCCCGAGGCGCCCGCGGACGAGCCTCGTTGATCTTCAGCGCACGACCACCCATCTGGTGGCCCTCCAGGGCCTTGATGGCGTTGTCGGCTCCATCGTCGGCCATGTCGACGAAGGCAAAGCCGCGCGGCCGCCCGGTCTCGCGGTCGGTGATGATCTTCACCGATTCCACTTCGCCAAAGGGAGAAAAGAGGCCGCGCACTTCGTCTTCAGTGGCGGAGAAGGGCAGGTTGCCCACGTAGATTGACTTCATCTCAACAGGCTCTCAGGGACTTCACGGATACCAGCCGTCAAGCGACGGCACGGCCAAAGCATACGACAGCCGGCGCGGCACGCAAAGCGCCGCGCGGCGACCGCGCTTCAGCCCGGCTTGGGCGGACTTTCTTGCTGCGTCGCGGCATCCGCGGCCTGCTGTTCGCCGCCGTTCCCATCTGCGCCGACCGGGGCCTTTTCCACGGGGCCGATGCGCGCGACGGCTGCGGGGTCGATGGAGCGCAGGTGAAGATCGCGTTGCGGGAAGGGGATCTCTATACCCGCAGCGTAGATGGCGTCGTGCACGGCCAGCGTCAGGTCGCTCTTGATGATGAGGTATTCGTTGAAGTCGTCGGTCCACGCGCGCAACGAGAAATCCAGCGAGCTGTCGCCGAAGCCGAGGAACAGCACTGTCGGCTCGGGATCCGCCAGGATCCGCTCGTCGCTCCGCGCCACCTTGAGCAGCAGTTCCAGCACCTTGTGCGGGTCCGTGCCGTAGGCCACGCCGACGAGGATCTCGATACGCCGGCGCATGTCCGACAACGTCCAGTTCGTCACCTCGTTGGAGATCAGGTTGGCATTGGGCACGATCACCTCGGCGCCGTCGAAGGTGCGCACCGTGCTGGAACGGACACCGATGCGCGAAACCTTGCCGAACATGGTGCCGAATTCCACCGTGTCGCCCGATTGCACCGGTCGCTCGAAGGCGAGGATCAGCCCGGAGACGAAGTTGTTGATCACGTTCGTGAGGCCGAAGCCGATGCCCACCGACAGCGCGCCGACGATGATGGCGAGGCGATCCAGCTGGATCCCCGCAGCGGCCACCGCCATCACGACGGCGATGCCGATCACGGTGTAGTTGACCAGCATCAGGATCGTGGCGGCGACGCCGCGCGGCAGCGTGATGCGCGGGAACACGTCGATCTCGAGCATGAAGCGGACGAAGCGCGACAACAGCAGACCGACCCAGATCGCGATGCCGAAACTGAGAACGTCTGCCAGGGAGATCTCGATGGTGCCGATGCGAGCGGAGCTGTGGAGCAGGGCGTCCAGCCAGCTGCCGAGGGTGGAATCGACACGGAAGACGCGGGCGACTGCGGTGATCCAGCCCACCAGCGCCGCCAGCGGCAGGATGCGCATGATCCAGCGTTCCAGGGTGGCCGCGTGCCAGCGGACCATGTTGAACCGCTGCAGCGCGCGCGTCTGGAACAGGGCCACGAACATCGAGCGGGCCACGACCACGCCCGCAAACAGGACGATGGCGATGAAGGCGCTGACAATGACCCCGTTGGTCAGCAGCCCGGACAGCGCGACGAGGCCGCCAACATTGGCAATGATTGCCGCCGCCAGGAGCAGCATGCTTAATCGTGCTGCCAGCCGCGCGGTGCTCCACCACCGCCCGGCATCGAGGCGGCCCCCGGGGCCCGAAGGCCTGAACACCCGGAATACCACCATCGCGCTCGCCGCAGCGAGGAGCAGCAGGGCGTAGCGCTGGAACTCCAGCCCGGGACTCAGCAGGCTGCTCATGCGAACCAGCAGGTAAAGCGCCGCAACGGCATACACCGGTTGCCGCAGGGAGGGTGTCACCACCAGCTGCATGACTCGCAGCAGCGGCAGCAGCAGCACCAGGCCCAGGGCCTCGTCGAGCGCCTGCGGCGCATCCGGATAGAACCACGGCGCCGCCAGGATGGTCAGCAGCAGCGCGGAAGCCAGGGGGTGTTGGAAAACCACCAGGTCCTGCGCAATCTGCGGCTTCTGTTCCACCCATCTGCGCAATTTGCCCGCCAGCAGCCAGAACCCGGCGAGCAGGAACACCAGCATGCCGATGTGCGCCCAGACAGCGCCGCTGTTGGCGTAGATGTATTGCTGCGCCGAGCGCCACTCGGCGAGCCAGGCATCGCGTGAAGCGGCGAAGTCCGGCATGCTGAACCCGACCCCCCAGATCGGCGGCAGCTCGGCATGGAACAGCGCGCTGCGTGCCTGGTCGAAGCGTTCCTGGATCGCCACCAGCCGTTCGTCCAGCAGCGACACCCAGCCGCTGAACTTGGCTTGCAGCGCCAGGACCGACTCCTGCTGCCGGGAGACGGACGTCCGCGCCCCCTCGAGGCTGTTCAGCACTTCCTCGATACTGCGCAGCACTTCGCCCGGCACCGCCTCGGCGTTGAACGACTGCTGCGTGAGACGCCACGATTCCTGGTGCCTGGCGATCTCGGCGGCGGCGCCGGCCAGCTGGCCGCTGCGACGGCTGAGTCTCGATTGCCAGTCACCGATCGTCCTGCGCATCGCGGTGACCTGTGCGAGTTCCGCCTCCAGGCTGCGCAGGTCGCGTGCGCTACGCAGCGTCTCCGGCTGGAGCGTGTCCACTGCCGCGATGCGTGCCGCCATCGCATCCGTTTGCCGGCGGATTTGCTCCACATCAGGGCGCGGACGCGCGGTTTCCAGCGTTCGCCGCACCAGGGCGCGCGAGCGGTCCAGCTCGGCCGGCAACTGCTCGATGGCGAAAGCGGCGGCGGCCGGCGCCGCCTCGGACGGGGCTGGATCCTGCTCTTCCGCGGCGGCAGCACTCCGCCCCGGCAGGAGTTGCGCCGCGGCCGGCGCGGCTGCAAGCAGCGCAAGACCGATCCACGCTACGCGCATGAGGTTGTGCCATGCGCCCGGCCCGGGGCGAAAGCGACGGCGCGAATCGGCTGCAGTCATGGCCTGTTCCTGGGACTCATGGTGTCACCCGCTGGTAACGATTGCCCGCTAGCGTAACGCCCCGGCCGATCTTTCTCACGCTGCGGCTCGCATGGTCCCGGCGGAGTTGGTCTTGCTGAAGTTCGCCCGGCCTCGTGCCGGGCGCTTTTTTACATGCCCGCGCCGGCGTGCAGGGCATCCGTCCCGGGCCCGCTCGCGAATACCAGGGCAACCCCAGCGATTGAATCCCCTGCCCATGCCGCCCAACCAGCCGCCAGCCAGAAACCACGACGGGGAGTCCGTCCTGTCGAGATTCCAGCGCCCGGTCACCGCACTGGTTACCGGCGCCAGTCGCGGGCTCGGACTCGCGTTCGTGCAGCGGCTGGCCGCAGAAGTCGGCGTGCGCCGGGTCTGGGCCGGGTGTCGCAACCCCTCCGCGGCCGCCGAGCTCGCCGCCATGGCAGGAGCCGACGGGCGCATCCGCCCGCTCGGCCTCGACGTGACCGACGAGGGACGGCTGGCCGGGGCGGCCCGGATCGTCGCCATGGAGGCCGAGCCGCTCGACATGGTGATCAACTGCGTCGGCGTCCTGCATGAACCCGAAGGCATGCAACCCGAGCGCCGCCTGGCCGAGGTAAGGGCGGACTGGTTGTTGCAATCCTTCGCCGTGAACGGCGCCGGCCCCCTGCTGCTGGCGAGGTATTTCGAGCCCCTGCTCCCGCGTCGCGAGCGCGCTGTGTTCGCCAGTCTCTCGGCGCGAGTCGGCAGCATCTCGGACAACCGTCTCGGTGGCTGGTACGCTTATCGCGGCGCCAAGGCGGCGCAGAACATGTTCATGAAAACGCTCTCGATCGAGCTGGCGCGGCGCGCCCGCGGCATCGTCTGCGTCGCCCTGCATCCCGGCACCACGCGCACCGGCCTGTCGCAGCCGTTCCGCGGCAGCGTGCCCGAGGACAGGCTCTTCAGCCCGGAACGCGCCGCGGAGCAGCTGCTGCGCGTGATCGACGGACTCGGCAGCAGCGAGAACGGCGGCTTCTTCGCGTGGAACGGTGAGAAGATTCCCTGGTAGCCGGGGCGTCGTTCAGCCGAACAGCCAGACCACCAGCAAGCCGAGGGCGGCGGCGAAGCCCATGCCCAGGGCGACGGCCAGGTAGGGACGCCCCTGCACCAGCGTCGCCAGCCAGCTGCGTCGTCCCGAGGCGGCAGTGGACTCGCCGTAGCGCGCCAGCTCGGACTCCGCCGCCAGGATGCGCTGTGCCTCGGCCGCGGCTTCCCGGGCACGGTCGAGCTTCATCTCGGGGAACAGTCCGAGGGTGCGCCGCCGCGCGAACCCGGCCACGGTATAGACGAGCACCCAGCACTTGGTGCCATTGGGGAACACCGAGAACACCAGGCCCTCTTCCACCGGCGTGTCGTAACGCCGCGGTTGCGGAGGAAGATCGCGGAAATGGTCGTCGCTGAGTCTCATGATCGCTGCGGTCCGCTGCGGCTGCCCGGGTGGCTTATTATGTTGGCATATACGGGCGCGCTGCGCGGAGGCGCGGGCGCTCGCGTCCCCAGGCAAAGGAGGCGGGCAAATGGACTATGAAATGGCGCGCCGCTTCGAGCCCTGGCTGCTGGCTGTCGCGGGGGTCGCATGGCTCGGCTACGGTGCCGACGCCGGATTCTTCGCGCTGGTTGCGGCGGCCGTTCCGGGCGCGCTGATGCTTGGCGCCGCGGTGGCGACGATGTTCTTCCCCGGCGACCGGCTGATCCCGCGCACCGGCGCCGCGGGCGCCCTGGTGGGCGTGCTGTATGCGCTGGCCATGTTCCTTTTTGCGCCGCTCGGCGCGCTGTTGCTGGGGGCGCTGTCTGCGCTCGCGGCGCTGGCCGCCGCCCGCCTGGCGGCCGACGACCTCGCGGTGCCGGAAGGCCAGGAGGTGCCGCCCAGGGACGACCTGCGGGTGCTGGCTGAAATCGCCGTGGACGAGGCGGTGCTCGGCAGCCTGACGACGGTGATGGGGGTCTACAGCGAGCCGGTCCAGCCGCGCGTCGGTCGCGAACTGGACGAGACGCTCGACTGGCTGCGGGCGAACGGGTGGCTCGACGCGCCGGCCTCGTTCCATGAAACACCGCCGCCCATCGGTCCCGCCGCGATCGGTCCGGCGCGCACCGCGGGCATCGACTACGAGGTCATGCGCTTCGACAGCGAATTCGAGCCGCGGCCCGGGGCACCGGGCCGCGAGCGCTGGCTCGGCTACCGCAACAACCGCACGGCCGAGGTGCGCATCGTGCGCACCGCCCGCAGCCGCGACTGGCTGATCTGTGTGCACGGGCTGGCCATGGGGCGTACCTGGCTCGACCTGCGCGCCATGGGCGCGGGCTGGCTGCATCGCCGCGGCCTGAACCTGGCCTTTCCCGTGCTGCCGCTGCACGGCCCGCGCGCCAACAACGCTGTCAGCGGCGCCGGTTTCATCAGCGGCGACGTGGCCAACACGCTGCATGCGCTGACGCAGACGGCGTGGGATATCCGTCGCCTGGTGGCCTGGCTGCGCGAGGAAGGGGCCGAGCGCATCGGCATCGCCGGCATGTCGCTGGGCGGCTATTCCACGGCGCTGGTGGCCTCGCTCGAGGACGGCCTTGACTGCGCCATCGCCGGCATTCCGCCCTCCGAGTTCGGCGCCATGACCTGTTACCACGCCAGCGCACGCGCCCTGGCGCTCGCCGCGGCCGAGGACATTACGCCCGAGCGCATCGGCACGGCGCTGCGCCCGGTCTCGCCGCTGGCGCTGCAGCCGCGCATCCCGCCGGAGCGGCGCTTCATTTTCGGCGCCCTCGCGGACCGCTTCGTTTCGACCGACCAGGTGGACATGTTGTGGCGGCACTGGGACGAGCCGCAGATCCTCTGGTACCCGGGCGCGCACCTCGGGTTCCGTTTCCATCAAGGCGTGCGGGATTTCGTGGACGGCGCACTGCGCCGCAGCTTGCTGGGGGATCGTTGAGGAGGATGCGGGAATGAACGCCGCAACCGAGGCGCTGGGCCTCACCGTCAAGGGCGCATTGCGCCTCGGGCAGACCGGTCGCGTGCTTGCCGGCACCGGCATCGGCTGGCTGCTGGGAGACCGCCCGCCGACGCCGAAGCTGGTGCGCCAGACTTTCGAGCGGCTCGGCGCGACCTACATCAAGCTGGGCCAGCTCATCGCCAGCTCCCCGTCGATGTTCCCCGAGGCGTGGGTGGAGGAGTTCCAGCACTGTCTCGACCAGACCAGTCCATTGCCCTGGCGCACCATCCGCCGCGCGCTCAGGGAGGAGCTCGGCGCCAGGCTCGAGTCCGAGTTCGAATGGGTGGACCCCGAGCCGCTGGCCTCCGCCTCCATCGCCCAGGTGCACGCGGCGCGGCTGAAGACCGGCGAGGACGTGGTGCTGAAGGTGCGCAAGCCGGGCGTGCAGACAGTGATTGTCACGGACCTCAACCTGCTGCACCTGGTGGCCAAGGTCGTCGAACGAGTCACGCCGGGCGCGGCGCACGCCTCGCTGGCGGCGATCGTGGAGGAGATCCAGGGCTCGATGATCGAGGAGTGCGACTTCATCCGCGAGGCCGCCAACATCGAGGCCTTCCGCCAGTACCTCGACGACACGCTGAACGAGCAGGCCGTGGCGCCGCGGGTCTACCCGGAGCTGAGCACGGCGCGGGTGCTGACCATGGAGCGGTTCTTCGGCGCCTCGCTCACCGACCCGGTGGGGCTCAAGCGCTGCACCGACGATCCCGAGGGCCTGCTGGTGAACGCGCTGAACACGTGGTTCGGCAGCCTGATGCACTGTCGGACCTTTCACGCCGACCTGCACGCCGGCAACCTCATGGCGCTGCGCGACGGCCGCATCGGCTTCATCGACTTCGGCATCGTCGGCCGCATCCGCGAGGAGACCTGGAAGGCCATGTTTGCGCTGGCCGACGGCCTGCCGCGCGGCGACTTCAAGGTGGTGGCCGAGGGGCTGGCAGTGATGGGCGCGACGAAGGAGGGCGTGGACACGGCGGCGCTGGCGGCCGACCTCGAGGACCTGTTCCGCCGCCTGGACCTGGTGCCGGGCGCGGCGGAGCAACCGGTCGGCGGCGCTGGGGTTGGCGGATATGCTGCGAGCCGGCCGGGCGACGGCTGGGGCGAGGTTTACCCGCCAGAGGCGCCGGACGACGACGACCTCAACCGTGCGCTGATGGACCTGGTGCGCGTCGGGCGTCGCCACGGCATCCGTTTCCCGCGCGAGTTCACCCTGCTATTGAAGCAGTTCCTCTATTTCGACCGCTACATCCGCATGCTGGCGCCGGGGATGACGCTGTTCGGCGACGAGCGGCTGACGGGGTTGCCCGGGCCCGGATAACGCCCCGACAATTTATCCCTGCAAATCTGGAGCGCTGCTCCACGATTCCGAGGCTGTTTTGACGCGGCTTTAGTTGCCCTCGGCTCCGCAATCGGGCGCGGCGTACTCGACGTACCAAAACAACGCTTCGCGGTCGACGATCAGGGCGCGGGCCTTCGGCTCGAGCTCCCTGGGACCGACGAAAAGAAAGCTCAGGTAGGGCAGGCGTTTCTCCTCCAGGCGGGCGGCAAGTCTCTCCAGCATGGGCTCGAGAACTTCACGAACGCCCGCGAGAGTGACGCTGACCGGATCATGAGCGCCTTTCTCGAGCGTAGTGGCAATGAGGTCGATCATCACGTCCGCTTCTCCGTCCTTGACGCCTTGGGCAAAGCGTTCGTCAAACTCCTTCCCCTTGGAAGAAAAATGGAACGTATGAAAGGTGCCCGGCAAGTGCTCGCGCGACAAATCGAAAACCCACATCTCCGAGCATGGCAAGGGCTTCCCGGCTTCCAGCCTCAACTCTGCGCCGGCCGCATTGGCCGCCGCCAAAGACAGTGCCAACGCGGTTGAGAGTCTGAGAGTCCTGCGCATGTCTCCCCTCCGTAGGATTAAAACTTGGCCCGCACCCGCGCCCCGGTGATCGGTCGCCGGCGGCTTTCGCGCCAGATGATGAGCGCGTTGGACGCGATCACGATGGCGGCGCCCGCCAGCACGTGCGGCAACGGCCAGTCGTTCCAGATCAGCCAGCCGAACAGCGTGGCCCAGACGATGCCGCTGTAGTTGAACACCGTGACCACCGCCGCCGGCGCATTGCGGAAGGCCGTGGACAGCAGCCATTGCGCCGCCGCTCCCGACAGCCCGACGCCGAACAGCAGCGGTATCTCGTCCAGCGTCGGCGTCACGGCGACGAAGGGCAGCGGCAGGGCGGTCACCAGCGTGCCGATCACCATGAAGTAGAACGTCACCGTCTCGGGGCTCTCATAGCGGCCGAGGTAGCGCAGCACGACCTGCAGCGAGGCATGCATCAGCGCGGCGACCAGCGCGATCGTCACGCCCAGCATGTTGACCGCACCCGTCGGACTGGCCATCACCGCCACGCCGGCGAAGCCGATCACCACTGCGGACCAGCGCCAGGGGCCGACCTTCTCGCCGAGCACGAACACGCCCAGCACCGGCAGGAACAGCGAGGCCGTGAACAGCAGCACCGTGGTCTCGGCCATCGGCATGAGCGAGAAGGCGAGGAAAGTGGTCATCAGCGAGACCGCGCCGAGCACCGCGCGCAGCCCGACCAGCGACGGCTTGCTGCGAATCACCAGGATCTCGCGCCGGCCGAGCACGAAGACCATGAACAGGAAGGGCAGGCTGGCGATCAGGTTCCGATAGAAGGCGATCTCTATGACGGAATGGTTTTCGCTCAACAGCTTGGCGAACACGTTCATCACCGTGAACATGAAGAAAGCGCCGAGCGCGGCCAGCATGCCGCGCACGATGTGTTCCCGGTGGGCGAGGGCTTCGGAATTCATGATTCCCGTTACGCTACCAGCGGAACCGGTCGAAGTTCTCCGGGTTGGCCCAGTCCTCGGGGTTGTTCCAGCGCCGCTCCGGGTTGTAGCGGTCGAGGTCGTAGCGCCAGGCGACACGGCCGTCGGCCAGGTGTTCGAACGGGGCCAGCGCCAGCGCCAGCAGGGCGTCGTGCCCAAGGCAGGCCCGCGCCGGGTCGGCCAGCAGCAGGAAGCGGCTGGTGTGCAGGTTCTTCAGCCGCCCGAGCACGGTCTCGGCGTCCGCGGCTTCCAGCGTCTCGAGCAGCCCTGACACGAGCGCAAAGTCGAAGCGCCCGAGCTCTTCCAGTTTCGCCGGCGCCTCGCTGGCCGCCACGCGTGTCACTTCGGCCACTGTCTCCGGCATCGGCACCGCATCCCCGATCACCAGCACGCTCCCCGGCGCATACTCGGCCAGCAGCGCGGCGATGCAATCCGCGGCGGAAACAGGCATCAGCCGGGCGTCCTCACCCGGCCGCGATCACGCGCAGGATCTGGCCGCACAGCCAGGCGCCGTAGGTGCCGACGGCATAACCCAGCACCGCCAGCAGCACGCCCACCGGCGCCAGCGAGGGATGGAAGGCCGAGGCCACCACCGGCGCCGAGGCCGCGCCGCCGACATTCGCCTGGCTGCCGACCGCGAGGTAGAACAGCGGCGCCTTGATCAGCTTGCCGACGATCAACAGCAGCGCGGCGTGGAAGCCGATCCAGATCATGCCCACGGCAAACAGGCCCGGGTTGGACAGCACGGCGGTGATGTCCATTTGCATGCCGATGCTGGCGACGAGGATATAGAGGAACGCAGAGCCCACGGTGGACGCGCCGGCGCCCTCGAGCTTGCGCGCCGGGGTGAAGGACAGTACCAGCCCGCCGGTGGTGGCGATCACCACCAGCCAGAAGAAGCCGCTGGTGAGGCTGAAGCGGTCCAGTCCCGGCGCCGTCGCGGCGATCCAGGGTGCAAGGGTGTCGGCGCCGAGGTGCGCCACGGCGGTGACGCCGAAACCGATGGCGGCGAGGAACATCAGGTCGGCGAGGCGCGGGATGCGCGCATGCTGGGCGTGGTACAGCTCGATGCGATGCTTGAGGTCCTCGATGGCCGTGGTGTCGGCGCCGGTGCGGGCGTCGATCTCCTTCGCCCGCGAGGCGAAGAACAGCAGGATGGCGAGCCAGACACTGGCGCACAGCACGTCCACCGCGATCATCTGGCCGAACAGGTTGTCGCCGACGTCGAACACTTCTTTCATCGCCGCCTGGTTGGCGCCGCCGCCGATCCAGCTCCCCGCGATGGTGGTCATGCCGCGCCACACGGCATCCGGGCCGTCGCCACCCACCGTCTCAGGGGAGATCGCGCCGACCACCAGCAGCGCCAGCGGGCCGCCGACGATGATGCCGAAGGTCCCGGTGAAGAACATGATCACGGCCTTGTTGCCGAGGCGCGCCACGGCCGGCAGGTCGATGGACAGCGTCAGCAGGACCAGGCAGGCGGGCAGCAGGTAGCGCGAGGCGACGAAGTACAGGTTCGAGGCCTTGCCGTCGATGATGCCGAAGGTGTTCAGCAGCGAGGGCAGGAAGTAGCACAACAGCAGCGCGGGGACATAGGTGTAGAAGCGCTGGAAGAAGGGGATACGGCTTTGCTGGGTCCAGAAAACGCCGCCGAGGATCAGGGCCAGCAGCCCGAGCACGACGGCGTCGTTGGTGATCAGTGGTCCGTCCGACATCGCTTCCCCCTCGAGCGCGTGGTCGGGCGATTCTACCTGAGCGATGCCACGGGAGCGCCCGGCGCGGTATGCTGCCGCGGCCCGAGCGACGAGACCGAACCCATGCCCGAACTCGCCGATCCCCTGCGCCTGCCGTGCGGCGCAACCCTGCCCAACCGCATTGCCAAGGCCGCCATGACCGAGGGCCTGGCGGCAGCCGACGACCAGGCCAACGAGCGCCACGCGCGCCTCTACCGCCGCTGGGCGTCCGGCGGCGTCGGACTCTCGATCACCGGCAACGTGATGGTGGACCGGCGCTGGCTGGAGCGGCCGGGCAATGTGGTCATCGAGGACCGCCAGGGCTGGGCGGCGTTGGCGGCCTGGGCGAAGGCGGGGACGGCGGCCGGCAACCACTTGTGGATGCAGATCAGCCATCCCGGACGCCAGTGCTCGAAGATGAGTTCCTCGCAGCCGGTCTCGGCCTCGACCGAGGGCCTGGACCTGCTCGGGCTGTTCGCGCGCCCGCGCGCGCTCACCGGCGCGGAGATCCAGGACGTCATCCAGCGCTTCGCCACCACCGCCGCCATTGCGCGCGAGACCGGCTTCACCGGCGTGCAGGTGCACTCCGCCCATGGTTATTTGCTGGCGCAGTTCCTCTCACCGGTCACCAACAAGCGCGAGGACGAGTGGGGCGGGCCGCTGGAGAACCGCGCCCGGCTGTTGCTCGAAATCGTGCGCGCCACGCGCCGCGCGGTTGGCGACGACTTCCCGGTGGGGGTGAAGCTCAACAGCGCCGACTTCCAGAAGGGCGGCTTCGACCTGCCGGATTGCGTGCAGGTGGCGCGCTGGCTGGCGGAGGAGAAGATCGACCTGCTGGAAGTCTCCGGCGGCACCTACGAGCAGCCCAAGCTGTTCGGTTACGAGGGCCGGGCCGAGACCGCGGCCGAGCCGCAGCGCGCCAGCACCCGCCGGCGCGAGGCCTACTTCCTCGACTACGCGCGCGAGATCCGCGCCGCCTATCCGCTACCCATGATGGTCACCGGCGGGTTCCGCACCCGCGCGGCCATGGCCGAAGCGCTGGCCGCGGATGAGCTGGACGTGGTGGGCCTGGGCCGGCCGGTCTGCATCGACCCGGATCTGCCGGGGCGCCTGGCCGCCGGCACGGTCGAGGCCGCCACGCCGCCGCCGTCGCTGCGTTTCGGCCAGTCCCGCTGGGCCGGGCCGGCCAGCCCGCTGATGCTGATGAAGTTCATGAACGTGCAGGGCGAGATGGCCTGGTATTACCGCCAGATCCTGCGGCTGGCCGACGGGCTGCCGCCGGACCCGTCCATCAGCATCGGCGCCGCGCTGGCGGCGCATGCGCGCGACGAGCTCAGGCTTTCGCGCGCCAGGGGCCGGCACGGTTAGAATGCGTCCATTCAGAATCTTTCCGGAGCCCATGCCATGAGCCAGGACGACAAGGACAAGAATGCGCTGAGCGCGCAGATGAAGGCGATCATGAATCGCTACCAGTCGCTGGGCGACGTGCCCGGCGGCGCGGCCGGCCAGGGCCAGCACGGCCAGCTCAAGTTCCGCATGGAGAAGCCGCCGGCGGAGGAGGACCAGCGCGAGCAGGAAGAGATCGACCGCGAGTTCCGCGCCGTGGTCGACAAGTTCATAGCGCTCGCCAACGAGCAGATGGAAAGCGTGAAGCGCGAGCACGTCAGCATGGCGCTGCTCTATGCCGCGGCCCGTTTCAACTCCTTCGTGGTCGCAGCGCATGCGGGCAACCTGGACAAGTACCGGACCGATCGCCCGACGGCGATGAAGTTCTTCAAGGGCGAGTACGACCGCATGCTGGCGGAGAACCTGCAGGACTACGAGCGGATCTTCGAGCACGGCTGACGATCCCGGCCGGCAGCCTCTGCCGGTAATTTCACCCGGCCAGGGGCTTGCGCAGCAGCGCCACGTCGTCGCCGAGCAACTCCAGCTCGGCCTGCCAGCGCGCCGCCAGCCAGGCGAAGCTTTGCTCAGCAAAGAACCCGATGTGCGTGGGGTCGCGGCGGTAATGCCAGTGCGCGAACTCGGCCAGCGCGGGCACCCGCCGGGTCATGACGGCGAGCCAGCCGCCCGGGCGCAGCAGGCTCCACAGGCGCCCGAGTTCCGTCGCCGGCTGGTGCAGATGCTCCAGCACCTCGGTGGCGGTGATGAAATCCCACTCGCGCGAGAACACGCTCGCATCCGGCGCGAACTGCGGGTCGTACAGGGACACCGAGAAACCGGCCTCGGCCAGCATCGCCGCCAGCGCGGGCTCGGGGCCGCAGCCGAAGTCGAGGCCCGACGCCGGCGGCTGCAGCCGTTCCAGCAGGGGGGTCGCGAGATGGGAGAGCCAGGTGCGGTAACCGGGATCGTCCACGGCGTTCCGGTGCGTGAGGTAGTAGGCGCGCTCGGCCTCGAGGGGAAGTCGCTGCGCCGCGGGCACGTGGACGAAGCCACAGTGCCCGCAGCGCAGATAGTCCCTGCTGCCGTCAGCGAACCACGGCGCGGCGACGCCGCCGCACAGCAGGCAGACGTCGCCGTTAAAGGGGACGCCCGTCGGCATCCAGCACGGTGACCTCGCCGAGGTCCAGCGCCCGCACCTGTGGCTCGATCTGCTCCAGGTCGCCGACCACCACCCAGGTGAGCGTGTCCACGTCCAGTGTCTTCGCCGCCTCGCGCACCTGCTCCAGCGTCATGGTCTGGATGCGCTCCTGCTCGCGCAGGACCTGGTCGTCGGGCCAGCCGTAGGCTTCGATGCTGCTAAGGGCGCCGAGCACCGCTGAGGCGGTCTCGTACCGCCCGGGCAGGCTGCGGATGCGGTTGGCACGGATCTTCTCCAGCTCGTCGGCCTCGGCCGGGCGCTCGCCGGTGAAGGCCTCCAGCTCGGCGATCAGTTCGCGGATCGAGTCGCCGGTGCGCGCGATCTCTACCGGCGCCAGGATGTACCAGGGCCGCTGGCCCCTGGCGCCGGAGGTCGAGCTGCGCACGCCGTAGGACCAGCCCTTGTCCTCGCGCAGGTTCATGTTGATGCGCGAGGTGAAGGAGCCGCCGAAGACGCCGTTGGCGATGTCGAGTTCCAGCGACGCCGGGTCGGCGGAGGAAATCACCAGCTGCGCGGCGATGATGTTGGCCTGGGGCGAGCCCGGCTGGTCGACCAGGAACACGCGCGGCCGGTCCGGCCGTGCCACGGTGGCGATGTTCTTCTGCGGCAGCGGGGCGGCGGGCGCCTCCCAGTCACCGAAGTGCTTCTCCAGCAGCGGCACGATTTCGCCCATGGTGATGTCGCCCACCACGATGAAACGCGCGTTGTCGGGCCGCATCCAGTCGCGGTGGAAGCCGACAAGGTCTTCCCGCGTGAGGCTGGCGATCGCCTCCTCGGTGCCTGTGCCGCTGAAGGGAATCGCGTAGGCGTGGCCCTCGCCGTACAGCAGCGGCGGCACCAGGCGCAGCGCGACGCTCTGCGGACGGGTCTTCTCCTGGGCGATACCGGCCAGCCACTGGCGGCGCACGCGTTCGATTTCGGCCTCGTCGAAGCGCGGCCGCAGTGCCACGTCGGCAAACAGCGCCAGCGAGGGATCGAGGCGATCCTTAAGGGCGTTCAGCGACACCGAGGCGGTGTCCAGTCCGGCGCCCGCGCCGATGAAGGCCCCTTCGGACTCGATGGCCGCCGCCAGCTCCAGGGTGTCACGCTTGCCCGCGCCCTGGTCGAGCATGTTCATTGCGAAGCTGGCAGTGCCCAGCTTGCGCCCCACGTCGGCGGCGTAGCCGGCGTCGAACTGCAGCTGCACCTGTACCACCGGAATCTCCCGGCGCTCGGCCAGCACCACCTCGATGCCGTTCTGCAGCGTGGCGCGCTGCAAAGCGGGGAAGCTGACCTGCGGAAATTCGGTGACCTCGGGTACGCCCTGGCTGCGGTCCACGTCGCTGCTCACGGCGGCGTGCTGCGCGAAGGGCAGGATGGTCAGGGTGTGGTCGCCCTGGGCGAGACGTGCGCGGGCGGCTGCGCGCACATCGGCGGTGCTCGCCGCCTGGATGCGCTCGGCGCTGGCGCGGAAGCAGCCCGGGTCGCCGGTGTAGACGGCGCAACCGGCGAGCACGTCGGACTTGCCCCCGAAGCCGCCGACGCGCTCCACGCCGCGGATGAAGCCCGCCTGGAAGCGGGTCTTGGCCTGCGCCAGCTCGGCGCGGGTCGGGCCCTGGTCGAGGAACTTCGCCACTTCCTCGTCGATGATGGCCTCGACCTGCGCAGGGTCGACGCCGTCCTTGGCGGTGGCCACGATCATGAATACGCCGGACAGCTCCAGCGGCATGGCGCTGGCATACACGCCGGAGACCAGCTGTTCCTGGTGCACCAGCCTGGCCTGCAGGCGCGACGAGGCGCTGCCGCCGAGGATCTGCGCCGCGAGGGCGAGGTGATCGGCCTCGGCGCTGCCGTAGTTGCCCATGTTCCAGGTGCGGTAGATACGCGCCTGGGCGACGCGGTCCTGCATGGTCTCGCGCGTGGACTCGGTGCGCGCGGCGATCCACTTCTCGGGACGTGTCAGCGGAGGGCCGGCCGGGATGTCGCCGAAGTAACGCGTGACCTTCTCGCGCGCCGTCGGCACGTCGATGTCGCCGGCCAGCACCAGCACCGCGTTGTTCGGGCCGTACCAGGTCCTGAACCAGTCCTTGACGTCGTCCAGGGTGGCGGCGTCGAGGTCCTCCATGGAGCCGATGGGCATCCATGAATAGGGGTGACCCTCGGGATAGCCGGCCTCGAACAGCCGGTCCCAGGACTGGCCGTAGGGCTGGCCGTCGCGCTGGCGCTTCTCGTTCTTCACCACGCCGCGCTGCTCGTCCAGTCGTTCCTGCGTGATCGCGCCCATGAAATGGCCCATGCGGTCCGATTCCATCCACAACGCCATGTCCAGCGCCGTGGTGGGCACGTTCTGGAAATAATTGGTGCGGTCGAAGCTGGTGGTGCCGTTCTGGCCGGTGGCGCCGACCTGCTCGAAAGGCTTGAAGTACTCGTCGTTGTAATTCTCCGAGCCCTGGAACATGAGGTGCTCGAAGAGATGGGCGAAGCCGGTGCGACCCTCGGGCTCGTTCTTGGAGCCGACGTGGTACCAGATGTTCACCGCCACGATCGGCGCCTTGCGGTCCGTGTGCACGATGACGCGCAGCCCGTTGTCGAGGGTGAACTCTTCATAGGGGATGTCTACCGCGGGCGCGGCGCCGGCTGCCAGCGGCAGCGCCAGCGACAGCGCCAGGACGGCCAGGAGGCGGTTGAGCCTGGTAACCATGGCAACACTCTCTCGGATCAGAATTTGACTGTGCGGGGCGTTTCGTCGCTCCGATGGCGGCCGGATTCCTCCGGCCGGCCGGAACCGGGACGGGCGCCGCCTTGCGGCGACGCCCGTCCGGCAGGGATCACTCGCCCGCGGTCAGGCCGCGGCGCTCGAGCAGGTGGCGAATCTCGGGATCACGACCCGCGAAATCACGATACAGGTCCATCGCTTCCTTGCTGCCGCCACGGGACAGCAGGGTGGCGCGGAAGTGCTCGCCGTTCTCGCGCTTCATGCCGCCATTCTCCTTGAACCAGGCTACGGCGTCGGCATCCAGCACTTCGCTCCAGATGTAGGAGTAGTAGCCGGCGGAGTAGCCGCCCATGATGTGAGAGAAGTAGGTGCTGCGATAGCGCGGCGGCACCGGCGCGAAGTTCATGCCCGTCTCGGCCAGCACCTGCTTTTCAAACGCTATGGTGTCGGTCGGGACCTTGCCCGCGGCACGCTGGTGCCAGGCCTGGTCGAGCAGCGAGGCCGCCACGTACTCGGTGGTGCGGTAGCCCTCGTTGAACTGTTGCGCTTCCAGCGCCTTCTGCAGCATCTCCTTCGGCAGCAGTTCGCCGGTCTCGTAGTGCCGCGCGTAGTTGGCCAGCACTTCCGGCCAGTCCGCCCACATCTCGTTCACCTGCGAGGGGAACTCGACGAAGTCGCGCGGCACGCTGGTGCCGGAGAAGCGCGGGTAGCGGACGTTGGAGAACAGGCCGTGCAGGGCGTGGCCGAACTCGTGGAACATCGTGGTGACCTCGTCGAAGGTCATCAGGGTGGGCTCGCCCTCGGGCGGCTTGGGGATGTTCTGGTGGTTGGCGACCACGGGCATCGTGCCCAGCAGGCCCGACTGCGGCACGTAGGCGTTCATCCAGGCGCCGCCCCGCTTGGAGTCGCGGGCATAGAAGTCGCCGATGAAGATGCCCAGCGGCTTGCCGTCGGCCTCGAACACTTCCCAGGCGCGCGCGTCGGGGTGGTACAGCGGCAGGTCGGGGCGCGGCTTGAAGGTCAGGCCGAAGACCTTGTTGGCGGCATAGAAGACGCCGTTGTTGAGCACGCTCTCGAGTTCGAAGTAGGCACGCAGCTCGGCCGGGTCGAGGTCGTAGCGGGCCTGCTTCACCTGCTCGGCGTAGAAGTCCCAGTCCCAGGCCTGCAGCTGGAAGTCGCCGCCCTGGGCGTCGATCAGCGCCTGGATGTCGGCTGCTTCCTTGCGGGCGTTGGCGACCGCGGCCGGGGCCAGGCCGGCGAGCATCGCGTTGACCGCCGCCGGCGTGCCGGCGGTGGCGTTTTCCAGCACGTAGGCTGCGTGGCTGTCGTAGCCGAGCAGTGCGGCGTGCTCCGCGCGCAGCGCGGCCACGCGCGCCACGACCGGGCGATTATCGTGCTCGTTGTCACGCGCGCCGCGGTTCACCGAGGCCTCGTGGATACGCTGGCGCAGCGCGCGGTTGGTGAGCAGCGCGAGGGGCGGCTGGCCGGAGGTGTTCTGCAGCGAGATGAGGTACTTGCCCTCGTGGCCGCGGGCAGTCGCAGCGGCGGCGGCGGCGCGGATCTGCGCGTCGGAGAAGCCGTCCAGCTCCGCGGCGGTGTCCACGATGACGGCCGAGTCCAGGGTCTCGCGCAGCACGTTCTGGGCGAAGGTCGTGCCCAGCGAGGCGAGTTCGGCGTTGATCGCGCGCAGCTTGTCCTTGTCCTCCTCGGAGAGGCGGGCGCCGGCGCGCACGAAGTCGATGTAGTAGCGCTCCAGGAGGCGCAGTGACTCGGGGTCCAGGCCCAGCTCGTCACGCTCGGCGTGCAGTGCCTCTACGCGCGCGAACAGCTTGGGGTTGAGGAAGATGGCGTCGCGGTGCGCAGCGAGCTGCGGCGACACGGTCTTCTGCACATCCTGCATGGCCGGGTTGGTATGGGCCGAGTTCAGGTTGAAGAACACGCGCGACACGCGGGCGAGGACCTCGCCGGTCTGCTCCATCGCGACGATGGTGTTCTCGAAGGTCGGCGCCTGCGGGTTGTTGGCGATGGCCTCGATCTGGGCCAGTTCTTCCGCCATGCCGCGCTCGAAAGCCGGCAGGTAATGCTCGTCGCGGATCTGGTCGAACGGCGGCACCTTGTAGGGCAGGGTGCTCGCGGCAAAAAACGGGTTGGCGGCGGCCGTGTCGACCGCGGCCGGCTGCTCGGCCGCAACGACGTGCGTGGCGCCGGCGCCGAGCACGGCGGCTGCGGCGAGAGCGAAGGGAAGCGCGAAAAGTCGGCTCATGCGTGGTCTCCTGAAGTGGTCCCGGGTCTTGGCGCCCGGCGCGGAAAAACGGCCATTCTAACCGCTCGAGGCTGTTTTTCCCTCTGTTATAGTCGGCGCCATGTCCCCTGCCGCCGTCCTCGAGGGCCTCAACGAGGCCCAGCGCCGTGCCGTGACTCATGCTGCGCCGCAGCGTGAGGGGCGCGACCTGGGCGCGGGGCCGTTGCTGGTGATCGCCGGCGCGGGGACCGGCAAAACCATGACCCTCGCGCATCGAGTCGGACACCTGGTGCTGGCGGGAGTTCCGCCGGCCCGCATCCTGCTGCTCACCTTCAGCCGCCGCGCCGCCCGCGAGATGACGCGGCGCGCCCGGCGGGTCGTGGGCCAGGCGCTGGCGGACGAAGGCCGGGGCGAGCTGGTGAAAATGCCCTGGGCGGGCACCTTTCATTCCGTGGCCAACCGACTGCTCAGGGAATACGCATCCAACCTGGGGCTGGACGCCGGGTTCTCGGTGCTGGACCGGGGTGATGCTGCCGACCTCATGGACGTGGCGCGCCAGGACCTCGGGCTGGCGGACGGGCGGCGGCGCTTCCCGCGCAAGGACACTTGCCTCGCCATCTACTCGCGCGTGGTCAACTCCCGCGCCGGGCTGGCGGATTGCCTCGAGGCGCACTGGCCCTGGTGCACGGAATGGGCCGACGAGCTGCGCACGCTGTTCGGGCGCTATGTCGAGCTCAAGCAGGCCGGCAGCCTGCTGGACTACGACGACCTGCTGTTGTGGTGGCACGCCCTGATGGCATCGTCGGCGCTGGCGGCGGCGGTGGGCGAGCGCTTCGACCACGTCCTGGTGGACGAGTACCAGGACACCAACGTGCTGCAGGCGGAGATCCTGCTGCGACTGAAACCGGACGGCCGCGGCCTCACGGTAGTCGGCGATGACGCCCAGAGCATCTATTCCTTCCGCGCAGCCGAGGTGGAGAACATCCTGCGTTTCCCCGGCCAGTTCGAGCCGCCGGCGGAGGTCGTCGCGCTGGAGGAGAACTACCGCTCGGTGCAGCCGGTGCTCGATGCCGCCAATGCCCTGATGCGCGGCGCCGAGCGGCAGTTCCGCAAGGCGCTGCGCTCGGCGCGACCTTCGGCGCAGAAGCCGTTCTACGTTACGGTGCAGGACGACGAGGCCCAGGCCGATTACGTCATCAAGGCCATTCTCGCTGCGCGCGAGGCCGGACAGCTGCTGCGGCACCAGGCCGTGCTGTTCCGCGCCAGTCATCACAGTGACCGGCTCGAACTGGAACTCGTGCGGCAGAACATCCCCTTCGTGAAATACGGCGGACTGAAGTTCCTCGAGGCCGCGCACGTGAAGGATCTCCTCGCCGTGCTGCGCTGGGCCGACAACCCGAAGAACCGGATTGCGGCCTTCCGCTGCCTGCAGCTGTTGCCGGGCATCGGCCCGGCCATGGCGGCGAAAGCCTTCGGCTGGCTGGAATCGCACGGTTTCGCGCCGCAATCGCTGGCATCATGGCCGCCGCCGCCGGCCGCGGCGCCCTACTGGGGCGGGCTGGTGGCGCTGCTGGCCGAGGCCGGGGCGGGCGCCGGCGACTGGCAGGCACAGGTCGGACGCGCGCGCGAGTGGTACCGGCCCCAGCTGGAGCGCATCTACGAGGAATGGCCGGTGCGCCTCGGCGATCTCGAGGCGCTGGAGCAGATCGCGGCGAAATTCGCCACGCGCGAGCAGTTCCTCACCGAGCTGTCGCTCGACCCGCCGCAGGCTACCGGCGACCTCGCCGGGCCGCCGCTCATGGACGAGGACTACCTGGTGCTGTCGACCATCCACTCCGCCAAGGGCCAGGAGTGGGACTCGGTGTACATTCTCAACGTCGCGGACGGCAACTTTCCCTCGGAGTTCGCCACCGGCAAGCCGGCGCTGATCGAGGAAGAGCGGCGGCTGTTGTACGTGGCCATGACGCGCGCGAAGTCGGCGCTGCACCTGGTCGCGCCGCTGAAGTACTGGGTGCCGCAACAGCCGCGGCACGGCGACCGGCACGTGTATGGTGCGCGCAGCCGGTTCATCGACGAGGCGATGATGGCGACCATGGAGGCGCGCTTCCATGGCGGCGCGGAACCCGGGACCGGCGCGACGGCGCGGCCGGCGGAAGTGATCGACGTAGCGGCGCGCATGCGCAATATGTGGTGAGGACGACACTATGAGCATTCTCGGCATCGATGTGGGCGGCTCCGGCATCAAGGGCGCGCCCGTGGACCTGGCCAGCGGGAGCCTCGTGACGGAACGGCACAAGATGCTCACGCCGCAGCCCGCCACGCCGATGGCGGTGTCCGCCGCGGTGGCCGAGGTCCAACGCCGCTTCGGGCCGGCCGCGCGCGTCGGGGTGGCCGTGCCGGCGGTAGTCAAGCACGGCGTGGCGTACACGGCGGCAAACATCGATCCCGAGTGGGTCGGCTGCGACATCCAGCGCCTGTTCTCGGTCGCCCTCGGGGCCCCGGTCACCGTGCTCAACGACGCCGACGCCGCCGGCCTGGCGGAGATGCGCTACGGCGCCGGGCGCGAAGTGCAGGGCACGGTGGTCATGCTGACGCTCGGCACCGGCATCGGCAGCGCCGTGTTCCTCGACGGCCGGCTGGTGCCGAACACGGAGTTCGGCCACATGGAGATCCGTGGCGATGAGGCGGAACATCGCGCCTCGGCCCAGGCGCGCAAGAATGATCACCTGTCATGGACCAAGTGGGCTGCGCGCGTCTCCCAGGTGCTGGTCGCGCTCGAACAGTTGGTGTGGCCGGACCTGTTCATTATCGGTGGCGGCGTCAGCCGCAAATCCGACAAGTTTCTCCCGCTGCTCAAGTGCCAGACCCGCGTGGTGCCGGCGGCGCTGGGCAACGACGCGGGGATCGTGGGCGCCGCGCTGGCCGCCGCGGAGAGCTGAACGCGGGATGAAAGGGCTGGCCGCAGTCTTGTTGCTGCTGGTCGCAGGCTACGCTCTGCTCGTCGCCATGCTATGGATGCGGCAGGGAAGCATGCTTTTTCTTCCCTCCATACCGTCTCGTGAAATGGCGGCCACGCCGGCTGCCGTGGGGCTCGAGTATGAGCCTGTGGAGATCGCGACCAGTGACGGCGAGACCCTGCACGGCTGGTTCCTGCCCGCATCCGGGGAGCGCGCCGTGGTGCTGTTCTTCCATGGCAATGCCGGGAACATCTCCCACCGGCTGGAGTCGCTGCGAATCTTTAATTCCCTCGGCTTGTCGGTGCTGATTTTCGATTACCGCGGCTATGGCCTGAGCTCGGGCCGCCCGTCCGAGCAAGGGACTTACCAGGACGCGCACGCCGCCTGGCAGCATCTTGTCGATCACCGTGGGGTCGACCCGCAAAGGATCATCCTGTTCGGACGTTCGCTCGGGGGCGCAGTGGCCACCTGGCTGGCGGTGCAGCAAACGCCGCGCGCGCTGATCGTCGAGTCGACGTTCCGCTCCGTGCCGGATCTTGCTGCGGAAATCTACTGGTTCCTTCCTGTGCGCCGGCTGGCTCGGATCGAGTATCCCGTCGAGCGGCTCATTGGCGAGGTGAGCGCACCGGTGCTCATCGCGCACAGCCGCGATGACGAGATCATCCCCTTCAGTCATGCCGAGGCGTTGCATGCCGCGGCCGGCATGCGCAGCCAGATGCTGGTGTTCGGCGGCGATCACAACACGGGTTTTCTGCGCCACGAGGCTCGCTACCGGGCGGGGCTGGACGAGTTCCTGTCCCGCCTCGGACTGCGGTAGTTGCTCAGCTCGCCGATCCCGAGGCTCGCTTGCCGGTGTGCCGCCGGCGCAGGGTGCGGCGCAGCCATGCCATGCCCGCAACGATGAGCACCACCACTATGGTGAGCAGTCCGAGGGTGCCCGGCTCGGGGTTGCGCAGGGTGGCGAGAATGCGGTCGATGAACACCGCGATGGCGATGATGCCCGGGCCCATGCCGAGGACCGTGCCGAGCAGGTAGTCGCGCAGGCTGATGTGCGTCGCGCCGGCGACCAGGTTGATGATGGTGAAAGGCGCTACCGGGAGCACGCGCACCGTGGTCACCGCCAGCACGCCACGCTTGCCCAGTGCGCGGCTGAGGCGGTCCAGCCGCGAGCCGGCGATGCGCCGCACGGTCGCGCGACCGATGAGCTGACCGATCCAATAGGTCACGCCCGCACCGAGCAGAGAGCCGATGGCGGCGTAAATCGCGCCCTCGACCGGTCCGAACACCAGCACCACGACCGCGATCATCAGCGTGACCGGGACCACCAGCAGCGTGCCGAGGACGAAGGCGCCGACCACCACCAGCGGCGCGGCGGGCATGGCCTTGATTGACTCCACGAGGCCGGCGAGCCTCGACGGCGCCAGCCATTCCCCGAGCTCGGTCCAGCGCCAGGCGGCCGCCAGGGTGATGAACAGGGCCAGCAGGCCGCCCGCGAGCAGCACGCGCCCGATCTTGGAGGCCTGGGTCTCCGAGGGCAGCAGCCGCGCGGCCAGCCTGGCCGGCTCGATCGGCGTCTCGGGATCGATTATGTGGCCTTCGGGGATGACGGCGTCCATGCTCTCTGAAAGCTCGGGCTCCAGGGGTGCCAGGGTCCGGCCCTCGCCGCTGAGCGCACTGATGCTACGCAGGAGCGAACCGGTTTCCTGCTCCGTTCGCGCCACCTCGTCCGCAGAGGTGTCCAGATGCTCTGCGAGCAGGCGCTGGCGCAGTCTGCGGATGGCGCGCCGGATGCGTTCTTCGCCGCCGGACTCGATGGCGAGATTGCACTCGGTGTCGAAGCCCATGGAACGGTTGTTCAGGTTGGCGGAGCCGATGCTGAGCAGGTCGTCGTCCATCACCAGCACCTTGGAATGGACGTTGAGGTAGCCGTCCCCAGGTCGTCCGAGATCCGGGTAGTAGGTGCAGTAGCGATCCTCGGGCGCCGTTTCGCGTAGTTGGCGGTGCAGTCGCGCGCGCATCACGCCGATGGTGAATTCTTCCAGCCAGCTGTTGTCGTCGCTGCGCGTCACCAGCGCGATTTCCGGCCCCTCCGGCTCGGCCAGGCGCTCCGCCATCGCGTTCGCCAGCGAGGCGGCGCTGAAGTACTGGTTCTCGAGGTACAGCTGCTTGCGCGTGGCGGCGATGGCATCGAGGTGCAGTTGCTTGATTTCCTGCACCTCCTCCCAGTCCTCGTACCTCGGCTCGGTGCGCGCGATGGCCACCTCGACGTCCTCGACATCCGGGACCAGCGTGCCGGGCCAGCGGTCCGGTGCGCGCTTTACCCGCGGCCGCTTGAGCTGCTTGCCCGTGGCGCGGCGCCAGCGCTCTCGCGCCAGTTCGCCCAGCGCCGCCGCCGCCTGGCCGTCGACCGCCATCTGCACGTCGTGAAATGGCGGGCAGGGATCGCCCGAGGGATGGCGCCGGCACGGATCGTCCGCGCGATGCTCGGGCGTGTCCCAGCGGCAGTGCGTCAGGTCCAGCCCGCCCACGAAGGCGACGGCGTCGTCCACGACCACCACCTTCTGGTGGTGCGAGGCGCCCACGGGGTGGCAGCCATCGAGCTCGAAATGCACCCGGCGATGGGAGCGCCAGCCGAGCTTGTAGCTGGGCAGGACCTCGCGATCGGGTGCATACAGCATCGCGAAGTCCCAGTTGAGGATATGGATGTGCAGCGAGCGCCGGCGCCGGGCCAGCGCGTCGAGGAACTCTCCGAGGGGTTCCGGCAGGCCGTCGTCCGCGCCCTCCGGGACCAGCCGCATGCGGCTGTCGATGTCCCAGGCGAGGATGTAAATCGAGCGCTCGGCTCGAGCCGCCGCGGCGCGGACCGCGGCGAAGTAATCGGCACCATCCACCAGGAACGCCACGCGATGCGCGTGTTCCTTGCGCCAGCAGTTTCTACCCGGAACGAGCAGCCCGGACTCGGCAGTCATGCCGACATTATAGGGGCTGGAAGGGGCGCCCATGCGGGGACCGCCCCTGTGCCGTTACATGTCGAGTGCCCAGGCGAAGAAGGCATACAGCTCCGCGAACTCGTCGATCAGCATGTGGCGCGGCTTGGCGCCGCCCGCGGCGTGGCCGGCACGCGTCTCGGTGCGCAGCAGGACCGGCTTGTCGCAGCCCTGGGCAGCCTGCATGGCGGCAGCGAACTTGTAGCTGTGCCATGGCACCACGCGATCGTCGAACTTCCCCGTGTGGATGATGGTGGCGGGGTAACAGGTGCCGGGCTGCACGTTGTGCACCGGTGAGTACGCCCGCTGCGCCCGGTAGTCCGACTCGATTTCCGCCAGGCCGTAGTCGCCCAGCCAGGCGCGCGCGTTGGCGCTCGGGGTGTGATAGCGCAGCATGTCGAGCACGCCGACCGCGGGCCCCGCCGCGGCGAACAGTTCCGGCCGCTGCAACTCTACCGCGCCTACCAGCAGGCCGCCGTTGCTGCGACCATAAATGGCGAGCTTTTCTGGCGCGGTCCAGCCTTCGGCGATCAGCCACTCGGCCGCGGCGATGAAATCGTCGAACACGTTCTGCTTGCGCTCGCGCGTGCCCGCCACGTGCCAGTCGGCGCCGTACTCCCCGCCGCCGCGCAGGTTGGCAATGGCCAGCACGCCGCCCAGGTCCAGCCAGCCCAGCAGGCGCAGGTCCCAGCCGGGCAGCATGGAGACGCCGAACCCGCCGTAGCCGTACAGCATGGTCGGGTTGGCGCCGTCGAGCTCAATGCCCTTGCGATGCACGATGAACATCGGCACCCGGGTGCCGTCCTTGCCGGCGAAGAAAACCTGCTTCGTCGCCAGCGTGTCGGTGTCGAGCGCAGTCGACTTCTGGTGGAAGCTCGTCACCGCGCCGGTGTCCGGCCGGAAATGGAACACCGTGCCGGGGTTGCTGAAGCTCTCGAAGGCAAAGAAGGTCTCGCTAGAGGCCGGCGAGCCGGTGAAGCCCGAGACCTTGCCGATCCCGGGCAGGGCCAGCGTTTCGCGGCTGCCGCCGTCGAGCGCGAACAGGTCGACGCGGCTCTTCGCATCTTCGAGGTAGTGCACCACGATCGTTTCGCCGACGACCGATGCGTCCTCGATCGGCAGCTCGGACTCGGGCACGACATCGCGCCAGTCGGCGGGCTCCGGGTCGGCAATATCGATCGCCACCACGCGGCCCTTCGGCGCGCCGATGTTGGTGTGGACATAAACCGTGCCGCCGACCGTGCCGAGGTAAGACGACACGCCATCCCAGCTGTCGACCAGCCGGATCACGCCGGCGCCGGGCACGTCCAGGGGCAGCAGGTAGATCCCGTTGCTGCGGTTGTTCTCGTAGACGGACAGCACGAGGTGACGGCCGTCCGAGGACATCTGGGGAAAGGGCGTGCGCGTCGGATGGTCCGTCACGGAGAAGACGTGCACGTCCTCCGCCTGCGGCGTGCCCAGAGCGTGGAACCACACCTCGGCCTGCTGGCGGTCGTCCCACTCGCCGGCTGCGTTCTGCGGATAGCGGGCGTAGTAGAAACCGGTGTTGTCACGGCGCCAGGCGGCGGAGGTGGACTTCGTTCCCTCCAGCACTTCGGGCAGGTCCTCGCCGGACTCCACGTTGCGAACGCGCCAGCTGGTCCAGTCGGAACCGCCCACGGTGGCGGCCCAGGCGATGTGCCGCGCGTCGCGGCTGACGTTCCAGCGCGCCAGCATCGTGGTGCCGTCCTCCGATAGCGTGGCCGGGTCGAGCAGCACGCGCCACTCCCCCGCCAGCCCGTCGGTCATCATGAGCCGGCTTAGCGTGGCGGTGCCGTCGTTGTACTCGAAGAAGAACCTGCCGCCGTGAACAAGTGGTGTGGTGAGGCGCTCGGTACGCCAAAGCGCGTCCAGGCGCGCGCGGATGCGGTCGTAGTCCGGCAGCTGCTGCACGAACCCGGCGGAAAACTCGTTCTGGGCGTCGATCCAGGCGTCCAGCTCCGCCGTGCCGAGATTCTCCATCCAGCGGTACGGGTCGGCCACGTCTTCGCCGAAGTACTGGTCGACGTGGTCGATGCGCCGCGTCTCCGGATAACCGGGCTGCAGCACGCCCTCGCCAGTCCCGACCGTTGCGCAACCCGCGAGCGCCAGCCCCAGGCCGACAGCAATTGCTTGCGTGAACATCAGTGTGCTCCGCCTCAGCGCAGGCCGGTTTCCTGCCTGGCGATGACCATGCGCTGGATCTCGCTGGTGCCCTCGTAGATCTCGGTGATCTTGGCGTCGCGGAAATAGCGCTCGATGGGCATTTCCTTGCTGTAGCCCATGCCGCCGTGGATCTGCACCGCCGCGTGCGTGATGAACATCGCGGCCTCGGAGGCGAACAGCTTGGCGCAGGAGGACTCGGTGGTGTTGCGCAGGCCGGCTGCGGCCGCGACCTTCTTGTTCCAGGCCGCCTTCAGCGTCAGCAGGCGGGCGGCCTCGAGGCGCATCTTCATGTCGGCGACCTTGGCCTGGATCATCTGGAAGCTGCCGATCGGCGTGCCGAAGGCATGGCGCTCGCGCACGTACTGCAGGCTCGCCTCATACGCGGCGCGGGCGATGCCCACGGCCTGGGCGGCGATGCCGATGCGGCCGGCGTCGAGGATGCTCATGGCGATCTTGAAGCCATCGCCCTCGTTGGCGATGCGGTCCTCGACCGGGCAGCGGTAGTCGGCCAGCTCGATCTCGCAGGTGGCCGAGGCGCGGATGCCCAGCTTGGGCTCGATTTTGCCGCGGTGGAAGCCGTCCTTCTCGGTGTCGATCATGAACGCCGACACGCCCTTCGGGCCGGCGGCCGGGTCGGTCATGGCGAACAGGAGGATGTACCTGGCCACTGGGCCGGAGGTGATCCAGGACTTCTTGCCGTTGATGACGTAGTGGTCGCCGTCGCGCACGGCACGGGTGCGCATGTTGGCGGCGTCCGAGCCCGACTGCGGCTCGGTCAGGGCGTAGGCCGCGAAGACCTCGCCCGAGGCCACTGGCGTCACGTACTTCTGCTTCTGCTCCTCGGTGCCGTACTGCAGGATGCCGTTGCAGTAGAGCGAGTTGTGCACCGAGATGATGGTCGAGTGGGCGGCGTCGGCGGCGGCGATCTCTTCCATCATCAGGGCGAAGCCGACCGCGTCCAGCGCCGAGCCGCCGTATTCCTCCGGCACTTCGACGCCCATGAAGCCGAGTTCGCCGGCCTTGCGCAGGGTCTCTTCCGGGAACTTGCCGCTGATGTCGAACTCGGCCGCGATGGGGACGATCTCGCGCTGGGCGAAGTCGCGGGCGGCTTCCTGGATCATGAGCTGTTCTTCGGTGAACGAGAAGTCCATGGCGGGGTCTCCGGAACGGTCGCTAAACAAGCGTTCGATTTTAACCTACGGAGGGGTCGGGCCGTGCACGGCTCCCCTCGCTCAGGAAATCTTTATATCGCTCGGTGAGCCGTGCACGTCCCGACCCGGTGGCTAGTCAACATATCGGGCGCTGGCCAGCGCTCCCGGAGACCGCATGGCCAGGTGAGTGCGAGGCCCGAGGGGGTGACGCTCGGCAGGCCGCGACGCTCGGCGGGCGCCACCTGGCGCACCCTGCTAACGACGCAGTGGCCGGGCGGACGGCTGGGCGCCTGGGGGGTCAGTCCGGCGCCTCGTAAGTGACCTCGAGCAGCAACCAGGTCTTGCGCCCCGCCGCCAGCTCCAGCGTCACCTCGTCGCCGGGGCTGCGCTTGAGGAGCGCGCGGGCGAGGGGCGCATCCATGCTGATGTACTCGGGCGCCTGGTCGAACTCGTCCGGGCCGACGATGCGGAAGCGCGCCTCTGCACCGGTCTCGTCCTCCACCGTGACCCAGGCGCCGAAGAACACCTGCTCGGTGCCGGCGGGGGTGCGGTCCACGACTTTAAGCACTGAGAGTCGCCTGCGCAGGAAACGGATGCGCCGGTCGATCCCGCCCAGCTGCTTCTTGCGGTAGATGTACTCGGCATTCTCCGAGCGGTCGCCCTCGGCGGCGGCGTCCGCCAGCGCGCGCACCACCTCGGGGCGTTCCTCGCGCCACAGCCGGTCGAGCTCGGCGCGCAGGCGGGCCGCGCCCTCGGGCGTGATGTAGGGCGAAGATTTCGGCGCCGGCGGGCGGTAGCGACTCATGCCTCGGGCGGCGTGACCGAGCGCAGCAGTTCCCCCACGGTGCAGTGGCGCTCCAGCGGATGGCGCAGCGGCGCGTCGAGGTTGAGGTGGTAGCGGTTGCGCCGGCCCTGGCGCTCGCGCCGCACCACGCCCCCGGCTTCCAGCTCCGAGACGATGCGCTGCACGGCGCGCTCGGTGATGCCGACCTGCTGGGCGACCTCGCGCAGCACCTGGTCGGGGTTCCTGGCCAGGCACACCAGCACGTGCGTGTGATTGCTGAGGAAGGTCCAGCCGGCGGCTTCTGCGGATGGAGCGCTTGCGGCGGGGGGCTTGCTTCCCCTGTTATTTTGCGTTTTACTATTCACGAAATCTACTTCGTATATATGGAGCTGCCCATGTCTGCTGTACTCGCCCCGCTCAGCTACGCCCCGATCCCGCAGAACCTGCCTGCCCGCACCGTGGCGGTCGCCGCCGGCGACGGCATCGGCCCCGAGATCACCGCCGCCGTGCTCGGCGTGCTCGCCGAGGCGGACCCGGCCCTCAGCTTCCAACAAGTCACCGTCGGGCTCAAGGCCTACGAGTCCGGCGCGGCCTCCGGCTTCGGTCCTGAGGCCCTGGATGCGGTCACCGAGCACGGCGTGATCCTGAAGGGCCCGGTGATGACCCCCTCCGGCGGCGGCTACAAGAGCGTCAACGTGTCCTTCCGCAAGCTGCTCGGCCTGTATGCCAACGTGCGGCCGAGCATCGCTTACCACCCCTTCGTGCCTTCCATGCATCCGGCCATGGACGTGGTCGTGATCCGAGAGAACGAGGAGGACACCTATGCCGGCATCGAGCACCGCCAGACCGGTGAGGTGGTGCAGTGCCTGAAGCTCATCACGCGGCCGGGCTGCGAGCGCATCTGCCGCTATGCCTTCGAGTACGCGCGCGCCCACGGCCGGCGCAAGGTCACCTGCATGACCAAGTCGAACATCATGAAACTGACCGACGGCCTGTTCCAGCAGGTGTTCGAGGAGACCGCGCGCGATTATCCGGAGATCGCCGCGGAGCACATGATCATCGACATCGGCACTGCGCGCATGGCCTCGCGCCCCGGGGGCTTTGACGTCGTGGTGACGCCCAACCTCTATGGCGACATTCTTTCCGACGTCGCCGCCGAGGTCTCCGGCTCCATCGGCCTCGCGGGCTCGGCCAACATCGGCCGCGACTGCGCCATGTTCGAGGCGGTCCACGGCTCGGCGCCCGACATCGCGGGGCGGGACATCGCCAACCCCTCCGGGCTCCTGCTCGCCGCGGTAATGATGCTGCATCACCTCGGGCGCCATGCCCCGGCGACGATGATCCACAACGCCTGGCTGCGCACGCTCGAGGACGGCATTCACACCAGCGACATCTTCCGCCCCGGCATCAGCAAGCGCCGGGTCGGCACCCAGGCCTTTGCCGCCGCGGTGAGCGAGCGGCTCGGACTGCAGCCCCACCACTTGCCGGCCGCCCGCGCCGCCGAGGCCATGCCGGCGCTGCATGTCGACAAGGTCATGGCGCCCGCCCGGCAGGCCACCAAGGAACTCGTCGGCCTCGACGTGTTCCTCCATTGGGACGAGGCGGGGCGGGATCCCGCGGTACTGGGGCGCCGCCTGGAGACGGTCCGGGCCGGCGGCCTGCAGTTCGAGCTCATCACCAACCGCGGGGTCAAGGTCTACCCGGGCGGCTGCCCGCAGACGCTGCGCTCCGACCACTGGCGCTGCCGCTTCTCCGGCGAGGCTGCTGGGGTCTCGGCGCGGGATGTGCCCGCGCTGCTGCTGCAACTGGCCGCGGCCGGACTGGACGTGGTGAAGACCGAGAACCTCTACACCTTCGACGGAGAGCCCGGCTTCTCCAGGGCGCAGGGCGCCTGAGCGGCGCCCTGACCCGCCTCAGGGCTCGTTGCTGCCCGGGTCGGGCAGGGGATGCCTTGGATCGGCCCAGCCGAGGGCGGCCAGTTCGGCGGCGACGCCCTGTGCCTCGGCCGCGCGCCCGAGCCGGGTAGTGAGCCGTGCATAGAGCGCCTTCTGCATCAGGTTCCTCACCTCGGCCTCGGGCAGCGCATCGAGCGCGGTCTGCCAGGCTGCGTGCGCCCGCTCGAGCTCGCCTGCCGCTGCCGCCGCCGACCCCAGGGTTTCGCTGACCAGCGCCGCATCCGTACCCTGGGTTCCAAGGTCGGTCTCGCCTGCCGCCAGCACGTCCCGGGCGCGTTGGGCCTGGGCCAGGGCGAGCTCGGGCCGGTCCGCCGCCAGTTCGACCAGTGCCTGCACGCGCAAGGCCAGCGCCAGCTGCCGCCGTGGCCCGGCGGCCGACGTGTCGAGTTCGACCAGTCCGTCCAGGCCGCTGATGACGGCCTGCAACTCGGCCCGGTCGGGTCCCGCCATTGTCGTGGCCACGGCGACTTCGGCGAGCTTGCGCCGCGTGCGGTAGAGCGCCAGCTCCCAGCGGGCGTTGGTCGGGTCGTGTCGAGCCAGTTCCTCGTGAATCGGCAGCGACTCGCGGAAGCGCTGCAACGCCGGCTCCACCTTGCCCTGGTACAGCAGCGTGTCGGCCAGGAAGGTGGCCATGTCGCTGGCCTGCTCGCGGTCCAGCGGGCTATCGCTCAACGCATACGCCGCCGTGGCAAATCCCATGGATTTTTCGAAGGCCGCTTCGGCCTCGGGCAGGCGCGCGAGATCCTCCAGCGTCGAACCGATCCATGACCAGCCCTCGCTGAGCATGGTGAGCAGGCGTGCGTTGTCCGGGTCGGCGTCGGACAGCACTCGCGTCGCCCCGACCGAGTCCTGGAAATACTGCAGTGCGCGCGGGAACTCGCGTTGCTGGCGCGCGATCGCGCCCAGGTTGGACAGGGCGTAGGCGAGCTCGAGCCGGTAGTCGGGATTGGCGGGGTCGCGCTCGAGCAACGTGCGCGTATGCGTCATGTAGGTCTGCATGCCCTGCGCCGCCACGTCGAGCCGGTTCTGCTCCCATCCCACGTAGCCGACCCAGAATTCGGCCTGGCCCAGTTCGAAGAGGTACCGGTCCTGCTGCGGATAATGCTCGTGCAGCGCCGCGGCGATGTCCCGCGACTCGTTGAAGGCGTCCAGCGCCTCCTGCAGCTGCCCGCGGTGAAAGCGCACTTCGCCGATCTGGCGCAGCGCCATGGCGCGCGCCAGCACCTCTTCCTCGCTACCCTTGTCGCCGAGCTCGGCGAAGTACTGCATGGCCTGTGCGCCGACGGCGTCCAGCATGTCGAGCTGGCCGAGCGGCTCGAGTCGCGCGCGCAGGTCGCCGAGCATGAAGCTGATCAGGCCTTCGGCCTGTCCGCGCCGCAGCTCGGCTTCCTCGCGCGCGAGCTGGGCATTGATCGCGAGGCCGATGGTGAGCAGCGCCACGACCGAGGCCAGCGCGGCCACGCCCGAGGCGACTCGCACCCGGCGTTGCTGGTCGCGCTGCCGCAGGGCGTCGACGCCCACGCCGAGCAGCCCCGCCGCGATCTTGAGCAAGGCCCCGCGGCGCCCGTCGGCGTGCTCGCGCGGATCGGCGGCGAGCGGCTCAGGCAGCACGGCGCCCTCGTCGTCGCGGCGCAGCGCGGGCGGGAAGGCGCAATCGCCGCTGGCGGGGTCGGGGTCGCCGGCGACCATCAGGCACAGCACCGGCCGGCCGGGTGCGAGAGAGCGGAACAGCCGGATCTCCTCGTTCACCCACCGCGACGCCGCGGCGGCGGGCGAGCAGACCACGACCAGTGCCTCGGCGCGCGCCAGCGCCGTGCGGATGGAGTCTCCGAGGTCGCCGCTGGAGGCCAGCTCTTCGCGATCGCGGAACACGGGATACAGGCGGCGCGGCAGTTCCGGCCGGGCGGCCCTGAGGCGGCTGGGTACCCGGTATCGCTCCAGTCCGCGCTGCAGCCAGCCTGCCCAGGCCTCGTCCTCGTGGCTGTAGCTGATAAATGCCCGGTAGGCGTCGCTCATGGCCTGTTGCCTCCGTATTGCGGCGTCCTGGCGCTCAGAGCTTGCCGTGCTCCGGCGGCCGCTCGCGGTGCATCAGGATCCACTCGGTGTGCTCGTCCAGCGCGGCGTCGCCTAGTGCGCGCAGGATGCCGCGCCGCTCGGCGTCGTTGCTGGCCGTGTCCAGCCGCCGCCGGGCGTTGGAAAAAATGCGGTGCATGAAGCGGTATTGCTTGACCAGTTCCTTGTCCGCGGTGCGGAAGGCGTAGGCCTCGCGCACGGCGGCGGAGAGCGTCAGCGCACCGACGCTGAACAGCAGGATGTCGTGCCAGATCTCGGGCAGCCGCGCCGCGATGACGGCGAGCACGCCTGCCACCCCGATACCGGTGCACAGGGCGATGCGCCCCACGCGCTCGGTGAGCACATTGCGGCGCGAGCGCTGCAGCGCGCGGTTCGCGTAGTAGCCGATCTGACCGCTGTCGGGCCGGCCGACCCATTCCCGGATGGCGAATTCGACGCCGTCGGGCGAGGGCGGCCGCACGCCGGCGGGATCGGCGTCGCTCGTGATCGCGGCATTGCGCATGACGTGGCGGATCCAGGACAGCTCCACGTCCTGCTTCTGCAGGAAGACGTCGTGGGCGAAGCGGCCGCCGCCGGGGCTCGAGAGTCCGGCCATGCTCCAGTACACCTGGACGCGCAGGCCCTCGGCGAGGGCGCGATAGTCGAGGTAACGCCGGTGCCAGGCCCCGCGCTCGGCCTGGCGGTGCAGGTAGACACCCGTCGCAAACAGCGCGAGGAAGGCCCACAACACCCAGCGGGCCGGGTAGAGGTCCGAATACAGCACGAAGGCGAGGCCCATGAAGAAACCCAGCGTGTAGAGCGTGCGCAGCGAGCGGCTGACGCGCTTCTGGTAAATGTTCGCCAGCCAGTCGGCGGTGGCAAAGAGCTGGTCGACGTGCTCCACCGCCGGCGGAAAAGGCCGGTTCTCCAGCAGCGAGCGGCCATGCTGCGCGATGGCGGTGCGATGCTGCAGGCATTCGCCCGCGAACGACTGCATGTGGTTGAAGATGTTGCGGTAGTGGAGCGGCAGGTCGCTGGTGCGCGGCTCATATGGATCGTCGGTCAACCAGCCGACTTCGCCCGGAACCCGCCCGGCGACCGGGCTGCCGTCCGGTTGGGCGCGTGAGCACGCAATGTGGTAGACGAGGTCGTTCTCGTTGTCCGCCAGCAGGTCCTCGGGCCCGATCCCTTCCGGGTCGGAGCCCGGCAGGTAACCGGTGATGCGGTAGCTGACGATGTCCGCGGTGCCGCCACGATGGATGGGCGGCTTGCCGTCCCACAGGGCGACCAGCACCTGGCAGTGGCTGGCGATAAAGACGCCGGCGGCCGCATAGCGGCCCTGGCGACCGGTCTCCGTGCCGGCGGGCGGCAGCCCCTTGGGGGCCGCCAGTTCCATTACCTCGGATTGCCCCAGCAGCTCGTGGAACTTGGCGCGCGACGCCGCTGCGGTGAAGTCCTGCTCGTACTCCGCGACCGGCATCGGCAGCACCGCGACCAGCGGGATGCCCCGCTCCAGGGCCACTTCGGCGAACAGCCGGTCGGCGCCTTCGGCCAGTGAGGACAGTCCTTGCAGCGGCAGTCCCGGGAACTCGCGGGCCATGTAATCCAGCAGTTCCGCGATGCGGGCCCGCAGCACGGGCAGCTCCACGTCGACCAGGTCGCGGTGGCCGGTGACCCCGATGGCCAGCGAAATAGGCGGCCGTGGTTGTTCGCTCAATGCTGGTCTATCCCCGCGCAGCAGGCGTTGCCATCGCCCGAGGCTACCACGCGCCGCTGCCGGCGACGATGGCGCTGGGGAGCGTCATGCGCGAGGTGGCATAATCAGCACCCTTGCCTATTCGCTTCCAGGAGTCCCGCCATGCCCCAGGTCAAAGCCTACGCCGCCCAGTCGCCGGATTCCGGGGTGGCGCCGTTTCCCATCGAGCGTCGCGCGCCGCGGCCGGACGACGTGCTGATCGAGATCGAATATTGCGGGGTGTGCCACAGCGACCTGCACACGGCTTACAACGACTGGGGCATCACCACTTATCCCATCGTGCCCGGCCACGAGATCGTCGGCACCGTAAAAGCAGTGGGCGACGCGGTCACCGGCTTCAAGCCCGGCGACCGGGTCGGCGTCGGCTGCCTGGTGGATTCCTGCCGCGAATGCGGATCCTGCGAGCACGGGCTGGAACAGTACTGTGAGCAGGGCTGGGTCGGCACCTACAACGGCGTCGACCGCCACGACGGCACGCCGACCTACGGCGGCTACTCGGAGCAGATCGTGGTCAGCGACCGCTTCGTGCTGCGCATGCCGGAGAGTCTCGACCTCGCCGCGGCGGCCCCGCTGCTGTGCGCGGGCATCACCACCTGGTCGCCGCTGAAGCACTTCGGCGTCGGCAAGGGGCACCGCGTCGGCGTGGTCGGCATGGGCGGGCTCGGCCACATGGGCGTCAAGTTCGCGCGCGCGCTCGGCGCCGAGGTGACGGTGTTCACGCGTTCCGCGGCGAAGGTCGAGGAGGCGAAGAAGCAGGGCGCGCACCACGTCATCGTGTCCACGGACGCCGCACAGATGGAAGCCGCTGCGGCGAGCTTCGACTTCATCCTCGACACCGTGCCGGTGCCGCACGACCTCAACCCCTACGTCAACGTGCTGAAGCGCGACGGCACCCTGATCATCGTGGGATTGCTCGGGCCGGTGGAGCCGGCGCTGCACACCTTCCCGGTGGTCCTGGGGCGCCGCCGCATCGCCGGCTCGCTCATCGGCGGGCTGCCGGAGACGCAGGAGATGCTGGATTTCTGCGGTGAGCACGGCATCACCTGCGATATCGAGATGCTCGACATCAAGAACATCAACGCGGCCTACGAGCGCATGCAGCGCAGCGACGTGCGCTACCGCTTCGTCATCGACATGGCGACGCTGAAGGACTGATCAGGGGAGCGCGGCCGGCAAGATGCACCTGCTGATACTCATCGCCGTGCTGGCGGCCGTGGTGTTCGGCCCGTCGCTGTGGGTGAAGCGCGTGATGGAGAAGTACGCCAGCCCGGCGGATCGCTACGGCGGCACCGGCGCCGAGCTGGCGCGCTTCCTGCTCAGCCGCGAAGGCATCGAGCACGTGCGCGTCGAGGAGACGCAGCAGGGCGACCACTACGATCCGGTCGAGAAGGTCGTGCGCCTCAGCCCGGACAACTTCGGCGGCTGCTCGCTCACGGCCATCACTGTCGCCGCGCACGAGGTCGGCCACGCGGTGCAGGATCACACCGGCTACGGACCGCTGCGGCTGCGCCACCAGCTGGTGCGGCTCATGTCGCCGATGGAACGCGTCGGCGCGGGCATCCTCATGGCCTCGCCGTTCATCGGCATGCTCACCCGTGCGCCGTCGCTGGGGATGGTCATGCTGCTGGGCGGCCTGCTGACACTGGCCTCCGCCACCCTGGTGCACTTCGTCACCCTGCCTACCGAGGTCGACGCCAGCTTCGGCCGTGCCCTGCCGCTGCTGGAGAAGCACAACGTGCTGTTCGAGGGCGATGCGCCGCATGCGGCGCGCATCCTGCGGGCGGCGGCGATGACTTACGTCGCCGCCTCCCTGATGAGCCTGCTCAACGTCGCGCGCTGGTGGGCGATCCTGGTGCGCCGCTGAGCGGCGGCGCGTCGACTAAATCACTCGCGGTAATGGCGCCCAAATAAAAGCGTATTTCACGCCAGCGCAAACTCCGGGTAGCTTCGGGCCGAGTATTCAATACACAGCCCGGAGAGTGCGATGTCCGCAACGGAAGAATTCCTGGAAGCCAACCAGCGCTACGCTGAGACCTTCAGCAAGGGCGACAAGCCCATGCCGCCAGCCAAGCGGGTCGCAGTCGTGGCCTGCATGGATGCACGCATCGAGACCGGCCGCCTGCTGGGGCTCGAGGAGGGCGATGCCCACGTCATTCGCAACGCCGGCGGCGTCGTCACGGATGACGTCATTCGCTCGCTGGCGATCTCGCAGCGCCTGCTCGGCACCCGCGAAATCGTGCTCATCCACCACACCGACTGCGGCATGCTGACTTTCAAGGATGAAGCGCTGAAGTCCGAGGTGGAGAAAGACACCGGCCTGCGCCCGCCGTTCGCTTTCGAGGCCTTCGCGGACGTCGAAGATGACGTGCGACAGTCGATCAGGCGTGTCAGAGCCAGCCCTTTCGTGGTGCACAAGGACAGTATCCGGGGCTTCGTCTACGAGGTCGAAACCGGGCGACTGAGGGAGATCGACGCCTAGCGCCGGCGTGCCGCAGCGGCAGCCCCGGCTTCAGGCGGGCGCCGTGGCCTCCATCAGGCGCGGCGTGTCGCTGCGCTCACGGCGCTTGACGGGTTTCGAGACCTGGCGTGCCAGCAGGATCACGGGAATCAGCCCGGCGACCACGATGGCCAGCGAGGCGGTCGAGGCCTCGGCGAGTCGTTCGTCCGCGGCCAGCTTGTAGGCCTGCACCGCCAGCGTGTCGAAATCGAAGGGCCGCAGGATCAGCGTGGCCGGCAGCTCCTTCATCACGTCCACGAACACGATCAGTCCCGCGGTGAGCAGGTTCACGCGCAGGATCGGCAGGTGCACGCGGCGCAACGTGCGCCCGGGACCGTCGCCCAGCGCTCGCGCGGCGTCGTCCATGGCCGGCGTGATGCGTGCGAGGCCGGCGTCGACGCTCTGCAGCGACACGGCGAGGAAGCGCGCCAGGTAGGCGAACAGCAGCCCGAGGATGCCGCCGGTGAGCAGCAGGCCGGTCTCGATGCCGAACCACGACGACAGCAGCCCGCGCAGCCCGTGGTCGGCGGCAGCCAGGGGAATGAGCACGCCGACCGCGATCACTGAGCCGGGAATTGCGTAGCCCAGTCCGGCGATGCGGTGCACGCCGCGCATGAGGCGCCCGGGTTGCAGGCGCAGGCCGTAGCTCACGATCACCGCTGCCGCCACCGCCACCACGGCGCTGACCCCGGCCAGGCTGACGCTGTTCCACAGCAGGCCGAGGTAACGCGTGCCGAACTGCGCGTCACCGCCGACCCAGGCCAGCCAGCCCAGCCGCGCCGCCGGCAGCAGGAAGCCGAAGCCCAACGGGATCATGCAGGCGAATACTGCGAGCGACGCGCGCCAGCCGCGCAGCTGGTAAGGCTTGTGCTGGGCGGCGGGGGCGCCCAGCTGGTGAAAGCGCATGGCGCCGCGGTTCCAGCGCTCCAGCGCCACCAGCGCCATGACGAAAGCCAGCAGCACCGCCGAGAGCTTGGCGGCGGACACGGGGTCGCCGAGGGAGAACCAGGCGCGGTAGATGCCGGTGGTGAACACGGGCACGCCGAAATAGGCCACGGTGCCGAAGTCCGCCAGGGTCTCCATCAGCGCCAGCAGCAGGCCCGCCACCAGCGCCGGCCGCGCCATCGGCAGGGCCACCTTGAAGAATGCGCCCCAGGGCCCGCAGCCGAGCGTGCGCGCCGCCTCCAGTACCCCGCTGGACTGCTGCACGAAGGCCGCGCGCCCGAGCAGGTAGACATAGGGATAGAGCACCAGCGACAGCATCGCCACCGCGCCACCGAGCGAGCGGATCGGCGGGAACCAGTATTCGCGCGCCGACCAGCCGGTGATATCGCGGATCCAGGTTTGCACCGGGCCCGAGACCTGCAGCAGGTCGGTGTAGGTGTAGGCGATGACGTAGGCTGGAAAGGCCAGCGGCAGCACCAGCGCCCATTCGAACAAGCGCCGGCCCGGGAAACGGCACACCGACACCAGCCACGCCGTGGTGAGCCCGAGCGCGATCACGCCGAATGCGGTGCCCGTCACCAGCAACAGCGTGTTGCGCAGGTAATCGGGCAGCAACACGTCGACGATGTGGCGCCAGGCGCCCTCGTCGGGCAGCACCACGTGCAGCGCCACCGTCAGCACGGGCAGGGCCACGAGGCCCGCCACGAGCAGCGCGGCGAGCGGCAGCGACAACAGCCGTCGGTTACCGCTCACCGCGCATGAATCCGCGCACGAAGCCGCTTATTTCCAGCCGGCGCGGTCGAGCGCGCGCTGCGCCTCGGCCTGGTTGATGCCGTACAGCGTGGCGTCGATCGGGTCGGCCTTGAACTCGCCGAGCGTCTCCAGCGCGGGGTTGTCCAGCGCCGCGCCGGGCACCACCGGGTACTCGTTGTTGCCCTGCGCGAAGCGCGTCTGCGCCTCGGGGGAGGCGAGGAACTCGAGGAACTTCAGCGCCCCGGCGGCGTTCGGCGCGTTGGCGACGATGCCGGCGCCGGAGATGTTGACATGCGTGCCGCGGTCTTCCTGGTTCGGGAACACCCAGCCCACTTTTTCGACCACCGCCTGGTCCGCCGGGTCGTCCGAGGTCATCAGCCGGGCGAAGTAGTAGGTGTTGGCCAGCGCGATGCCGCACTCGCCGGCGGCCACGGCGCGGATCTGGTCGGTGTCGCCGCCCTGCGGGTCGCGCGCGAAGTTGGCGACCACGCCGCGGGCCCAAGCCTCGGCAGCCTCCAGCCCGTGCGCCTCGATCAGCGAGGCCATCAGCGACAGGTTGTAGATGTTGCCGCCGGAACGGATGCAGAGCTCACCCTGCCAGCGCGGGTCGGCCAGGTCCTCGTAGCGGGTGATGGCGCCCGGCTCGACGCGGGTCTTGTCGTAGAAGATGATCCGGGCGCGGGTGGAGAAGCCGAACCACTTGCCCTCGGGATGCCGCAGCTGGGCCGGGACGCGCTGCTCGAGAACAGGCGAGGAGACGGCCTGGAACACGCCGGCTTCCTCGGCGCGCCACAGGCGGCCGGCGTCCACCGTGAACAGGATGTCGGCGGGCGAGGCGCTGCCTTCCTGCAGGATGCGCTCGATCAGCGCGTCGTCCTTGCCTTCGATGCGCTGTACGCGGATACCGGTGGCATCGGTGAAAGCCTGGTACAGGTCGTCGTCGCTCTGGTAATGGCGCGCGGAATAGATGTTGATCACGCCGCCGTCGGGCCTGGCATCGGCCTGGGCCTGGGGCTCGGGGGTGTTCTCCCGGCTGCAGCCGTACAGCGCCAGCGCCGCCAGCATGATCGCGAGGACGGGGGCGAGGAGATTCTGGAAACGGGGGGGCATGACGACTCCTGCAAGTCTCGGGTGACAGGGCTCAACAGAATAATGCGAATCGTTCGCATTAACAAGCAGCTGGCTCCCCGTCCCGGCTGGCGCGTGCGAGAATTGCGCGCCATGGACACCAACTTCAAAGGCATCCCCATCGTGCAGCCGGCCCGCGTGCCCAGCGGGACCAAGTTCCGCACCGAGCAGGGCTTTGCCGCGATCAAGAACGGCGTGAAGCAGAACCCGCGCGCCGAGGCCGCGCCGCACGGGCGCAAGCCGCCGTGGCTGCGGGCCAAGATGCCGAGCGGCGAGCGCTTCGCCAAGGTGAAGCAGAACGTGCGCGAGCACCGCCTCGCCACGGTGTGCGAGGAATCGATGTGCCCGAACATCGGCGAGTGCTGGAACAACGGCACCGCGACGCTGATGATCATGGGCTCGGTCTGCACCCGCGCCTGCCGGTTCTGCGCGGTGGACACCGGCAACCCGCGCGGCTGGCTGGATGCCGAGGAGCCGGCCAACTCGGCGCGCTCGGTGCAGCTGATGGGGCTGCGTTACGTGGTCATCACCAGCGTTGATCGCGACGACCTCGACGACGGCGGCGCGGCGCACTACGCCGCCTGCGTGCGGGAGATCAAGGCGCTCAATCCGGACACGGCCGTCGAGGCACTGACGCCGGACTTCCGCGGCGACCTGGCCGCGATCGAGACGGTGGTGGACTCCGGCCTCGAGGTCTACGCCCAGAACCTCGAGACGGTGCGGCGGCTGACCCACCCGGTGCGCGACCCGCGCGCCGGCTACGAGCAGACCCTCGACGTGCTGGAGCACGCCAAGCGCCACCGGCCCGAAGTGCTGACCAAGACCAGCCTGATGCTCGGCCTCGGGGAGACCGAGGCCGAGATCCTCGAGACGCTCGAGGACCTCAAGGCGCGCAACGTGGATATCGTGACCTTCGGCCAGTACCTGCGGCCGACCGCCAACCACCTCCCGGTGGAGCGCTTCGTCACGCCGGAGGAGTTCGCCGAGTACCGCCGCATTGGGCTGGAGATGGGCTTCCTCGAGGTGGTGTCCGGCCCGCTGGTCCGCTCCAGCTATCGCGCCGACCGGGTGTTCGAGCAGAACAACGTCGGGTTGTGACGGTGGCTGGGGCCACGCGCCGCAGATGAGCGTTTTCGGGGACGCTGTGAATACGTCCCTGTACGCTCGCTCGCGCACGTCCTGTGCGCGAGCGCCCCGAAAACGCCCATTCTGCGTCGCGCGGCCCGAGACACCCCGCCATGTCTGAGCCGAAGGGGAACTCGATGGGTCGCGGTGCCTTTAAAGGCCGCGGCGCAGTCTCGAATCCCCAGGGACGGTTCGAGCAGGTGGCGCGCGAAGCGGTCGAGGATGGCTGGTTCCCGGACCCCGAGGATGCGCCGGGGCGCCCGGCGACGACGGTGACGGAGGAGCGGGCGCGCAGCATCGTCTCGCGCAACCAGTCGCCCGACATCCCCTTCGACGCTTCCATCAACCCCTACCGCGGCTGCGAGCACGGGTGCGTGTACTGCTATGCGCGGCCCAGCCACGCCTTCATCGACCTCTCGCCCGGGCTGGATTTCGAGACCAAGCTCTACGCCAAGACGAATGCCGCCGAGCTGCTGCGCGCCACGCTGTCGAAGCGCGGCTACCGGCCGACGCCGATCAACCTCGGCGCCAACACGGATCCCTACCAGCCGATCGACAAGCGCTACCGGGTGACGCGCGAGCTGCTCGAGGTGCTGGCCGAGGCGCGCCATTCCTGCACCATCATCACCAAGAGCGCCATGGTGGAGCGCGACCTCGACCTGCTTACCGCCATGGCGCGCGACGGGCTGGTGGCCGTGCTGGTGTCGGTCACCAGCCTGGACAACCGGCTGTCGGCAAAGCTCGAGCCGCGGGCCTCCGCGCCGGCGCGGAGGCTGCGCGCCATCGCGACCCTGGCGGCGGCCGGCGTGCCCGTCGGGGTGCTGGTCTCGCCGGTGATCCCCGCCGTGACCGACATCCACCTCGAGGAGATCCTGGCGCAGGCCGCGGCGGCCGGCGCCACGCGTGCAAGCTACGCCCTGTTGCGGCTGCCGCACGAGGTGGCGCCGCTGTTCCGGGAGTGGCTGGACGAGCACCTGCCTGAGCGGGCGAGTCACGTCATGAGCTTGGTACAGCAGATGCGCGGTGGGCGCGACAACGACAGCCGGTTCGGCGTGCGGCTGCGCGGCGAGGGCGTGTTCGCCGACCTGATCGCCCGGCGCTTCAAGGTGGCGGTGCGGCGCCACGGGCTGAACCAGGGCGAGGGTTTTGGCCTGCGTGAAGACCTGTTCCGCGCGCCGGACGGCCAGGGCGAGCTTTTTTGAATAACAGGTCCGGCCGCGAGGCCATGCGACGCGATGACGAGCTGCCGCATCTCTCCAAGTAAGGGAAGGGAAAAGCAGAGGAGAGATGCCATGAACAGGATCCAGCAGCTCAGTTGCAATATCGCGCGCAGTGAGGCGCGCGCCAGGCCCTGGCGGCCGACGCCGAGCCACGCGGTGTCGACGGGTTGTAAGTCACTGCCGCTCCGCATCCTGTGCTTGTCGGAGCGCGCGGCGCATCGCGACCAGGATCAGGCGGAGGCGAAACCTTCGAGAAACTCCGCCACGTTGTCGCCGATCGATTCGACCGCGTAACCGCCTTCCATGACGATCACCGTCGGCAGGCCGAGCGCACCGATGCGCTGGCCCATGCGGCGGTAGTCTCCGGTCTGCAGCTTGAAGCTGGAGATCGGGTCGCCGTCCCAGGTGTCCACGCCGAGCGAGACCACCAGCGCGCCCGGATCCTGTGCCTCGATCCGCGCCAGCGCAGTTTCCAGCGCCGGCGCATAACCGGCCCAGTCGGTTCCCTTGGGTAGCGGGATATTGAGATGCGTGCCGCCCTCGGTCTCGTCCGCATGGCCGAGGAAGAAGGGGAAACAAAAGCTCGGGTCGGCATGCAGCGAGACCGTGAACACATCCGGCCGGCCGGCGAAGATCTGCTGCGTGCCGTTGCCGTGGTGGTAGTCCACGTCGAGCACGGCCACGCGCTCGATCCCGGCGTCGCGGAAGCCCTGTGCGGCGATCGCCGCGCCATTGAGGAAGCAGTAGCCGCCGAAGAAGCGCGAGCCGGCGTGGTGGCCGGGCGGGCGCGTCAGGGCGAAGGCGGCGCGACTGCCGGCGCTGACCCGCGCCCGGGCCGTGTCCGCGGCCTGCGCTGCTGAGTACGCGGCGCGCCAGGTCCCCGAAGTGATCGGCGTACCCGCGTCAAACGACCAGTAGCCGAGCCGCCCGTCGATGCGCTCGGGCTCGCGGTCCTCGCGCATGCCCGGCGCGCGCCAGCTCAGCGGGAGTGCGTCCCCTCCCGCTCCGTGCGCAGCCACCCATTCATCCCAGGCGCATTGCAGGAAGGCGACGTAGGCCGGGTCATGCACTGCGGTGATGGGGTCCAGCCCGCGGTCCTGTGGCGGCAGCGGCGTCGCGAAGCCGCGCCGGGCCAGCGTCGCGAGGACGGCGTCGAGGCGTCCCGGGTGCTCGTACACGGGTACCAGCCGGCCGTCGGTCAGTTCGGCGCGGCCGTGCTGCAGGTGATGGTCGGGGCTGAACACGATGTCCATGGATTGTTCTCGTCTGCGTCGGAAACGGTGGTGCCGAAGCTGTGCAACTATTGCGCGGGCGCGATCATTTCTCCACCCTTGCGTAGGAATATAGAGGGGCAGCCGTGGGTCTCATCGCCGAACTCAAGCGCCGCAACGTTATCCGGGTCGGGCTGCTGTACTGCGTGGCCGCCTGGCTCCTGCTGCAGGTGGCGGACGTGCTCTTCGGCCTCATTGGGGTGCCCGACTGGTCGCTGCGGCTGGTATTCGGCCTCCTGCTGCTCGGTCTTCCCCTGGCGCTGATCTTCGCCTGGGTCTTCGAGCTGACTCCGGAAGGCTTGCGCCGCGAGCGACCGAACGCGGAATTCGGGGCAGACGCGGCGCGGGCGATGCCGCAGGTCCCGCGGCGCCTGGATGCTGCGATCGTCGTGCTGCTCGGCCTGGCGCTGGTGGCACTGGCGGTGGACCGCTGGGTTATCCCCCGCGCGCCGCAGCCTCCCGTTGCAGCATCCAGCGACACGCCCCGCGAAGCCACGCCGGCACCGGAGAGCGTGACCCCTGCACAGGCTGAGCCGCGCTCGGTCGCCGTGCTGCCTTTCGTCAACATGTCGGGCGATCCGGAGAACGAGTATTTCTCGGACGGCCTGACCGAAGAACTCTTGAACGCGCTCGCGCAGGTGGAGGGCCTGCGGGTGGCGGCGCGCACCTCGTCGTTCCGCTTCAAGGGCCAGGTGGGCGACATGGCGGAGATCGCCCGGCAGCTGAAGGTCGGCCATCTCCTCGAGGGAAGCGTGCGGCGCGCCGGCGACCGCGTGCGGATCACTGCGCAGCTGATCAATCCCACGGACGGCTTCCACCTCTGGAGCCAGACCTACGACCGGCAGCTGACGGACATCTTCGCGATCCAGGACGACATCGCCGCCGAGGTGGCGCTCGCACTGCGCGTGCAGCTCTTGGGCGAGGCCATGCCCGCAGTGGCCCGGCCCCCGACCGGCGATCTGGCGGCTTACACCGCCTACTTGCGCGGCAAGCAGGCGCTGCGCAGCACTGGGTACGCCGCGTACGAGCGGGCCGACGCTGCCTTCCGCGAAGCCCTTGCACTGGACCCGGAGTTCGCGGCGGCTCATGCGGCGCTGGCGGAGACCTGGCGCCGGCGTGCCGCCTGGGGCATCGTCCCGTGGCCGGATGCGCTCGAGCAGATCAGGGAGGGCGTGGCCCGGGCGCTGGCACTCGATCCGGACCAGGCGCTGGCCTGGACGCTGGACGGCGTGCTGGCCATGGATGACGAGGACGAGATCTCGTGGGCGGCACGCATGGAGCGGGCCGAGCGGTCGTACCGGCGCGCGCTCGCGCTGGAGCCGGGCCAGCCGGAGGCGAGCGAGATGCTGTCCGGGCTCCTGCGCACCCGCGGGCGACACGAGGAGGCGCTGACAATCCTGCTGGCCGCGCTGGAGCGCGATCCGCTGTCGGCCCGGGCGCACCTGCTGGTCGGCAGTCACTATCGCTTCGTGGGCCAACTGGCGGAGGCAGGGGCCCGCTTCGAAGCCGCCATGGAGCTGGATCCCGAGAACCCCCGGCCGCCTTCCGCCTTGGCCTTGTTGCGCGCCGAGCAGGGCCGCATCGGCGAGGCGATCGTGCTGCAGGCGAACAAGCTGCCGCTGGACCCGCTCGATCACGAGGGACCGTTGCAGGTGGCTCGCCTGTTACTCGAGCTGGGCATGACCGAGGCCGCGCTGCCCTGGATCGGGGCAGGGGAACGAATGGCGCCGGACGCGACCACCACACGAATGTTTCGCGCCATGTGGCACTGGCGGCGCGGCGAACGGGCGGAGGCGGCCGCCCTGGCGGAAGCGGCCCTCGATGCGGAGCTGCCCGCGCGATGGGGATCCAAGTACATCTTCGAGTCGATGTTCGTCACGCACGAGACGTCGGCGGGACGACACGAGCGCGTGATTGCGCGCGTGCTGGCGGAGTTCCCGGCGGCACTCGACCCGCCCGTTCCGGATGAACCGATGGACTCGGAGGCGTTTTTTGCGAAGCTCCAGGCCCTGCCTGTCCTGCGTCGACGGGTCGGGAATGCAGCGGCGATGGTGCGGGCGGAGGAGATCCTGGCGGAACTCGAACGCCAGGCGGATCGCCTGCCCCCAGAGTGGGTCGCGCAGGGGCGCACGGTGCTGTTCTGGGTGCTCGGGCGACCGGCCGACGCCATCGCACAGCTGCAGCTACTCGATCGAGGCCGCTACGCCGTAGACAACTGGTTCTGGACCGAGGTGGACCTGTTTTTCTTGTCGGACCCGGACACCCCTGCAGTGCAAGCCTACCTCGCCGATCAGGAAGCGGTGCGCGAGCGCGAGCGCGCCTGGCTCGCAGTCCCGGGCCGCATGCCCGATCCCGAGGCCGTGCTCATGGAGATGGCGCGCGCGGCGGGCTCCGCGGGCGCCCCCCGTCTTGCCCCCGAGGACGATCGCGCGCCGCACCTCGGGCCGCGCTGAGCAAAAGCCCTCGGCGGTGGCTGTTCGGGCTGCGCTACCATAGCGCCCAACTCAAGTCGCCGGAAGAGAGCACCCCGTGAGCGAGGCCCTGCTGGAATACGCACTTTTCTTCGCCAAGACCGTCACGCTGGCGGCGGCCGTCCTGTTCGTCGCCGCGGCGCTGGTGAACCTGAAGCGGCGCGCGCGCGAGTCGGAGGGCATGAAGGTCACCAACCTCAACCGGCGGCTGCGCCAGGCGGCCGACGGCCTGCGCCACGCCCTGTTGCCCAAGCCCGAGCGCAAGAAGCTCGCCAAGGAGCGCAAGCGCGAGGCAAAGGCGGAGAAGGAACGGCGGCGCCCGCGCGTTTTCGTGCTGGACTTCCGCGGCGACATCCGCGCCAGCGCCACGGCCTCACTGCGCGAGGCGGTGAACGCGGTGCTCGCGGTTGCGGAGGAGGGCGACGAAGTGTTGCTGCGGCTGGAGAACGCCGGGGGCCTGGTGCATGAGCACGGGCTCGCAGCGTCGCAGCTGGTGCGCATCCGGGAGCGCGGCATCCCCCTGACCGCGGCAGTCGACAAGGTGGCGGCCAGCGGCGGCTACCTCATGGCCTGCGTGGCTGACCGCATTCTCGCCGCCCCGTTCGCCATCATCGGCTCCATCGGCGTGCTGGCCCAGGTGCCGAACTTCCGCCGCCTGCTGGACGAGCACGGCATCACCGTGGAACAGGTCAAGGCCGGCCGCTTCAAGCGCACGGTCAGCATGTTCGGCGAGGTGACCGACGAGGACCGCGACAAGCTGCGCGAGGAGCTGGAGGAAGTGCACACCCTGTTCCGGCAGATGGTGGTGCGCTACCGGCCGCAGCTGGACATGGAGCGCGTGGCGACCGGCGAATACTGGTACGGCAGCCGCGCGCTGGAGCTCGGGCTGGTGGACGAGGTGGGCACCAGCGACGACTGGCTGCTGCAGGCGGTCGAGCGCGCGGACGCCTGGAAGGTCGAGTGGCACGGGCACAAGCGCTTCATGGACAAGCTGGCGGCGGCGATGGAAGAGGGCGGGATCGCCGCGCTGCTGCGGCGGGGTGCCTGACGGCCAGGCCGCCGGCCACGCTCAGCGCCTGGTTTCAGCGCCAGATCTTGGCGGCGATGGTCTTGTCGCGCAGGCCGTCCGGCAGCCGGGTGAGGAGCTTGAGCGCCTTGGCATCCTTGCCCACCAGGTAGCGGTTCTTCGGCTTGGCCGACTCCAGCGCCTCGGTCACCACCTCCGCCAGCGCCTCGGGTGGCAAGCCGCCCGGCTTGGCGTTCAGCTTTTCCAGCAGCCGCACGAGGGGCGCGTACAGCTCACGCGTCTCCGCGGTGCCGCGGTCCTCGCGGGCCGCCGCGTCGCGCTTGGCGCCCTTGTCCCAGATCGGCGTCTTCACGCCGCCGGGCTCGACCGCGATCACCTTGATGCCGAAGGGTTGCAACTCCACGCGCAAGGCATCGGTGACGGCCTCCACCGCGTGCTTGGACGCGGCGTAGACGCTCACGCCGGGCATGGCGATGAGGCCGGAGATCGAGCTGATATTCACTATCCGGCCCGGCGCGGCGCGCAACAGCGGCAGGCAGGCGCGGGTGAGGAGCAACAGGCCGGTGACGTTGACGTCGAGGGTCTTGCGGATCTCGTCCGGGCGCATCAGTTCCAGCGGCCCGCCCAGGTAGACGCCGGCGTTGTTCACCAGGCCGTGCAGCTCGCCGCCGGTCTGCTCCGCCAGCAAAGCAGTGGCAGAGTCGATCGAGGCCTCGTCGGCGACGTCGAGCAGCACAATGTGCACCTCGCCTTCGGCCTCGCGCTTGAGCGCTTCGCCGTCGGCCTCCTTGCGCACGCCCGCAAACACGCGCCAGCCGCGGCGGGCCAGCTCGAGTGCGGTGCTGTGGCCGATGCCGGTCGAGGTGCCGGTAACCAGTACGTTCTTCATCATGCCCCTTGCGTTCGTGCCCGACGGCGACGGAGATTCAACGCGGCCAGCAACGCCAGGCCGAGGCCGAGCAGCGTCGCCAGCGGATAAGTCACACCCAGCACCAGCGGGGTGAGGAGCGTGCGAGTCAGCGCCCGCAGGCCGTCGTGGCGCGAAATGAACTCGGCCACCGGCGGCGAGTGCCGGTAATAGAAGGCGACAAAGCCCCGGCCCGGCGCACTCTTCATGAGCACGTCGTCGCGGAAGGCGCGCAGCGTGCCGACGTGCGGATGCATCCAGCTGCCCCAGGCGGCGGTGGCGATGAAGCATTCGCAGAAGCCCTTGCAGTCGTCGCCTGCACCGGCGTCGGCGGCAATGGTCACGGTGGCTGCGCGGCCCTCCGGGTCGACACCCGCCAGCGCCGAGGGCGCCGCCAGCGCGACCTGGAAGCTGCGCTGTCCCCGGTCCTCTTCGCCGGCGACCAGTTCCACCGCCAGGGTCTTGCGCGTCTCGCCGTCGGCGAAGGCCAGCGTGCCGGCCGCGGCGACGTAATCACGGCCGGCGATGGCGGCATTGCTGCCACTGCCGTCCACGGTGACCCAGTTGACGGTGGCTGCGCCGGTGCTGCCCCGGTTCCGGTCCACGGTGAACACGACGCTGCCGTCGGCTTCTTCCACGTCGGCCGTGTCGGTGAAAATGGAAAATTCGCCGGCCCGATCGGCGACGGGCTCCTCGATCACCACCAGCGGGCCGAGGCCGGTGAAGGCGGCATCCCCCTCCGGCTCGGGCGTGGCCAGCACCACGCTCAGGGTGCGCGGGAACAGGGGCTCGGCGCGAGCGATGGTGGACAACAGCACCTGCTGCGTGTCTTCGCCGGCGGCGAACTCGACCGTGGTGGTCAGGTCGCTGAAATCGATGCCCAGCCCTGCCGTCCCCGGGACTGCCAGCAATACGGCGGAGACGACCTCCTGGTCGAGCCCTGTCCGCGCCACGTCGATCGGCAGCTCGCTGCCGACGGTCACCCGGCGCACGGCCGGCCCGGGCAGGGTCAGGTCCGCTGTTGCGGTTTCATCGTCCTCGACCTGGAGCAGGAGGGCGGTCTCCCGGCCCAGCGTCGCGCCGCCCGGATTGGCCAGGGTCAGCGTCGCGTAGCGCGTGCCGTCCACCGCGGTGTTCTGCAGCGTTTCCAGCGGCACGCGCGCGAACAGCGCGCCGGCGGGCACCCGCACCACGCCCAGCGGGAGCTCCACGGTGAAATCGTTGCCCAGGGTGGCGGTGCCACCGAGGCTGACGTTGAGCACAGCGGTGGCCTCAGCGCTGGCGTCGCCGCTGCGCAGCACCGTGATTTCGCCGCTCGCGCCTTCCACCAGGTCGAGGCGCGGCGTGGCAAACTCCAGCACGCCGGAGGCCAGGCTCGCCGGGCTCCAGGCGCTGGCAAGGAGCCAGAGTGCCCACCCCGCGGCACGGCGGGAAAAGCGGTTCTTGGACATGTGCACGCAACCTCCTCAGACCCTCTACCGCGCCATCATGCGTCGGGGCCGTATTTACCGCAAATACGGCCCGCTGCAGGCGGCCTGCGTGCTAGAGTTGGCGCCCGTCGGGAGTCAACATGGACAGCGAAATCAAAACTGGCGCCGGGGCTGAGGTCCCCGAGGAAGCGGCCTTCGTGGCGGCGGAAAACGCCGGCGGGACGATCAGTGCCCTGCTCGACCGCTCCATTGCGCGCCTGGAGGATGCGGCCCTGCCGCCGGCCTGGGTGGTGCACGAGGTGCGCAAGGATCTCAAGCGCACGCGCGCCATGCTCCGCCTGTGCGAGCAGGAACTGTCCACACGCGCCGCCGAGAAGCGTTGCGGCGCGGCTGCACGGGCGTTGTCCCACCTGCGCGACGCCGACGCGGCGCAGGAGACGGTGTCGCGCCTGCGGCCCCGCGCCGGTACCGCCGAGTTGCACGCACTCGATGAGCTCAGTGCCTGGATCGCATGCCAGCGCGAGACGCGGGACGGCTCGGGCGGCCTGCCGCGAGCGATCGCCACGCAGGTGGCGGAGAGCCTGCGCGAGGTTCGCACCGGGCTGGATACGCTGGCGTTCGGGCGCATGGACGCCTCGGCCCTCGACGCCGGGCTGGCCGCCACCTGGTCCGATACTGCGCGCGCCTATCGGCGTGCCGCCCGCAAACCGAAAATCGAGCGCTTTCACGATTTCCGTAAGGCGGTGAAGCGCGAGCTCTACCAGCGCGAGCTCTGCGGCCGCCCGCTGGAACGCATGGAGCGCGCGACGCTGAAAAAGCTGGCGGATGTGCTCGGCGAGCTGCAGGACCTCGAGGTGCTGCACGGCACGGTACGCGACGCCGGCCGCTGGCGCGGCCCGCTGAAGAAACTGATCAAGCGGACTGCACGCGAGCTGAAGGGTCGGGCGCTGCGCCTGGGCGAAGGGCGTTACGCGCGGCGGGCCTCCTGAGTCCCGCGCCTTTCGCCATCTTCCAGGCAGGTCTCGCATGATCCCGCTGCGCGACGAGAACCCGGTCCGCATAGTCCCTTTCGTCACCTGGACCGTGCTGGCGGTGTGCGTGCTGGCCTTCGTGGTCCAGTTTTCGCTCGGCGCGGAGGGATTCAACCGCGTCATCTTCGGGCTCGGCGTGATTCCCGCGGTGCTGTTCGGGCATGCCTACCTGCCGCCGGAAATCGCCCTGGTGCCGCCGGCGGTGACCGTGGTCAGCTCGATGTTCCTGCACGGCGGCTGGCTGCACCTCATCGGCAACATGCTGTACCTGTGGATTTTCGGCGACAACATCGAGGAACGCATGGGCCACCCGCGCTTCCTCGTGTTCTATCTTGCCTGCGGCGTGGCCGCGGTGTTCGCCCAGGCAATCCCGGCGCCCGAGAGCGTGGTGCCGATGGTCGGCGCCTCCGGCGCCATTTCCGGGGTGCTGGGCGCCTACCTGCTGCTGTTTCCCCGTGCCCGGGTGCTGGTGCTGGTGCCGCTGGGCTTCGTGCTGCAGGTCATCAGGCTGCCGGCGGTATGGGTGCTCGGGCTGTGGTTCCTGGTGCAGCTGCTGTCGTCGCTCGTCGCGCCCGAGGGCGAGGGCGGCGTGGCGTTCCGCGCCCACCTCGGTGGTTTCGTCGCCGGGTTGCTGCTGGCGCCGGTGTTCCTTCTCGGGAGAGCACGGTGACCGCGGGGGTCGCGCCTGTGCTGTTGCGCCAGGGACCGGCCGAGTGGGGCCTGCTGCTGGCCCTGGTCGCCCTGTGGGGCAGTTCTTTCATGCTGGTGCGCGTTTCCCTGGACGCCTTTACGCCCGTCGCCGTGACCGCCGGCAGGCTCCTCATCGGCGCCGGCGTGTTGCTGCTGGTGCTGCTGGCAACGCGCCGGCGCCTGCCCCTGGGCGCGCGCACCTGGGTGTTCTTCACCGTCATGGCGGTGGTCGGCAACGCGCTGCCGTTCTTTCTCATCGCCTGGGGCCAGGCCAGCATCCCCTCCGGACTGACCGGCATCCTCATGGCGGTCATGCCGCTGGTGGTGCTGGTGCTGGCGCATTTCTTCGTCGCCGGGGAACACCTGAACGCGCGGCGGCTGGCAGGTTTCGTGCTCGGCTTCGTCGGTGTGGTGGTGCTCACAGGCCCGGAAGCCGTGGCTGCGCTGGTGGGTCGGGAGGCGTCGCTGCTCAGCCAGCTGGCGGTGCTCGGCGCCGCGGTGTGCTACGGCGTCGCGGCCATCGTGGCGCGGCGCGGGCCGGTGCTGAACCCGGTGGTGACCGCGGCGGCGGTGTTGTCCATCGCCGGGATCCTGGTCGGCCTGGGACTGCTCGCCGGCATCGCGGGCAGTGGCGCCGCCGGCGCGCTGCATGCGCAGGTCGGCCTGGCGCCGGGCCTGGCACTTGCCGCGCTGGGCGCGCTCTCCACCGGCCTCGCCACCGTGGTGTATTTCAGCCTGGTGGCCCGCGCCGGCCCGACCTTCCTGTCCTTGATCAACTACCTGATCCCGGTCTGGGCCGTCGTGCTGGGCGCGCTGGTGCTGCACGAAAGGCTGCCGCCGCGGGCGTTCGCAGCTCTCGGCCTGATCCTTGCGGGCGTGGTGATCGCGCGCTGGCAGTCCCTGCGCCGCCGGAGTCCGGCGTGAGGGTCGTCGTGGTCGGCGGCGGTTACGCGGGGCTGTCGTGTCTCGCCCGCTTGGCGCGCGTGTTGCCGGATGCCGAGCGACACCTGGTCGACCCGGGGCGCTGGCACCTGCGTCGCACCCTGCTGCACGAGACCCTGCGCAAGCCGCTGTACGAGTTGCGGGCGAGCTTTGGCCCGATTGCGCGCACCTGGGATTTCCAGCATCACGCCATCGAGCTCGACTGGACTCCCGAGCACCTGGCGCGCTGGTCGCGCGAGGGTCGCCTGCCGCTGGGTGATCGCGAGCTTGCCTTCGACGCGCTGGTGCTCGCCACCGGCCTGCCCGGCCTGCGCGGGCGTGCCTCGCGCAGCCAGACACCGCCCGTGTTGCTGGAGAGCCTGGCCACGGGCGCGGGGGTGAACGCCTTCAAGCGGCTGGCCGCCGCGGAGGGTACGGCCTGGGTGGTCGGTGCCGGCGCCAGCGGCCTGCAGTGCCTGTTCGAGCTCGCGGCCGCACGCCCGGAGGGCGCGCCGCTGGGCCTCATCGAGGCCTCCGGCACGATCCTGTCCAAGGAGCCAGGCCGCTTGCGCCGCATCGTGCTTAAACGCCTGGAGGCGCTCGACGTGCAGGTGCTGATGGACACGCGTTACGAGGGCGCCGGGCGCGGGCGGGTGCGCGTCAGCGGCCCGGACGGCGAGGACTCGCTGCCCGCGGGCGGCGTGCTGTTGTGCACCGGGCCCTCGGCACGGCCCCTGCCCGCGGATGCCTCGGGGCGCGTGCTGTCCCGCGGGCGGCCGCTGCCGCGCATTTACGCCGCGGGTGATTGTGCCCGCTGGCGCGACGTCCCCTTCGATGCCGCCACCGCGCAGACGGCAGTGCGCAAGGGCCGCCACGTCGCCGAGACCATCGCCCGCATCGCACAGGACCGCGACCCGGAGGCGTGGGACGACAGGCAGCTCGGCTACATCCTCAGCCTCGGGCCGAGCGATGCCGTCGGCTGGGTGTTCGCCCGCGCCGCGCTGTTGCACGGATTGCCGGCGGTGGCCGCGCGCGAAGCGGTCGAGGCGCGCTGGGACTTGTTGCTCGCCGGCGTCGACAGTTTCGGCGCGCTTTAGGCCTCAGGCTTCCGGGTCGAGCGGCTGGTAGGGCGCCTCGAAGTAGCGGTGGAAGGGCGTCGGCAGCGTGCGGTAGTCGAGCGCCAGTGCCGCGGCCGGCATGGGTTGCCCGTTGTAGGTGTTCCAGAACAGCGCGTGCTGTCCGGCCAGCCGGCCCGCGCGCAGGTCCGCCAGCAGCGCGGCGAAGGCCTTGCCGGTGTAGGTGCCTTCGAGCCCGATGTCGAAGGCGGCGCGCGCCTCGCCGAGTGCCGCCATGCCCGCCGCGGTAAAACGGGCGTAGCCCGGGCCGATGAAATCGTGGCGCACCTCGATGCGCGCGCGTTCCAGGGGCCGCAGCGGGAAGCGCGGGTCGGCGCGATGCAGCAGCCGTGCAGCGCCGTGGTAGAGGGCGCGGAAACGCTCCGGGCTGGCGATGTCCTGGCGCACCACGCGCACCAGCACCAGCCGCGTCTTCAGCCCGGCTGCGGCGAGTCCCAGCGCCAGGCCGGCCGCCGTGCCCATGGTGCCGAGAGCAACATAGATAGCGTCGGGTGCCGGTAACAGGCCCGCGCGCACCTGTGCCGCGAGTTCCAGTCCCGCGTTGACGAAGCCGACGGCGCCCAGCGGCGACGAGCCGCCGCCGGGGACGCGGTAGAACGCAGGCTGCGGCCCGTGGAGTTCGAGCGCGCGTGCGGCGTTGCGCGCCGCAGCCTCGGTCGGGCAGTGCACGTGCCTGGCGCCCGCCCAGCGTCCCATGCGCAGGTTGCGCCCGACGAACGAGGAGTTGCTTTGCGGTGTCAGCAGCAGACGCGCCTCGAGCCCCAGCGCCGCGGCATACACCGCAGTCGCCAGCGCGTGGTTGGAGCCGGCGACGCCGAAGGTGAACACGCCACGGCATCCCTGCTCGAGAGCGGCGCCGAGCAGGAACTCGAGCTTGCGCACCTTGTTGCCGCCGTAGGGCTCGGCGCAACGGTCGTCACGCTTGAGCCACAGCCCGGCACAGGCCTCGCCATGGAAGCCAGGATCGGCCTGTTGCACCGGCGTCGGCCAGTCCCCCAGCGCACGCCATGGCAGGGTGTCGACGAGGCGCGGGTAGCGCGCGAACAGTTCGATCACGGCTGGCCTTCCGGCTGACCGCCACGGTCGCCTGCCGTGCTGCTGCGCAGGCGTCGCGCCTCGGCGAGCAGGAACTCCTCGTCCAGGGGCGACAGGTCGAAACGGCGGCAGGCTTCTTCCACCGCCGCTGCATCATGCCGGCCCTCGGCCGACAGCCAGCGCAAGGCATCACGCAATCCCTGCCCCGCCGGTTTGCTGCCTCGCTGTTCCATCTGCCGCGCCGCCCTCGATGTCTTTCCGGGGATGAAGTTACAGTCGCTTCGGCTATTATCATCGCAGGATTCGCGCGGCGCGCGCAGGAGCAGGAGCCACATGAGCGGCACGGATCACCTGGATGCACTACGGCGGGACGCGGGCAGTGCGCCCGTGGTGCTGTTCGCATCCCGCCTCACCGATGTGCGCGAGCTGGAGCGGCGCCTCGATGAACTCGGTATCGAGTACCGCGTCGTGACCATGTCCATGGCCGACGGCGCCGCGCGCGACCGCTTCCATGTGCTGGAAGAATGGACCGGCCATCACACCCTGCCCCAGGTCTTCCTCGACGGGCGCTTCATCGGCGGCCCCAGCGAGCTGCTGGCGCATGCGCGCCTCGCGGGCGGCGTGCCGCAGGCGGGGCAATGGCTGGGCTACGCGGGCCTGATCCCGTTTCTGGCCGCCCTCGCCGGCTTCATGCTCAGCGATGCCGTGCGGCAAGAGTATTTCGCGCAGCAGTTCCTCGCCTATGGCGCGGTCATCCTGTCTTTCGTCGGCGCCGTGCACTGGGGTGTCGCGCTCGGCGGCGGCCGCTTGCGCATGATGCGCATGGCTATCAGCGTGCTTCCTGCGCTGCTCGCCTGGGCGGCACTGTTGCTGCCGCCGGCGGCCGGCGCGTGGCTGTTGCTGGCCGGTTTCGTCGGCCTGCGCGCGTGGGAGGCGAGCCCGCCGGTGGCGGAGACCCTGCCGGGCTGGTATCGCAACATGCGCACGCGCCTCACGGCCCTGGTCGGCCTGCTGGTGCTGCTGTTCGCCTTGGCGGCAGCATGACTGCGCTGTTAGCCTTCGTTTCTACGGCGCGCGTGCGCCGCTGCGCTGGAGTACGGCATGGCTGATGCGCTCGCTCCGGGAATACTCGTCGAGGAATTCCCGGGCCGCGAGACTCGGCTCGAAGTCTTTCCCTACGGTGCCACCGCTTTCGTCGGCGCCGCGCGTCGCGGCCCCCTCGACAAGGCTGTCACCGTCGAAGACATCGAATCCTATGAGCGCGTCTTCAGCGTCGCGGGCGCCGACCACCCCATGGACCGCTGCGTGCGCGACTTCTTTCATGCCGGCGGTCGCCGTGCCATCGTGGTGCGCGTCGCGAATGCCGCGCGGGCATGCACCATCCGGCTGCCCGGCCGCGAGGGCACGCTGGTGCTGGAAGCGGTGAGCCCGGGGCGCGCGGAGTACCTCAGGGCCTCGGTCGACTACGACCAGATCGGCCCGTCCGACGACGTCACTTTCAACCTCGTGGTCCAGCGCCTGCGCGCACCGGCTTCCGAACGCGTGGTGGAGCAGGAGATCTACCAGCGGCTCTCGCTGCAACCGGCAGCCGAGCGCTACGTCAGCGACGTCCTCATGGAATCGAGCCTGGTGCGGGTGCGCGGCCTGCTGCCACCGAGCCGCCCGCACGCCACGGTCAGCACGGCGCCGGGATACCCCGTCGCCTGGGTCGAAGCCGATGACGACGGCAGCGACGGCAGCGCCCTGACGGACTACGACCTGGTGGGGTCCTCGGGACGAAGCACCGGCCTGTTCGCACTCGACGGCGCCGGGCCGATCGACTTCCTCTGCCTGCCGCCGGCGCCGGACGGCCGTATCGCCGGGCCCGCACTGCTCGTGGCTGCGCTGCGATACTGCCGTCGCCGCAGCGCCATGCTGCTGCTGGAACCGTCGGCCGGCACGCACGACGCAGACCAGGCGATGCACTGGCTGCGCGGCCTGAACATTGCCGGCGAGAACGCGCTGGCGGTCTTTCCCCGCCTGGCCGGGGAGGGGCGTGATTCCAGTCGCTCGGCGCTCGGCGCGGTGGCAGGGGCGCTGACGCGTGACCCGACGGAAGAGGCGCCGGCGCTGGGGAGCGGCTTCCGGCCCACCCACGAGCTGCCGCCGGAGCTGCGGCACCGCCTGCGGTCGGCCGGGCTCAATATCCTGGAACGCGCGCCGGGCGGCCGTTTCCTGTGCGCGGGCGATCGCACCCTGGCGACGTCTGATTGCCCGGTGCCGGCATGGCGTTCCCTGTCGGCGCGTCGCCTCGGCCTGATGGTCGAGCGCACGCTGCTGCACGGCACGCGCTGGGTCGTGTTCGAGCCGCCTGGCGACGGCCTGGCCGAGCGGCTGCGGGACCAGCTGTCGGGCTGGCTCGAGTCATTGCGTTTTTCGGGCCGCCTCGCCGGAGATCCGTCCGAGGCATGGTTCATCGACGTCAACGAGATTCCCCTGCCGCAGCGGCCGGCGCGCGTGGAGTTCACCGTGGGTTTTGCGCCGCACCGCCCGCGGGACTTCATCATCTGCCGCGTGAGCCAGGGCCTCGACGGCGCGCGCCTGGCGTACCTGTCTGCGGAGCGCTGGGCCATCACCCAGCCGCGCGGCATCGCGACGGCGCTCCCGGGCGTGCTGCCGCGGGGCATCCGGCAGGCAGGATGAGCGCAGCGGGCGAGCGGGTCCTGTACTTCGCCTACGGGGCGAACGTGCATCCGGGCTGGCTGAGAAGGCGCATCCCCGACGCCGAGCTGGTCGGCGCCGCGGCGCTGCCAGGTCATCGCCTGGCGTTCCGCAAGCGCGGGCGCGACGGCGCGGCCCGGTCTGACGCAGAGCCCAGCGGCACGCCGGGCGACGTCCTGCCGGGCGTCCTCTATGCCGTGCGGCGCGAGGCGCTCGACCAGCTCGGCGCGGCGGGGGCCGGATACCGGATGGAAGAGGTCGAGGTGCTGGTCGCTGGCGCGCCGAGAAGGGCCTTGACTTGGCGCGCCGAGGACAGCGCCGTGGCTGCGGGCCTGGATCCGCCGGACTGGTACGTCGACCTCATCCGCGCCGGCGCAGCCATGCTGGAATTGCCGGCTGCGCACCGGCGCTGGCTGGCGTCAGTGACAGTGAAAGTGGACCGGGACAGCGCGCAGTCCCGCGTCGCCCGGACCCTGCTCGCGGCCGGTACGGAGAGCGGCCCGGGCTAGCCGCGGCGGGTGAGGTTGCGCGGGCGCTCGTTTCGCGCCAGGCGCTGCGCGTGCTGTGCGCGGACGGCCTCGTCCAGCGCCACCGTCGCCGCCTCCACGCCCTTGGCATGTGCGATCAGGAGCAGCGCGTCCTGCAGGAAATCCGGGTAATCGGCGATGACCTCGCAGAACTCGGCCAGCAGCCCGCGCTCGATGTGGCCGCTCGAAACCGACACATCGGCCACCTTCACCGGGTGCCGGTGCAGCAGGATCTGCCAGACGGCGTAAGGATCCCAGTCGTCGCGATCGGGTGGCTGGCGCGTATCCATGAAAAAAGCCTATCAAGCCGCTCCAGCCGGGTCCGTGACCTCGCTCACGAAGAGGCGCCGAATCCACCGCCGCCCGGCGTCATGATCTCCAGCTGGTCGCCCGGCTCGAGCCCCAGCTCGACGATGCCGGGTAACACCTCGATCGAGCCATCCCGCCGGATGACGCGATTCACGCCCGGCGCACCGCATGATCCGCCCGCCAGGCCGAAGGGCCCGTGCCGCCGTCGATTGGAGATCAGTGCGGCCGTCATGCCCTCGTTGAACAGCAGGCGACGGATCACGCCGTCGCCGCCGCGCCAGCGGCCCGCGCCGCCGGAGCCGCGGCGCACGGCGAAAAGTTCCACCCGTACCGGGTGGCGCAATTCCAGGATCTCCGGGTCCGTGAGGCGGCTGTTGGTCATGTGTGTATGCACCGCCGAGGCGCCGGCGAAGCCGGGCCCGGCGCCGGCGCCGCCGCACAGCGTTTCGTAGTACTGGTGCCCGGCGTTGCCGAAGCTCAGGTTGTTCATGGTGCCCTGCGAGGCGGCGACCACGCCGAGCGCGCCGAACAATGCGTCCACCACGCTTTGCGAGGTCTCGACGTTGCCGCCGGCCACGGCCGCGGGCCAGCGCGGGTTGAGCAGGCTCCCTTCCGGAATGCGCAACTCGAGCGGCTCCAGGCAGCCCTCGTTGAGCGGAATGTCGCGTTTCACCAGGCAGCGGAACACGTACAGCACGGCGGCGCGGCACACTGCGGCGGGGGCGTTGAGGTTCCCCGGCGACTGCGGCGAGGTGCCGCTGAAGTCGATGACGGCGCGGCGCGCGACCCGGTCGATGCGGATGGCGACGCAGATCTCTTCGCCGCCGTCGCCCCGCCAGCGGAAGGTCCCGTCCTGCAGTCCGGCCAGCGCCTCGGCCACGGCTTCGGCCGCATTGCGCTGGATGTGGCCCATGTATGCGCGCACCACCGCGGGCCCGAACTCGGCGCGCATCTTCTCGAGTCCCGCCAGGCCGCGCCGGTTCGCCGCCAGCTGGGCCTTGAGGTCGGCCAGGTTCTGGCGCGGATTGCGCGCCGGCCAGCGTCCCTGACCGAGCAGCGCGAGGACCGCGTCCTCGTCGAAGCGGCCCGCCGTGACGATGCGCTCGGGCGTGAGCAGCACGCCCTCTTCGTCGATGTGGTGGCTGTCCGCCGGCATCGAGCCCGGGGTGCGGCCGCCGATGTCGGCGTGGTGCGCCCGTGACGCCACGTACAGGGCCGGCCGTCCGTCGTCGCCGCAGAAGGGCGTCACCACGGTGATGTCGGGCAGGTGGGTGCCGCCCTCGTAGGGGTCGTTCAGCACGAAGCTGTCGCCGGGGGACATCGCGTCGCCGAAACTGCGCATCACGGCGCGCACGCTCTCGCCCATGGAGCCGAGGTGCACCGGCATGTGCGGCGCGTTGGCCACCAGCCCGCCGGTGGCGTCGAACACGGCGCAGGAGTAATCGAGCCGCTCCTTGATGTTGACCGAGCTCGCCGTGTTCTGCAGCACGGCGCCCATGTCCTCGGCGACGTGCATGAAGCGGTTGTTGAACACTTCCAGCAAGACCGGATCGGCGGCGGTGGAGACTTTCCTGGCGCGGCGGCGCGCGGCGCGCTCCAGCAGCAGGTTGCCGTCGCCGTCCACGCGGGCATGCCACCCGGGGGAAAGCCACGTGGTGGCATTGCGCTCCGGCAGCAGCGCCGGGCCGGCCAGCTTCTCGCCGGGCGCGAGCGCCTGGCGTGGCACCAGCGGGACTTCCCGCCATGTCCCGTCGACCCAGGCGCGGCAACTCGAGCGCGGCGCCGGCTCGACCGCAGGTGCGCGCCCGGGCTCACCGTGGCCGCCGCGCGCCTCGGCTTCCACCGATTCCAGCACCAGCGCTGCGTCGGCATGGAAGCCGAAGCGGCGCTCGAAGGCGGTCGCAAAAACCGCACGGACTTCGCTCTCCGTGCCGAGCGGAACTTCCAGTACGGTGTCGCTGCCGATACAGCGCAGCCGCAGCCGCGCGCTCAGCAGGCAGCGTTGCGCCGCCAGGCCCTGGGCCACGAGCTCTGCGGCAGCCTCCCTGCCGAGCTGCGCCAGGGTGTCGTGCGCCCGGGCCAGCGTCGCAGCATCGAGCGGCTGCTGCACGGGTGCCTGGCGCAGCGCCACGAGGTCGGCGAGGCCGATGCCCCACGCCGAAAGCACGCCAGCGAACGGCGGCAGCAGGACCCGGCGGATGTTCAGCGCGTCCGCCACGTCGCAGGCGTGCTGGCCGGCAGCGCCGCCGAAGCCGCACAGCGTGAAAGCGCCGGGGTCTGCGCCGCGCCGCACCGAGACCTGTTTCACGGCCCGCGCCATGCGCTCCACCGCGACTTCGAGGAAGCCGGCGGCCGCGGCCTCGATGCTCATCGCGGGCCGGCCGGCCGCGGCCACGGCCGCCGTGATCTCTTCCAGCCGTGCCGCGGCGGCGGCACGGTCCAAGGGCTGGTCCCCGCTGCGACCGAATACCCGCGGCAGCGCCTCGGGCTGCAGGCGGCCGAGCACCAGGTTCGCGTCCGTGACTGCGGCCGGTCCGCCGAGGCCGTAGCACGCCGGCCCCGGCTGCGCCCCGGCCGACTCGGGACCGACCTGGAAGCGGCCGTCGCGAAAGGCGAGGACGGAGCCGCCGCCGGCGGCCACCGTGTGGATGCGCAGCATCGGCGCCTGCAGCCGCACGCCCGCGACCAGGTTGTCCTGGCTGCGCTCGAACTCGCCTTCATAGAGACAGACGTCCGTCGAGGTGCCGCCCATGTCGAAACCGATGAGGCGCTCGATGCCTGCGCGCCGGCCGGCCGCCGCCATGCCCACCACGCCGCCGGCGGGCCCCGACAGCACGCTGTCGCGGCCGCGGAAGCGCTCGGCCTCGGCAAGGCCGCCGTTACTCTGCATGAACAACAGGCGGTGTCCGCCCAGCGGTTGCCGCAGCCGCGCCACGTAACGGTCGAGCACCGGCGAGAGGTAGGCGTCGGCCACGGTGGTCTCGCCGCGCGGCACGATGCGCGGCAGCGGACTGACCTCGTGCGAGACGGACACTTGCTCGAAGCCGGCTTCCCGCGCCAGCCGCGCCGCCGCCAGTTCGTGTGCCGGGAAGCGGTAGCCGTGCAGCAGCACCACCGCGGCTGCCCTGAAACCACGTGCGCGAGCCGCACGCAGGGCGGTCGCGAGGGCGTTCTCGTCGAGGGGGCGCAGCACCATGCCGTCGGCCGCGAGGCGCTCGTCGGCCTCGATGACCTCGGCATACAGCGGCTCCGGCAGCCGGATGTCGAGGGCGAACAGCTCCGGGCGTTGCTGGGTACCGATGCGCAGCACATCACCGCAGCCGCGCGTCACCACCAGCACGGTCGGCTCGCCGCGCCGCTCCAGCAGCGCGTTGGTGGCCACCGTGGTGCCCATGCGCACGACCTCGATCGGCGCCTCCGCCAGCGCCGCGGCATCCGGCAGGCCGAGCATGCGGCGCATGCCCTCGATGCCGGCGTCGGCATAATGCTCCGGCGCTTCCGACAACAGCTTCAACGTTTCCAGCCGGCCGTCTGGCCGGCGCGCCACGATGTCGGTGAAGGTGCCGCCGCGGTCGACCCAGAAGCGCCAGCCGGCGCCTGCCTGCTCGTTCATGCGGCCATTGTAGGGCCTGGGGCCCCTGTTACACTCGGCGCGGGTCGCGGGGAGCGCCATGTCGCGGGCGGACGCCATTCTCTACACGCTGGTCGTCTACAAGCTGGTGCTCGTCGGCATCGGCCTGTGGGCTACGCGCCGCACCCACGACACCAGCGATTTTTTCCTCGGCGGGCGCCGGCTCGGCGGCTGGGTGGCGGCCATCAGCGCCTCCGCGTCGTCGTCATCGGCATGGACGCTGGTGGCCGTGAGCGGCATGGCTTACTTGTGGGGCCTGCCGGCGCTGTGGTTGTTTCCGGCCACGCTCTCCGGCTTTCTCATCAACTGGCTGTGGGTCGCGCCGCGGCTGATGCGGCAGAGCCGCGCTTCGGGCGCGATCACCTTGACGGAATTCATTGCCGGACCCGATGCGGACAGCGGATGGCCGCGGCGCATCGTGCTGCTGGCCTCCGGGGTGGTGCTGTTCTCCTTCACTTTCTACGTGGCGGCGCAGTTCCAGGCGGCGGGGAATGCCTTTGCCAGCGCCTTCGCGCTGGAGATGCACACGGCGGTGATGATCGGTGCCGCGGTGGTGCTGGTGTACACCCTGCTCGGCGGCTTCTGGGCGGTGAGCGTGACTGACACGCTGCAGGGAATGGTGATGGCCTTCACCGCGCTGGTGCTGCCTGTGGCCGCGGTGGCTGCGGCCGGCGGCCCGGGCGCCGTGTGGGCGTCCCTTGCCGAGTTGCGCGCGGCCGGCGCCGGGCCACCCGTCGCCGGGATCGCCGCGGTGGGGTTTGCACTCGGCACCCTCGGCATCGGCCTGGGTTACCCGGGCCAGCCGCACGTGGTGAATCGCTTCATGGCGCTGCGCGACACGCGCGCGCTGCGCGACGGCCGCATCATCGCGCTGACCTGGGCCGTGATCATCTACGCCGGCATGATCACCCTCGGTTTCGCCGCGCGCGCGCTGTACGGTCCGACCGTCGCCGACGAGCAGGTGCTGTTCGAAACGGCCAACCGGCTGTTCCCGCCGGTGGTGGCCGCGGTGATGATCGCCGCGGTATTGTCGGCAATCATGTCTACTGCCGACAGCCAGTTGCTGGTCGCCGCCTCGTCCGCCAGCCATGACCTGCCGCGACGCGGACGCGGCAGCCTGTGGGTGTCGCGCCTGGTGGTGGCGCTCATCAGCCTGCTTGCGGTGGTGATCGCGCTAGCGCTGCCCCAGACCATTTTCGCCCGCGTGCTGTTCGCCTGGGCCGCGCTCGGCGCAGCGTTCGGGCCGCCGCTGCTGGTGCGGCTGGCAGGGCTGGCGGTGCCGCCGGCCGCCGTCTTCGCAGCCATGGCGACCGGCTTTGCCGGCACGCTCCTGTTCTACTGGTTGCCTGACACGCCCGGCGACTGGCTGGAGCGGCTGGTGCCCTTCGGCGCCGGCCTCGCGATCTGCCTGGCGGCGGCGCGCCGGAGCGCGCGCTCATGAGGGGGGATCGCCGCATCCGCACGCTGCTCGCAGCGGTGGTGCTGGTGGCGCTGGTGCTGTTCGCCGGCGCGCTGCTGGCGGTCGCGGACACGGTGCTGTCCATCCTGCAGCGGTTGCAGGACGGTCCGGCGGCCATCTACTACGGCTTCCTCGCCGTGCTGGCGACCGGCGGTGCGCTCGCAGCGTGGCTGCTGTGGTGGCTGCTGGCGCCGGTGCGCCGGCGTCCAGCCCGCGCTGCGGTCCCGGAGCGGCCGCCGGACGAGGCGTCCCTGCGGGCGCAGCTCGATGCGGAGCGGGCTGCCAGCGGCGACGTTGCCGCCATCGAGCAGGAGCTGGCGGAGCTGGCGCGGCGCCGCGAGGGCGGTCGCCTGTTCATCGCCATGTTCGGCGATGCGAGCGCCGGGAAGAGTTCCCTGGTGCAGGCGCTGGTGCCCGAAGCCCGGCCGCAGACGGCCGTGACTGCCGGCACCACGCGCGCAGTACAGCACTACGAATGGCACCTGCCCTCGGGCGACGTCGTTAGCCTGGCGGACGTGCCCGGCAGCGGCGATGCCGAGATGCTCGGGGAGATGGCGTTGGCGGAGGCGATGCGGGCGCACCTGGTGATCTACGTCTGCGAGGGCGACCTGAGCCGCAGCCAGCACGACGACGTGGAGACCCTGGCGCGCGTCGGCAAGCCGCTGGTGGTCGCGGTGAACAAGGCCGACTGGTACGCGGAGGGCGACCTGCAGCGCATCGTGGCGCGACTCGCCGAGCGCCTGTCCACCCTGAAGCCGCCCCCCGCCGTGGTACCCGTGGTGGCGGGCGGGGCCGAGCGCGTGCTGCAGGCTGACGAGACCGGCCGCGAGAGCGAAATCGAGCGTCCGCGCGCGCCGCGCGTGGAGATGCTGCGCGAGGCATTGCAGGCCCGGCTGGACGACGACCCGGGCGCGCTGGACGCGCTGCGTGACGCCTCGGTGTTCCGCCTCGCCTCGGCCCGGCTCGAGGACGCCGCAGCGCGGCGGCGGCGTGAACAGGCGGCGAAGGTGGTGTCGGACTACACCAAGAAAGCCGTGGTCGGCGCGCTGGCGGCGGTGAGCCCGGGCACTGACGTGCTGATCCAGGGCTACCTCGGCACCTCGCTGGTGAAAGCCTTGTGCCGGCTGTACGGCGTCCCGGCGCGGGAGATCGACATCCAGCGTTTCCTCGACATTGCGCAGGGCTACGTCGGCCGCGCCGTGCCGCTGGTGCTGGCGATCTCGGGCAACGTGTTGAAGGCTTTCCCGGGGGCGGGCACCGTGGCCGGGGGGCTGGTCCATGCCGTCGCCTACGGCATCATTTTCGACGCTATGGGCAAGGGGCTGGCACACAGCCTCGAGACCACCGGAGACCTCCGCCCGGCTGCGGCCGCACGCGAGGTGGGAGACCAGTTTGGTGAAGACATCGGGAAGAAAGCCCGGCAGCTGGCGCGGCTGGCCCTGGAAGCGCGGCGCGAAAACCGCGACTGAGCGGCCGGACGAGGGTGCGCGCGCCGCGGCGCCGGCGGGCGAGCGCCACCTGGCGCTGGCGCAGGACAGCCTGCGCCGGCTGCTGGACGATCCCGCGTTGCCCAGCGGCATGCGCGAGGCGCTGGCGCCCGAGTTCGCCGAGGTGGAGCGCATGCTGCAGAAGCTGGAGCAGGGCGAGATCCACATCGCCGTGCTCGGCGAGGTCAGCGTCGGCAAGTCGTCGCTGTTGAACGCACTGCTGGGCGAGGCACGCTTCGCCACCAGCGCGTTGCACGGCGAGACCCGCGCGGCGGCCGAGGCGCACTGGCAGGAGGCGCGCTCCGGGCAGGTGTGCCTGCTCGACACGCCCGGCATCAACGAGGTCGGCGGCGAGGAACGCGAGACCATGGCCCGCGACGTGGCGGCGCGCGCCGACCTGGTGCTGTTCGTGGTGGACGGCGACCTGAACTCGGCCGAGCAGGCGGCGCTGGACCGGGCGCTGGCGCCGGGCACGCCGGTGGTGCTGGTGCTCAACAAGGCGGATCGTTACACCGCCGAGGAGCGCCGCGCGCTGGTGGCGCGCCTGGTGGAACGCACGCAGGGGCGGTTGCCCGCCGAGCAGGTCGTCGCCGCCGCGGCGGACCCGGCGCCGGTGACGCGCATCGTGCGCGGCGCCGACGGCGCCGAGCGCGAGGAGAAGGTCGTGCGGCCGCCGGACGTCGAGCAGCTGCGCGAGCGCCTGTGGCAGATCATGGAGCGCGAAGGGGAGACGCTCTCGGCGCTGACCGCCGGCCTGTTCGCGGGGCAGGTGAGTGAAAAAGTCGGGCGGCGCGTGGTCGAGTTGCGGCGCGCGGCTGCGGAACGCCTGGTGCGCCAGTACTGCATCGCCAAGGGCGTGGCGGTGGCGGTCAACCCGGTGCCCGCAGCCGACCTGCTGGCGGCCGCGGCGCTCGACGCCGGGCTGGTGTTCCACCTGTCGCGCCTCTACGGCCTGCCGCTGAGCCGCGCCGAGGCCGGTTCGCTGGTCACGGTGATTGCGACCCAGATGACCCTGCTGATGGGCACCGTCTGGCTGGCGCACGTCGTGTCCGCCGCGCTCAAGGCCACCACCGGCGGCTTGTCGACGGTCTTCACCGCCGGCGCGCAGGGCGCGGTGGCCTACTACGGGACCTACATGATCGGCCGGGTCGCAGAGGAGTATTTCGCCCGCGGCAAGTCCTGGGGCCAGGGCGGGCCCAAGGCGGTGGTGCAGGAAATTCTCGAGAGCGTCGACCGCGATTCCGTGCTGGCCCAGGCGCGCGAGGACCTGGCCGCCCGCCTGCGTCGCGGCGACAGTCCGCGCCCGTAGCCCTGTTAAGATTCGTTCCCTGCAGCCAATAACAACGAACCAGAAGAGGCAGCATGTCCCGCCAACCCTATGTCTGTTTCTCGCACGGCAAGGAGAGCGGCCCCTGGGGCAGCAAGATTTCCGCCATGGCCGACCTGGCGCGCGACCGCGGCCTCGAGGTCGAGAGCATCGACTACCGCGGCATGGACGACCCGGCGGCGCGGGTGGCGAAGCTGGTGGCGCATTGCCAGCCGCTGCAAAAACCGCTGGTGCTGGTCGGTTCCAGCATGGGCGGACACGTGGCGGCCGCGGCCTCGGCGCAACTCCCGGCGGTGCGCGGCCTGTTCCTGATCGCGCCGGCGTTCTACATGCCGGGCTACGAGGCGCTGACCCCGACACCACGCGCCGCCAGGATCACCATCGTCCACGGCTGGCGCGACGACGTGGTCCCGGTCGACAACAGCATTCGCTTCGCGCGCGAGCAGCGCGCCGGGCTGCATCTCATCGATGGCGACCACCGCCTCACGGACCACATCTTCGAGATCAATCGATTCTTCGACTGGTTCCTCGACGACGTCTGACGGAGCCCTGACCGCGGGGCCGCGCCGTGCAATGCTCCCCTCGCTCAATGAAATCTTTATATCGCTCGGTGAGCATTGCACGTCCCGACCCCGCTGCCGGGTCGCAGATAGCGGGGTTCGATAGCGCAGAGGCGCTTCGGGGTCGTTGCGGACACGTCCGCAAGACCCGGTGCTGCCTCTGTCACGGGTGCGATGGTCGCGTCGCGCCGCCGGGATGTCAGCCTTGCCGGTCTTCCCGGCGTCGGCCGGATCCGGCGCGGCCTCGGCCACGAAGGTCGCCGTCATCCGACTGAGCCACGCGCGGCAGCGTCGGCGCCGACCCCCGAGCCTCAGTGCCCCCCAGGACCCCGCGCCCTGCAACGCCGCAGCGGGGTCGGGACGTGCAAGGCGCACTGAGTGAGATAAAGATTTCCGAACGAAGGGCGCCTTGCACGGTCCGGCCCCGCGGTCAGGTCCCGAGGTCGGCAGGGTCCCGGTGCGGTCGGGGGCGAGGTGGCGGCCAGGTTACTTGCGGTCGGCGATCGCCTTGGCCGCGATGCGGTCGATCAGTCCCGGCGCAAAGATCTTCAGGAAGCGCCCCAGCTTTCCCCGGCGCGAGGTGATGAGCATGCGCTTGCGCTGCGCCATGGCGGGGATCATGAGCTCGGCGCACTGGGCTGCGGTCATGATCCTGGACTCCTGCATCGGGGTCACGCCGAGCGGCCGTCCCTTGCCGTCCAGGGCACGACGATGAATCTCGGTGACGACGAAGTCGGGGCAGATGGTGGTGACGGTGACGCCGCTGTCCCCCAGTTCGATGCGCAGGGAATCGAAGAACCCGATCAGCGCATGCTTGCTGGCGCAGTAGCCGCTGCGCGACGGCACGCCGGTGAGCCCGGCGACGCTCGCCACGGGCACGATGCGGCCGCGCGAGGCTTTCAGGTGCGGCAGTGCGGCCATGGTCACATTCACCACGGAGAAGTAGTTCAGCTCCATGACCTCGCGGAAGATGGCCAGGTCCTCGATCTCGTCGACGCGCGCCCACATCGTCCGGCCGGCGTTGGCGACCAGCGTGTCGAGACGGCCGAAGTGCGCGATGGTGGCGGCGACGAGGCTGCGGCAGGCTTCTTCATGCGTCAGGTCGCCCGGGACCACCAGCACTTCGGCGCCGGCGGCGCGGCAGGTCGCGGCCAGTGCCTCGAGCCGCTCCTCGTTGCGCGCCGAGAGCACGAGCTTCGGGCCCTGGGGCGCCAGCGCCTCGCACAGCGCACGCCCGATGCCCTCGGAGGCTCCGGTGACGACGACGACGTTCCCGGCGAATTCGCTCATGGTTGCCAGCCCTTCCGTTGCGGGGCTGTTACGCTAACATCTCGCCAGGTCTTTGCGTCAGCTGCGAGGCAGCCAATGAAAACATTTTCCCTAGTGATGCTGGGCGCCCTCGCGCTCGTCGCCGGGTGCGGGGAACGACCCGAGCCGCCGCCGGTCGAGGACACCGTGTTCAAGGACCAGGTGCAGGCGCTGGACAAGGCGCGCGCGGTCGAGGAACAGGCGGAGAAGCGCAAGCGCGAGATCGACGCGCGTCTCGAGCGCGACAGCGGGGGCGGGAACTGATGCAGAGGATTCCCGAGCCCGAGCTCATGGACGACGAGGCGCAGGCGCAGGCCTATGCCGAGGCGGATTTCGCAGAGCCCAACAGTCACTTCGCCGCGCTCTACGACGAGTTCATCGGCCCGCTCGCGGAGGGTGCGGCGGTGCTCGACCTGGGCTGCGGCCCTGGCGACATCATGCTGCGCATCGCGGCAGCGCACCCGGAAATCGAGATCCACGGCCTGGACGGGTCCGGCGCCATGCTGGCTTTCGGCCGCGCGGCGCTGGCGACGCAGCCGGAACTTGCGGGCCGCGTGAGCTTCATCCAGGGACTGGTGCCGGACGCGCTCCTGCCGCGGGCGCGCTACGACGCCGTGATCTCCAACAGCCTGCTGCATCACCTGCACCACCCGGAGACGCTGTGGCGCACGGTCCGTGCGCGCGCGCGTCCGGGCGCGCCGGTGCTGGTGATGGACCTGATGCGGCCCGCGGACGAGGCCACCGCGCAGGCCCTGGTGGACCAGTACGCGGCGGACGAGCCCGAGGTGTTGCGCCGGGACTTCTACAATTCGCTGCTGGCAGCCTTCGAGCCTGACGAGGTCCGGCAGCAGCTGGCACTGGCCGGGCTCGGCCGGCTCGAGGTCATGGCAGTCAGCGACCGGCACATGCTGGTGCGCGGCCGCGTTTGAGCGTGCAACCCAGGCAGTAAGCCTGCTGGGCCCCGGTTCGGCTCAGTCGCCCAGGGCCTCGATGAAGCGCCGGCGCCAGGCGTGAATGTCGTTGTTGCGCAGCACCTGCATCATCATGGCGTGCTTCTCGCGCCGCTCCTGCGGCGGCATTTCCGAGGCCTTCAGGATGGCGTCGGCCACCCCGACGGGATCGTAGGGGTTGACCAGCAGGGCGCCGTCTCCCAGCTCGGCCGCGGCCCCGGCCAGGCGCGACAGCACCAGCACCCCTGGGTCGGCGGGATCCTGGGCCGCGACGAATTCCTTGGCGACCAGGTTCATGCCGTCGCGCATGGGCGTCACCAGGCCGATGCGCGCGACGCGGAAGTAGCCCATGAGCAGTTTCCGCGACAGGCCGCGATTGATATAGCGGATCGGGGTCCAGTCTGGCTCTGCAAAGCGGCCGTTGATGTGTCCGGCCGACCGCTCCAGCTCGTGGCGGATTTCCTGGTAGGCGCGCACCCCCGTGCGCGTCGGCGAGGCGATCTGCAGGAACACCAGCTGGCGGCGACTGCCCGGGTGGCGCTCCAGCAGGGTCTCGAAAGCACGGAAGCGTTCGGGCAGGCCTTTGCTGTAGTCGAGGCGGTCCACCCCGATCACCAGTTCGCGGTCGCCCAGGTCGCGCGCGAGCCGCTGCACGCTGGCGGATTCCATCGAGGCGGCGCCCTGTTCCGCCGCTTCCTCCACGTCGATGCCGATGGGGAAGGCATCCACCAGGATGCGGCGATCGAGGGCGGCGACGCGGCCGTCGCCGCATGGCGCCCCGCCCAGTCCCGCGCTGCGCAGCCCGCCGAGGAAGTTCTCGCAGTCCTGGCGGGTCTGGAAGCCGACCACGTCGAACTGCGCCATGGCACGGAGCAGGCCGCGGTAGCGCGGCAACGTGCGCAGCACGTCGAAGCTGGGGAAGGGCACGTGCAGGAAGAAGCCGATCGGCTGTTCTGCGCCGGCGCGGCGCAGCTCCTGCGCCAGCGGGATGAGATGGTAGTCGTGCACCCAGATGCGGTCGTCCGGCTGCAACAGCGGGCGCAGCTTGCGCGCGAACAGCTGGTTGACGCGCTGGTAAGCCTCCTGGGCCTCGCGGTCGTACTTGAGGATGCCGAGCATGTAGTGGAACAGCGGCCACAGCGTGCCGTTGCAGTAATCGTTGTAGTAGCCGTCGAAGTCGGCCTTGTCGATGTCCACCGTGGCAAAAGTGATGTTGCCGTGCTTTTCCAGCTTCGGCTCCGACGGTTCGCCGTGGCAGGTCTTGCCGCCCCAGCCGAACCAGATGCCGCCGCTCTGGCGCAAGGCGGCGAGGATGCCGACCGCGAGCCCGCCGGCGGTCTTGCCGCCCGAGGGCGCGGCGACGCGATTGGAGATGGCAATGAGGCGGCTCAAAATGCGTCCTCCCATGGCTTGCTGAGGCGGATCGCGCCCAGGATGATGCCCACCAGGCTGTAGGTCTGGGGGAAGTTGCCCCACAGCTGCCCGGTGCGGACGTCCAGGTCCTCGGAGAGCAGGCCGAGCCGGGTACGCCGGCTGAGCATCTCCTCGAACAACTCCCTGGCCTCGTCCTTGCGGTCGATCTGGGCCAGCGCGTTGATGTACCAGAAGGTGCAGATGTTGAAGGCCGTCTCGGGCTCGCCGAAGTCGTCGGCCTCGCCGTAGCGAAACATGTGCTGGCCGCGCAGCAGCTCGCGCCCGATGCATTCCACCGTGCTGCGGAAGCGCGGGTCGTCGGCTTCCAGGAAGCCGAGATCGCCGATCAGCAGCATGCTCGCGTCGAGGCTCTTGCCGTCGAAGCTCTCGGTGAAGCAGCCGCGCTCCGCATCCCAGGCGCGCGCGCAGATCTCGGCGTGGATACGGTCGGCGGCAGCGCGCCATTGCGCCGCCTTGGCGGTCTCGCCGAGGTGCGAGGAGATGCGGGCCAGGCGGTCGCAACCGGCCCAGCACATCATGCTGGAGAAGGTGTGCACGCGCGCTCGCCCGCGGTACTCCCAGATGCCGGCGTCCGGCTTGTCGAACAGTTCGACGGCGCGGCGGCCGACCTCTTCCAGCAGCTCCAGCTGTTCCGGCCCGGCCGGGGTGTCGAGACGGCGGTCGAAGAAAGCCTGCGCCGACGACAAGACGACCGCGCCGTAGACGTCGTTCTGTACCTGCTCGTAGGCCTGGTTGCCGACGCGCACCGGTCCCATGCCGCGATAGCCCGGCAGGTGCTCGACCACGGACTCGGACAGGTCCGCTTCGCCGCTGATGCCGTAGACCGGCTGCATCCCGCGGCCGTCGCCGCTGGCGGTGACGTTGAGAATCCAGCCCAGGTAGGCCTCCATGGTGCGGGTGGCGCCGAGACGGTTCAGCGCGTGGACCACGAAGAAGCTGTCGCGCAGCCAGCAGTAGCGATAGTCCCAGTTGCGCGCCGTCCCGGCGGCTTCGGGGATGGAGCTGGTCATCGCGGCGATGATCGCGCCGGTGTCCTCGTAGGAGCAGAGCTTGAGGGTGATCGCGGCGCGGATCACCTCGTCCTGCCACTCGAAGGGCACCGCGAGCCCGCGCACCCACTCGCGCCAGTAGGCGCGCGTCTGTTCGAAATGGAAGCGGCTGCTGCGCGTCACCGACTCGAGCAGGCTCTCGTCCGGTCCGAGGATGAAGCTCACCGGCCGGGTGAGGCGGAACGGACGCTCCTCGCGCACGTGCGTCAGGGAGGCATCCGTGGTGAGGCGCAGCGTCAGGTCCGGTAGCACGTAGCGGATGTGGTTGCTGCCAAAGGTCTGGCGTGCGTCTTCGGCGCCATAGTGTCCCGCCGGTCGCAACCGTACCGTGACGCGCGGATTGCCGGTGACGGTCTCGAGGTGGCGCACGAACATGTACGGGTGGAAAGTGCGCTCGAACTGCTGGTAGCGCGGCGCGAAATCCGTCACCTTGACGCAGCCGCCGTGGCGGTCGTACAGCCACGTCTGCAGGATCGGCGTGTTCTCGACGTAGGCCTGCTCGGCCCGTTCGAAGTCTTCCACCAGCACCTCGAACACGCCGCGCTCCACGGCGTCCTGATCGTCCATCAGCAGGGCGCAGAACACGGGATCGCTGTCGAAGCGGGGCATGCAGGCCCACACCATGCGGCCGAGTTCGTCCACCAGGGCGCTCACCTGGCAGTTCCCGATGACGCCGAGCTCCAGGGAGCTTTCAGGCCGTTGAGACATCGATTCTCTCCATGCTTGCGGACAGCCAGCGGCGGATCTCGGCGACATCGCCCGCCACGATGCCGGCCCTGGTGTCGGGATGGGCGCCGACGCGCACCGATAAGCCACCCAGCTCGTTGACGGCGCGGAACCCGTCCTCGTCCGTCAGGTCGTCGCCAATGAAAACCGGGACACGGCCCGAGAAAGGCGGCTCCGCCATGAAGGCGAGGATGGCCGTGCCCTTGTCATGGCCCGAGGGCTTGAGCTCCAGCACCATCTTGCCCTGCTGCACGTGGAAGTCCGCGCCGGCGGCGCGCAGCGCGGCGTCCATGTGCCGCCGGCAGGCACCCTCGAGCTGCGGCGCATTGCGGTAATGCAGGGCCAGCGCCGCGCCCTTGTCTTCCAGGAGCAGGCCCGCCTCCGACTGGACGAAGCCGAGCAGTTCCGCGCGGGCCGCGGCGATGCGCTCGGCGTAGCCGCCGGGGTAATGCACCCGCCCGTCGGCGTCGCGGCGCTCGAGTCCGTGCAGCCCGGCGGCGGGGAGGCAGAGCGGGGCGAAAATGCGGTCGAGGCTGGCGATGGAACGGCCGCTGACCAGGGCCAGGGCGCCGTCGAGGGCGCGGGTGGCCGTCACCAGCGTCCGTTTCAGCTCGGGGGCCGCACGCACCTGGTCCGGGTGGTGCTCGATGTCCACCAGGGTGCCGTCGACGTCCAGGAACATCGCCCAGCCCGTGTCCCAGTCCGGCAGGGCGGTCGTGTTGCTCATGGGTACAAGACTAAATGGCTGGGTCAGGAATACCAAACCCGGCAGGGCGCTCGTGCCACTGACGCAAAGGGCGTCCGGCAGTTAAACTCGCCAGCCTGATGTACCCATGGCACGGACTCTGGCGGCTCTCGCTCTGGCTCTCGAGGAAGCTGCTGTTCCTCTGGGTGCGCACCCGTACGCTCGATGCCCAGCTGGAGCGGCTCAAGGCGCTTGCCGACAAGCCCCTGTGCTACGTGCTCGAGCACCCCGGCCTGGCCGACATGGCGGTGCTGGAGCAGGAGTGCATCCGCCACGGCCTGCCGCGACCCGGCGACGGCCTGGCGCAGGGCGGCCTGAAGGAATGGCGCGCGGTCGCCTACCTGCGCCGCAAGCCGCGGCGCAGCCGCAAGGGCCGGCCGGGCCGGCTCGAGCGGCTCGCGGCCGCAGTACAGGCCGGGCAGGTGGACGACGTTGTCGTCGTGCCCGTCTCCGTGTTCTGGGGGCGTTCCCCGGACAAGGAACGCTCGGTGTTCAAGCTCCTGTTCTCCGAGGGCTGGGCGCTGGTCGGCCGCCTGCGCAAGCTGTTCATGATGGTGTTTCACGGCCGCAACGTGCTGGTCCAGTTCAGCGAGCCGGTGCTGATGTCCCAGCTGGTGACCCAGGAACCGAACCCCGCGCTGGTGGCGCGCAAGCTCGGGCGGGTCCTGCGGGTGCATTTCCGGCGCCTGCGCATCGCCACCATCGGCCCCGACCTGTCGCACCGGCGCACCCTGCTGAACCAGGTCGTCGCCTCCGACTCGGTGCGACGCGCCATCCGCCGCTACAGCGAGGTGAACAAGCAGCCGCTGCACAAGGCGGTGGCACGGGCGCGACGCTATGCCAACGAGATCGCCGCCAACTACAGCTACACCACGGTGCGCATCGGCGAGCGGGTGCTGACGTGGTTGTGGAACCGCCTCTACGACGGCGTCGAGGTCGGCGGGGTCGATCGCCTGAAAGCGGTCTCCGAGGGCAACGAGGTCGTCTACGTGCCCTGCCACCGCAGCCACATCGACTACCTGTTGTTGTCGTACGTGGTGTACCAGAACGGCCTCGTGCCGCCGCACATCGCCGCCGGAGTGAACCTCAACCTGCCGGTGATCGGCCCGATCCTGCGCACGGGCGGCGCTTTCTTCATGCGGCGCAGCTTCCGCGACGACCCGCTCTACGCCGCGGTCTTCCGGCGCTATTTCGCGCTCAACCTGGCGAAGGGCGTGGCGATGGAGTACTTCATCGAGGGCGGTCGCAGCCGCACCGGGCGCCTGCTGCCGGCGAAGCCCGGGATGCTGGCCATGACCGTGCGCGCCTACCTGCGCGAGCCGGTGCGCCCGGTGGTCTTCGTGCCCGTGTACTTCGGCTACGAGCGGCTGTTCGAGGGCCGCTCCTACATCTCCGAGCTGTCGGGGCGGCCGAAAGAAAAGGAGAGCGTGCTGGGGATTTTCAAGGCGCTGCGCCACCTGCGCCGGGAGTTCGGCCGCGTGCACGTGAACTTCGGTGCACCCTTCTTCCTCGACGGGATGCTCGAGCGGCATCGCCCCGGCTGGCGCTCGGAGCCGGTGGAAGAGGACGAGCGCCCGGGCTGGACCGGTCCCGTGGTGGAGGAGCTGGGCGAGGAGATCCTCAGGCGGATCAACGCCGCTGCTGCGGTCAGCCCGGTCAACCTGCTGGCCATGGTGCTGCTGGCCACGCCGCGCCAGAGCATGGTGGAGCAGCCGCTGGTCCGTTTGCTGGAGCTGTTTGCGGAGATGCTGCGCCAGGTGCCGTACGACGAGGGCGTCACGGTGACCGAGCTGGGCGGCGCGGAGATGATCGCCTACGGCGAGCGCCTCGGCCTGCTCGAGCGCCGCCCGCACCGGCTCGGCGACGTCATCATGCTGGCGCCCAAGGAGGCGCTGCTGGCCACGTATTTCCGCAACAACGTGGCCCACCTGTTCGCCATCCCCTCGATCATCGCGTGCTGTTTCATCGACAAGCCGGTGCAGGCGGTGGAGCGGGTGCGCGGGCTGGCGCGCATGGTCTATCCCTACCTGGGCGGCGAGCTGTTCCTCCACTGGACCCCGGAGCAGCTCGAGGTCGAGGTCGATCGCGTCATCGACATGATGGTGGGGCGTGGCCTGCTGCGGCGCGACAGCGAGGGGGAGCAGGCCTGCCTGCGCCGCCCGGCCCCGCACACCCCGGAGGCGATCCAGATGTGGATCCTGGCGCAATGCTCCGTGCAGACCTTGGAGCGCTTCTACATGACCGTGGCGCTGCTCGCCAAGCACGGTTCCGGCACCCTGCGGCCAGGGCAGCTCGAGGACTTGTGCCACCTCATGGCGCAGCGCATGTCCATGCTGTTCCAGTTCAGCGCGCCGGAGTTCTTCGACAAGAGCCTGTTCCGCGGCTTCATCGGGCGACTGCGCAAGCACGGCGTGCTGCGCACCGACGAGACCGGCTTGCTGGTGTTCGACCAGTCGCTGGTGCAGGCCATGGACGACGCGCGCCAGTTTCTCGGCGACCGCCTGCGCAACGATATCCTGCAGGCGATGAACCTCTAGTCCTCGCGCTGTTCTCACGCTGTCCGTGCGGGAATTTTTGCTGCAGCGCAATGCGCGCCCCGTTGGTGTGCGCCGTCCGTCCGGGCCGGCTTTGGTTTGCGCGCAACAACGCGTTTCCCTGTATTGCGCTTTCCGCGCGGTAATTGATCCAAGATGTTGTTTTCGAGTGACGAATTCTGTAAGAGTAGCGGGACGCGCCGGGGGAGTCCGGTTGCGGGGCAACGTGCAAAACACACACAAGAACTGGGGAGTCCTCAATGAGCACGCAACCCTCCAGGGCCCGTCCGGGCAACGGACGCATCCTGGCGACCGCGATAGCGGCCGCAATTGCTGCGAGCTATGCAGCACCGGCATCGGCGGTGCCGATCCAAACCGAGAACTGGTCGGGCAGCTGGGACACCACGCTGTCCCTCGGCGCCTTGTGGCGCGTTGAAAGCCCGGACTGCAGGCTGATCGCGAATGCCAACGGCGGCTGCGGCCGCAGCGCCAACGGCGACGACGGCAACCTGAACTACAGCAACGGCCTGGTTTCGAACGTGCTCAAGGCCACGACCGAACTCGAGCTGCGTTACCGCGACTCCTGGGGCCTGTTCGCACGCGCCACCGGCTTCACCGACTGGGAAGTCGGCGACACGCTGCGCACCCCGCTCTCGGACAGGGCGGAGGAGCTGGTCGAGCAGGACGTGAAGATGCTCGATTACTTCGTCTTCGTACCCTTCGACCTCGGCAGCATGCCGGCGGAGTTCCGCATCGGCAACCAGGTGATCAACTGGGGCGAAAGTACGTTCATCCAGGGCGGCATCAACGTCACCAACCCCTTCGACGTATCGCAGCTGCGCGTGCCCGGCGCCGAGCTGAGGGAAGCGCTTGTGCCCCAGGGCATGGCGTCCCTGAGTTTCTCGCCGACCCTGAACACCAGCATCGAGGCGTACTACCAGTACGACTGGGAGAAGGTCGAGCCGGACCCGGCCGGCAGCTATTTCTCCACCAATGACTTTGCCACCAAGGGCGGCACCCACGTCATGCTGGGTTTCGGCGCCTGGGGTGACCAGGGCACGGATTTCACGCCGCTGGGCGGCTCCTTCGACCCGGACTTCAACTTCGTGCCGCGCGACGACACCGAGCGGCCGGACGACGGCGGGCAGTACGGCCTGGCGTTCCGCTACTTCGCTGAGGACTTGATGGGCGGCATGGAGTTCGGCTTTTACTACATTCGCTACCACAGCCGCCTGCCCGTGATCAGCGGCCGCACCGGCACCCAGGCCGGCCTCGGCAACTCGGCGGCGGTCGCCACGGCGGCGCAGGCCACGGCCATCGGCCTGGCCTCCGGCCTGTCATTCGACGCCGCGGTGAACACCGCAACGGCGCAGGCGATGCTCACTGCCGCCAGCCTCGGCGGCGACATCAGCGAAGCCAAGGTGCGTGACCGGGCCATCGTGGCCGGCAACGTGTTCCTCGGCGGCGGCAACCTCTCTGGCCTGGCGAGTTCCTTCGCTTCGGACGAGCTGGCGCAGACCTCGCGCTACTTCGTGAACTATCCCGAGGACCTCGATCTGTGGGGCTTCAGCTGGAGCGGCTACCTGTTCAACACCGGCATCGCCTGGCAGGGCGAGGTGTCCTACAAGCCGGACGCCCCGCTGCAGGTAGACGATGTCGAGCTGCTGTTCGCGGCGCTGTCGCCGCTGGACGGCCTGTCGCCCAACCCGAGCCTGTGCCCGGACAACCCGAACGGCGCGGTCGGGGCCCTCGGGTGTTTCAACCAGCTGGGTCCGTACGGCCTGAACCAGATTATCGAGGGGGCGGTCGAGCTGGACGTATGGCAGGCGCAGACCACGTTCACCTACCTCTCCGGCCCGTTGCTTGGCGCGGATACCGGAGCTTTCGTAATGGAGCTGGGCATGAACCACGTGCCCGACCTGCCGAGCACCACGACCGGCGGCCCGAACGGCGTCGGCCTGCGCCTCGAAGGGCCGGGCACCGTGGTCTCGGGCAACGCCATGCTGGCCAGCAGCCACTTCGGCGAGGTGGATCCGCGCAGCGCCTTCCCGAGCAAGACCTCGTGGGGCTACCGTTTCCGCGGCGCGCTGATCTACAACAACGCCATCGGCCCGTGGACCCTGTCGCCCATCGCCAGCTACAGCCACGACGTCAACGGCGTATCCCCGGGGCCGGGCGGCAACTTCATCGAGGGTCGCACCGCCATGTCGCTGGGCCTGAAGGGCACGCTCCGCAACAAGTACGAAGTGGAGCTCAACTACGCCGAGTTCGGCGGCGCCGGCAGGTTCAACCAGGCCAATGACCGTGACTTCATCTCGCTCACGGGCAAGGTCTCGTTCTAGGAATTCCAGGAGAGTCACACATGACCCATATCAGAATTAAGCAGGCTCTCGCCGCGATGGCGCTGGTCGGACTGGCAGCCCCGGCGATCGGCCAGGGTCTTTCCGCCGACCAGGTTGCGCGCCTCGGTACTGAGCTGACGCCGCTCGGCGCCATCCGCGCCGGCAACGACGCGGGTACCATTCCCGAGTGGACCGGCGGGTTGCGCAGCCCGGCCGAGGCGGGCTTCCCGGACTTCGTGTCCGGCGGCCACCATCCGGATCCCTTCGCCGACGACAAGCCGCTGTACCGCATCACCGCGGCCAACATGGACCAGTACGCCGATATCCTCACCGAGGGGCACAAGGCCATGTTCCGGACTTATCCGGAATACTTCATGGACGTGTATCCCACGCGCCGCAGCGCGGCGGTGCCGGAGCGCATCTACGAGGCCACCAAGCGCATCGCCAGCTCGACCCACCTGATCGAGGGCGGCAACGGCTTCAGCGGCGGCGCGGAGGGCGTTCCCTTCCCGATCCCGCAGAACGGCCTCGAGGCGATCTGGAACCACATCGTGCGTTACCGCACCGACAGCGCGCGTCGCACCATCGGCCAGGCGCCGGTGACCCGCGACGGCAACTACACGATGGTGATGTTCACCGACGAATACCTCGGCGCCTACAGCCTCGAGGGTGCGCGCGAGGAAGACCTCGACAACGTCATCGTGTATTTCAAGCAGACCGTGACCGCGCCGGCCCGCCTGGCCGGCGAGGTGCTGCTGGTGCACGAGACGCTGAACCAGGCCAAGGAGAACCGCAAGGCTTGGCTGTACAATCCCGGCCAGCGCCGCGTGCGTCGCGCGCCCAACGTGGCGCATGACAACCCGCGTACCGCCGCGGACGGTCTTGCCACTTCCGACCAGCTCGACATCTTCAACGGCAGCCCCGAGCGCTACAACTGGGAGCTGGTCGGGCGCAAGGAAATCCTGGTCCCGTACAACAGCTACAAGCTGCACAGCAACAAGCTGAAGTACGACGACGTACTCAAGCCGCTGCACATCAACCAGGAGCACGCGCGCTACGAGCTGCATCGCGTCTGGGTGGTGGACGCGACCATCAAGGAAGGCACGCGCCACGTCTACAAGCGCCGCACCTTCTACATCGACGAGGACTCCTGGCAGGCCCAGGTGGTCGACTGCTACGACAACCGCGACCAGATCTGGCGCGTGCAGGAAGCGCATTCGATCAACTACTACGACGTGCCCAGCTTCTGGACCACGTTGGAGCTGACCATGGACCTGCAGTCGGGTCGTTACCTCGCCATCGGCCTCAACAACGAGGAGCCGCAGACCTACGACTTCAGCGCCAATTACACGCCGGAGGATTTTGCTCCGGCCACGCTGCGCAGGTCCGGCGTGCGCTAGCAGAAACCGGCCGGGGCGCCGTCAAGGCGCCCCGGTTGTTTCGCCCAACCTGACGACAACTACCAGAACAACCCCGGGGGCCGCCCGCCTTGTCCAGACTGGTGCATCTTCTCCTGATCGCCATGGCGCTCGCCGCTGTGCCAGACGCAGCACGCGCTGAGTGCGCCGACCCGGTGCCGGAGAGCGAGTGGTCGGTGATCATGCCGCTCGCGCCGCAATCCCTGATGCTCGACATCACCCGGGTCGGCAAGGACGTCGTGGTGGTGGGCGACCGCGGCCACGTGCTGGTGAGTGAAGACGAAGGCCGCAGCTGGGTGCAGAACCGCACCCCGACCCGTACCGTGCTGACCGGGGTGTGGTTCCACGACCGCAACCTCGGCTGGGCTGTCGGGCACGATGCAGTGATCCTGCGCACGGAGAACGGTGGCGAGACCTGGTGCCGGGTGCACTTCGCGCCGGAACTCGAGTTCCCCCTGTTCGACATCTGGTTTGCCGACGAGAACAACGGCTTCGCGGTCGGGGCCTACGGCTATTTCCTGCGGTCCTCCGACGGCGGGTTGAGCTGGGAGGAGGAGACGCTGGAGCTGGTCGAAGCGACGCCCGTGGCAGCCGATGACGTGGATGGCGCGGCGGACGAAACGGCGGATGATACGGCGGACGACGCAGCAGGCGATGCAGGCGACGACGCGGACGAGTGGGCCGACGATGAATGGGCGGACGACGAGATCGCGGCCGACCTGCACATGAATCGCATCATCAACGACAACGCCGGCCGCCTGTACCTGATGGCTGAGGCCGGCACGGTGTTCCGCTCCGACGACCAGGGCTTCACCTGGCAGGTGCTGGACCCGCCCTACGACGGTTCTTTTTTCGGCGGCCTTCCCCTGGCGGACGGTTCGCTGCTGGTGTTCGGGCTGCGCGGCAACATGTTCCGCAGCTGGGACGGGGGCGAGACCTGGCGCGACGTGAGCCTGCCAGTCGACACCTCCCTGTTCGGCGGCGCGCAGCGTCCCGATGGCGGCATTCTCGTGGTCGGCACCGCCGGCGTGATGCTGTTCAGTCGCGAAGGCGACCGCTTCCGGCTGGAGCAGCGGGACGATCGCAAGGCGCTGATGTCGGCGCTGGCCCTCGACGACGGCGCGCTCATCGTCATCGGTGAACCGGGCGTCGAGCGCATCGAGGCGGAAACAGTGGGACTGGAGTAGGGCATGTCAGCGCCGAAGAAGACCCCCGTCATCGATGCCCTGGAGAAGCTGGTATTCAGCCGGCGGCCGCTGGTCATCGCCATCTTCGCCATTATCACGGCGCTGCTCGCCTGGAGCGCCGTCACCGGGCTGCGCGTGGATGCCGGCTTCAGCAAGCAGCTGCCGCTGCAGCACGAGTACATGTCGACCTTCGTCGAGCACTACGAGGACTTCGGCGGCGCCGACCGGGTGCTCATCGCACTGGTGGACGAGAGCGGGGACATGTTCAACCCCGAGTTCTTCGAAGCCTTGCGCCAGGCCACCGACGCGGTGTTCTTCATCCCGGGCGTGGACCGCGCGCGCGTCACGTCGATTTTCACTCCCAACGTGCGCTACCTGGAGGTGACCGAGGAAGGCATCGAGGCGGGCGACGTCATCCCGGCGGATTTCCAGTACACCCTGTCCGATCTCGAGCGGGTGAAAGAGAACATCCTCAAGGCAGGCATCGTCGGCCGGCTGGTGGCGAACGACTTCTCGGGCGCGATCATCAGCGCCCAGCTGCTGGAGATCAACCCGGACACCCAGGAACGCCTGGACTATTTCGACGTCGCGAAGAAGCTCGAGGAAGAGGTCCGGGCCAAGATCCAGACCGACAACATCAAGGTCCGGATCATCGGCTTTGCCAAGGTGGTCGGCGACATCAAGGAAGGCGCCAACCGCATCGTGCTGTTCTTCGCGCTGGCGCTGCTGGTGACGACCGTGCTGGTCTACATCTACAGCCAGTCGATCAAGCTCACCATCGTGCCGCTGGTGTGCAGCATCTTCGCCGTGATCTGGGAGCTCGGGATGTTGCCCCTGCTCGGTTTCGGCATCGACCCGATGGGCCTCCTGGTCCCATTCCTGGTATTCGCCATCGGTGTGTCCCATGGCGTGCAGATGATCTCCGGCTACGCCTCGGAGGTCTTCGACGGGGCCGGCCCGGAGCAGGCCGCGCGCGCCACTTTCCGGCGCCTGTTGGTGCCTGGCGGCGTGGCACTGGCCTCGGACACCATCGGTTTCATCACCATCCTGTTCATCGAGATCCGCATCATCCAGGAGATGGCGATCATGGCCTCGCTCGGCGTGGCCTGCATCATCCTCACCAACCTGGTGTTGCTGCCGGTGCTGATCAGCTACGTGCAACCCGACCAGGGCTACAAGGAGCGCCTGCTGCGGCGCGCGCAGCAGATGCGACCGTTGTGGGATGGCCTTTCAAAGGTGTCCACGCGCGGCCCGGCGACCGTAATTATCGTCATTGCAGCCGGCCTGTTCGTCTTCGGCGCCTGGAAAGGCTCCCAGGTCAAGATCGGCGACCTGCATGCCGGCGTGCCCGAGCTGCGGCCGGACTCGCGCTACAACCTCGACACCAAGGACATCACCAAGCGCTTCTCCATCGGCGTCGACCTCATCAACGTCATCGTCGAGGTGGGTGAGAACGGCTGCATCGATTACCAGGTCATGGACCTGATCGACCGCTTCGCCTGGCACATGCGCAACGTGGAAGGCGTGCAGACGGTGATTGCGCTGCCGCAGGTCGCCAAGATCGTGACGGCCGGCTGGAACGAGGGTTATCCCGCGTGGCGCGCCCTGTCGCGCAACGAGCAGGTGCTGGTGCAGGCGCTGGCCCGGGTGGAGACCAGCACGGGCCTCCTGAACAGCGACTGCAGCGTGATCCCGGTGATGGTTTACACCGAGGACCACAAGGCCGGCACCATCGAGCGCGTCGTCGACGAGGTGAAGGCCTGGCGCGACGAGTTCGCGCCCGAGAACATGCAGTTCCGCCTCGCCACCGGCAACGTCGGCGTGATGGCCGCCATGAACGAAGAGGTGGCGGCGGCGCAGTTCCCCATCCTCATCTATGTCTTCGGCGCGGTGATTCTGCTGTGCTGGCTCAGCTTCCGCTCGCTGCGCGCGGTGGCCTGCATCGTGATCCCGCTGGCGCTGGTCTCCCTGCTCGCCTATGCACTGATGGCTTACCTGGAGATCGGCCTCAAGGTGAACACCCTGCCGGTGGCCGCGCTGGGCGTGGGTATCGGCGTCGACTACGGCATCTACATTTTCAGCCGCTTCCAGTACTTCCTGAAACAGGGCGCGAGCATCCAGCAGGCTTACGCGCACACCTTGCGCGTGACCGGCAACGCCGTCGTCTTCACCGGCATCACCCTCGCCATCGGCGTGTTCACCTGGGTGTTCTCACCGCTGCAGTTCCAGGCCGACATGGGCATCCTGCTCACCTTCATGTTCCTGGTGAACATGTTCGGCGCCATCCTGCTGCTGCCGGCGCTGGCCACCTGGATGCTGCCGGCCAAGTACCAGCACGAGCGGCCCGAAGAAAGGGCCTGACGGAGCAGGCGGGTCGGGAGCGCCGGAGCCCGGCGCCTAGGCGTTGAGGTCCGGAATCAGCTCGCTCTCGAGCCGGGCAATCAGGTCCTTCAGCATCAGCTTGCGCTTCTTCAGGCGCTTGAGCTGCAGCTGGTCTACTGCCGGGTCCTCCGACAGGCGGGTGATGACGTCGTCGAGGTCGCGGTGCGCGATGCGCAGCTCCTTGAGGCGAGTCATGTTGCCGAAGATGTAAGTATCGACCTTGTTGTCGTTCATGTTGGCCGTCGCCTGACTGACGCCAAGCTTAGCCAAGCCCGCCCGCGGCTGCCAGCCCCACCGATAGCACTTCCGCCCCGAGCATCACCACGAAGCCCTGCAGCCGGCGGTGGCCGTCGTCCGTGTACTCGAAGCCGTAGGTCCGCTCCAGGCGCAGCCGGCCGTTGCGGTCGCGCCGCGGCCAGGCCCGCGTGATCGCCACGGTGCCGTCCAGCATGACCAGTCGGAGTCGCGCGCAGGCTTCGCGCGCAGCGCGGTTGGCGGCCTCGCGGGCCGCCATGCTGGTGTACCAGGCCCAGCCGGCCGCCGCCAGCATGCCGGCGATCAGCGCCATGGAAAGGCTGCTCACGGCAGGTATTCAGTCCAGTCGCGCGGGTCGCCGCCGGAGGCGATGAACCAGGGATTGAGCAGGTCCGGGCCCTTGTTGTAGGCCATGGGCTGGCCGTTGCTGGCCACCACCCGGCCGCCCGCGGCGACCAGCACCGCCTCCGCGGCCGCCGTGTCCCATTCCGAGGTCGGGCCGAGGCGCGGATAGACGTCGGCTGCACCCTCCGCCACGACGCAGAACTTCAGCGAGGAGCCCATCGGCACCATCTCGTGGGCGCCGAGTCGCTCCAGGTAGCCGTCCAGGTCCGGGCCGCGATGCGAGCGCGAGCCGACCACGCGCACGGGACCCTCGCCGGGCAGGCGCACTGCGATCGCATGGCGTTCAGCCCCGGCGGCCGTCTTCCAGGCGCCGCGGCCGACGACGCCGCCGTAGGTCACGCCCGCCACCGGTACGTGCACCACGCCGAGGACCGGGCGCCCGGCGCGCACCAGCGCGATGTTCACCGTGAACTGGCCGTTACGCTGGATGAACTCCTTGGTGCCGTCGAGCGGGTCTACGAGCCAGTACTCCTTCCAGTGGCGGCGCTCCTCCCAGGGCACCGTGCGCGCCTCCTCCGACAGGATCGGGCGCTCGCCAGGCAGGCGCTCCAGTCCGGCGCGGATGACGTCGTGGGCGCGGCGGTCGGCCGCCGTGATGGGCGAATCGTCCGCCTTGGACTCGACGGCGAAGTCGCTGTCGTAGACTTCGAGGATGGCCCGGCCGGCGTCTTCGGCAATCCGGGTGATGGCGTCGAGCAGTTCCGGGTAGGCGTCGGTCACGGGCCGGGCTCCATGAATCAGGGCCGTATATGATACCCGCCCATGGACCTCGTCTCCCGCCACGCCTTCGACTGGGCGCTGTACGACACCGTGCTGCTCGACATGGACGGCACGCTGCTGGACCTGCGCTTCGACAACTACTTCTGGCAGGAGCTGATCCCGGCCCGTTACGCCGACCTGCACGGCCTGCCTCATGCAGAGGCCGTCGCGGTGCTGGAGCCGCGTTTCGCTGCCGCACGCGGGCGGCTGGAATGGTATTGCATCGACCACTGGAGCCGGGAACTGGGGCTGGACATCACGGCCCTGAAACGGGAGGCGGAGGACCACATCGACTTCCTGCCCGACGTGCCCGAGTTCCTGCAGGCCGTGCGGCAGCTGCAGAAGCGCGTGGTGCTGGTCACCAACGCCCACCAGCAGACGCTGGCCATCAAGCTGCGGCGCACGCGCCTCGACAACTACCTGGATGCGGTCTACTCCAGCCACGACCTGGGCCTGCCGAAGGAAGACCGCGCGTTCTGGGCGCGGTTACGCGAGCGGGAGCCTTTCGATCCGGAACGCACCATGCTGGTCGACGACAGCCTGCCCGTGCTGCGCTCTGCGCACGCTTACGGCCTGGCGCGTGTCATCGCCATACTGCATCCGGACTCCTCGCGCCCGCCGGCAGCGGCGGGCGAATTCCATGGCGTGCACAGCATCACCGAGCTGCTGCCGCCATTGCCGCGCAAGCCCGGGGCCTGAAGCTTACTCCGCGGTGCCGGACGGGTCGGTGGCCGGGCCTGCGCCCGCGCCCGGACCCTTGCTCTTGCGCCGCCGCCGGCGCCGCTTGCGCGGCGCGCCATCGACGGGCGCGGTCGACTGGCCGGCCGGGGCATCCGGGG
>NZ_JAANBD010000005.1 GCF_011089885.1 Thioalkalivibrio sp. XN279 | reverse complement strand
GAAGGCGAGTTCCGCGACATCGTGGCGGGCGTCAACAATACCCTCGATGCCGTCATCGGCCCCCTGAACGTCGCCGCCGGCTACGTCGACCGCATTTCCAAGGGCGATATCCCCGAGAAGATCACCGACGAGTACAAGGGCGACTTCAACGCCCTGAAGAACAACCTCAACACCTGCATCAACGCCGTCAACGCGCTGGTGAGAGACGCCAACATGCTTTCCGAGGCCGCACTGGCCGGCAAGCTGGAGACGCGGGCGGACGCCTCGCACCACCAGGGTGACTTCAAGAAGATCGTCGATGGCGTCAACGCCACCCTCGATGCCGTCGTCGGGCCCATCAACCAGGTCAAGCGCGTCATGGT
>NZ_JAANBD010000004.1 GCF_011089885.1 Thioalkalivibrio sp. XN279 | reverse complement strand
GCCGCCGGCAACACCAACCTCTCCCAGAGAACCGAGGAACAGGCCTCCTCCCTCGAAGAGACCGCCTCCTCCATGGAAGAGCTCACCTCCACCGTCAAACAGAACGCCGACAACGCACGACAGGCCAACCAGCTCGCCCACGGCGCCAGTGATGTCGCCACCAAGGGCGGCGACAAGGTCCGCGAGGTCGTCGTCACCATGGGGGCCATCACCGAGTCCTCCAGAAAGATCGCCGACATCATCCAGGTCATCGACGGCATCGCCTTCCAGACCAACATCCTCGCCCTCAACGCCGCCGT
>NZ_JAANBD010000003.1 GCF_011089885.1 Thioalkalivibrio sp. XN279 | reverse complement strand
GAGCTCACCTCCACCGTAAAACAGAACGCCGACAACGCCAGGCAGGCCAACCAGCTCGCCCACGGCGCCAGTGATGTCGCCACCAAGGGCGGCGACAAGGTCCGCGAGGTCGTCGTCACCATGGGCGCCATCACCGAGTCCTCCAGAAAGATCGCCGACATCATCCAGGTCATCGACGGCATCGCCTTCCAGACCAACATCCTCGCCCTCAACGCCGCCGT
>NZ_JAANBD010000002.1 GCF_011089885.1 Thioalkalivibrio sp. XN279 | reverse complement strand
CCGTGTTCCGCATGGACGAATCAAAGACCGCTTACATCGCCCCGGCACGCGCCCCAGCCGCCAAGCCCAATGCCCCAGCCGCTAAGGCCAGGGCCGCCAAGCCGGCGCGGGCCGCTGCCACGGCGTAAGCCCGGACGCTGCCTGCCCGCACGATCTTGGCTGGTTCGATTTCCCGCAGCCGGGGCGCGCGGGTCGCCGCGGGTTTTACCGCGATCCCGGGTTCATTGCGCGACCGGGACTGAGAACCAGAAGCGGCTCCCGGCGCCGGGGATGCTGTCGAAGCCCATGTTTCCTCCCATGAGCTCGACGAGTTGCTTGCTGAGCGCAAGGCCCAGGCCGGTGCCGCCGAAAGCACGCGTGCTTGTTTCGTCGGCCTGCCGGAACGGCTTGAAGATTTCCGCCCGCACCTGGTCCGGCACTCCGACCCCGGTGTCCTGTACCGTGAAATGCAATGCGCTCTGCGCCGCTTCGGCGGACTGCATCAGTCGGACGCAAAGGTTTATCTCGCCTTCCTCGGTGAACTTCAAGGCGTTCTCGACCAGGGCCAGGAGCACCTGGCGGATCCGCGCCGCGTCCGCCGTCAGCTCCGTCGACTCGAGCTCGGCCGCGGCGTCGATCTCGAGCAGGAGCCCCTTGTCCACGCACCGGCCGCGGGCGAGGTCGACCACGGGATCCAGCACTTCCTTGACCCGGAACCGGACCGGCACCAGGTCCAGTCTCTCGCTCTCGAGTTTGCTGAAGTCCAGGATCCGGCTGATCATGCCGAGCAGCTCATCCGCGGATGCCAGGACCTGGTCAAGATATTTCTGTACACGCGTGTCGCTCGTGGCGCGCCTGGCCAGCGCTGCCATGCCGATGATCCCGTTCATTGGCGTGCGCAACTCGTGGCTCATGTTGGCGAGGAAGATGCTCTTGGCGCGATTGGCGACCTCGGCGGCTTCCTTGGCCAGGATGAGATCTGCAGTCCGCGCCCCCACGAGCGCCTCCAGGTGATCGCGATGCGCTTCCAGCGCGACTTCAGCCTCCTTGCGCCGAGTCACCTCCAGGTGGGTTCCGGCCATCCACTCGGGCTTGCCGTCCCGCGTCCAGCTGATCACGCGGCCGCGATCGAGGACCCAGACCCAGTGTCCGTCACGGTGCCTCATCCGCGCCTCGCACTCGTAGTGATCGACTTCGCCCGAGAAGTGCGCTTGCAGCGCAGCTTCCGACCTGGAGAGGTCTTCCGGGTGCGCGAAACTCATCCAGGTCTCGATACTGACGGGCTGCAGCTCTTCCAGCCGACAGCCGACGATGTCTGCCCAGCGCTCGTTGAAGCGGGTTTCTCCCGTCTGGACGTTCCACTCCCAGGTGCCGACATTGGTGCCCCAGATGACGCGGGCCAGGCGTTCATGATCCCGGGCCAGCTGCGATCTCGCCGTCCACAGGCGAATGCCCAGCGCGACGATCACCAGTGCCGCCAGCGCCAGGCTGACTATCCACCAGCGGTAGTGGCGCCAGAGATCGGCGCTGGTGATCGTCGGCAAGATCTCGAACGGCGGCAGGCGCAGCTCGCGCAACAGGTCTTCGACGATTGAGTAATCCCCGGGGATCCCGAAGCCATGGATGCCGATTGCCTCGGCCGTGGCCCCGTCCGCATCCAGGTCGAGCAGCGCGGCCGCCACCTGGCGGGCAAGGTCCGAATCACTGTGCGGCATGGCGGCCAGGGGCCACTCCGGATAGAGTCGCGTCGATGCCAGGAAGGGGAAGCCCGGCAGTTTCTGCGGATCAAGGACCTTGAGCGCGGCGGCGTCGAGCCGGCCCTCGCGCACCATGCTCTCGATCAACCCGGTGCGCACGAAGCCGGCCTCCGCTTGCCCGGAAATCACGGCCTCGACCACGGCGTCGTGGGGCATGCCGGTGAAGAGAAAGTCCCCGCGGTCAGGCCGTTTCAAGCCATGCGACAGCATTTCCCCGACCTGCATCTGGAACCCGCCGAGCGATGCCTCGCTGGCGGCTGCGATGCGCCGGCCATGAAGGTCGGCCAGCACCGACAACCGGGGATTGTCCGCGCGGGTGAAGATCACGCCGCCGAAGGCCTGTAACGGCGCGCCGCCCGCGTCACGAACCAGCGTGACGAGGGGCGAGGAAAGACCGCTCAGGCGGGAAAGCTGGATATAGTGACCGGGATTGGTGAGGACGAAATCGAGACGCCGTGCCGCAACGGCCTCGTTGAGCTCGACGTAGTAAAGCGGCTCGATCCTGAACTCGTACTCCGGCACGGCGGCACGCAAGTAGTCCTCGAGAGGGCGCCATTGCGCCGCCACCTGGGGATGCGGCCGGAACGCCAGGATGCCGATCGTCACCAGCTCTGCGCCCGAGGCGGACATGGCCCCGGCGGCCGACAACCAGCCGACGAGCAGCGCGCGCGCCAGGCGCGCCCGTCGGGGTCGCCGCCGTATCCATGCCGTGCCCATCACTGCTGTTCCAGGGCGGGGAGGAAACGATCATCGACCAGCCCGGCCAGGTCTACCCTGGAAGTGGGCAACAGGTCCCACGAGCTCATGAGCATTGCCAGTTCGCTGGCCGAGCGCAGCAGAGGCGCAGCTTCGCCGCTCAGCAGGCGGTGATTGTTCGCCGCATCCGGCAAAACCAGGCCACGGAACGTCCCGCTGACCTCGGCTGCGGGCAGTCGCAGGCGGGGCACCATGCGGTAAGCAGCATCCTGCGGATTGCGCTGGAAATGCTCCAGCGCGCGGAAGTGCGCCGCCACCAGGTGCCTCAATGCCTGCTTCCTCGACCCTTGCAACCGATCCGTGCGAACCGCCAGCACATCGACGATGCGATTCGGCGCCTGGCTGCTGTCGAACAGCACCGCGCCGCCCTGCGCTCGCAAGTGGCTGGACAGAGGCTCGTAGGTCACCAGCGCATCGACGAGCCCGATCTCCCATGCCGTCAGGTGCCGCGACGGCGGCAGGTTCACGGGAACGATATCGTCGAACCCAAGTCCTGCTTCCCGCAACGCCTTCTCCAGCATCAGCGCCCCGACGGCGCCGCGCTCATACCCGATCCGCATGCCCTTCAGACCGTTGGACATGTCAACACCCGGCCGTGCAATCACCACATCCGCGCCGGCGGACACGTTGAACACGAGGACCACCGTCAGCGGCACGCCGCGATGCCTTGCCGCCAGCACTTCGTCCAGCGTCAACGCAGCCGCGTCCACCTGTCCGGCCGCAAGCGCCTCGAGTGATTCGCCGGCATACGACTTCGGCACCAGCTCGACTTGTGCGGGGTCAAGCCATTGCAGTTCTCGTGCGATGAACATCAGCTCGTAACCCGGCCACACATGGGCGGCGACCCTGAGTGGTGGCGACTGCCCGCATCCGGGTGTACTCACAGCAACCAGCACCGCCAGCAATGCCAGCACCGCGCCAGTCAACCCACTCACCGCCGAGGCAGGCGGCCCTTCGTTGAAAACCTTCATGACCGGACGCAATTTCTACCTGCCTGTTTAGCCTCGTAAACGTTGCGGTCTGCGACCAGGATCAGCTCATCGTAGTGCGCCATCTCGGCCGTTTTCACCGCCACCCCTATGCTCGCGCTGCCGCGCCAACGGCCATGGCCCACCGGGACATCGAGTGCCCGGATTGCCTGCAGTACCTTCTCGGCCACCTGCAAGGCCCCCGCCAGGCCGGTGCGCGGGCAAACCACGAGGAACTCGTCACCACCCAGGCGGAACACCAGGTCGTCGTTGCGCAAGGCATCCCGGACGGTCACGGCGAACTCGACCAGCACGTGGTCGCCGGCATCGTGGCCATGGGTGTCGTTCACCGCCTTGAAGTGATCGGCGTCGAGCATCATGCACGCCAGCGCGTGATCGCCGGTACAGGACTCCTCCCACAGCGCGTCGAGCCTGGCCATGGCATGCCGCCGGTTGGGCAGGCCGGTCAGCACGTCGGTCAGGGACAGCACTTCGAGCTTGCGGTTCGCCTCGACCAGTGCGGAGGTTCGGCGTTGCACCCGCGCTTCCAGTTCCTGCGCCAGCTTGACGAGCTCGCGGTTGCGCTCAGAGACCTGTGCGAACAACCCGGAGAGTGCGGCCAGCAAGGGCTCTGTCGCCCCGGCACTCTCCGCCTCCTTGGTAGCGAAAGCTTCGGCCGGGCTCGCGCCGGCGGCGATCATGCCGAGCTGGGCGGCCATGTTCTGGTCCTGGCCAAGGATATGAAAAGCCAGCCAGTGCGTGAGGTAGTCAAGCAGGCGCATGGCGGCTTGCGCACTGTCACCCTGCAAGCCCGCCTGCAAAAGCGCCACTTCCTCGAGGAATCCCGCATGAGCCGCCTCGTGTGCCTGCAGGTGGCGCGGGTCGATCCCGGCGCGCGCCATGAGCGTCTCTTCCTCGCTGAAATGATGCTTGGCGTAGTCAGCCAGTTCGCCCAGCAGCGACTCGAGGTCGGCTTGGGTGAACTGGTTCTCGCCCAGCATATCGCCCAGCTCATTGATGAGCTGGACCAGGCGCTGGTGTTGTGAATCGACTTCGCCCAGGCCGGTGACGAAGTTCTGGTTCCACTTGAAGGCCGTCATACCGGGGGCTCGACTTGGTCGGTTCCAGGGTGTTTTTGCGCCAGGCGCTGCCGCGCACTCGGCAAGCAAGATGCTCCGTATATCGGCCGACCCCCGGGCATATTTAGCTTTCTTCGCCAAAATCACCGACGACCATCCTGGCGCTGCGTGTTCAACGCAGGGCTGATCGCCTCAAGATCCACGAGCTTCGGCCGACATGACGAGAACAGGGACGCCGCGACGAGGCGGTTTCCCGTTGGCCTACAGCGGAGCAATTGCATGGACGACCAGGAATCCCGGCCGATGGGGCCCGGAGCAGAAGAAGCGCGCGAGTACCTGACCTTTCGTCTCGGGCAGGAGGAGTACGGCCTGAACATCCTGAACGTGCAGGAAATCAGGGGCTACGACTCCGTCACCAAGATCGCCAACTCGCCCGC
>NZ_JAANBD010000001.1 GCF_011089885.1 Thioalkalivibrio sp. XN279 | reverse complement strand
TTGGCGATCTTGGTGACGGAGTCGTAGCCCCTGATTTCCTGCACGTTCAGGATGTTCAGGCCGTACTCCTCCTGCCCGAGACGAAAAGTCAGGTACTCCCTGGCTTCCTCGGCAGCGCCGTTCTTGGTGTTCATTGCCTCGCTCATCGATCAGTCCTCGTTCAGTGAGTGCGGCGCAGGCGCAGCAGCATGTCGACGTCCAGGATCATGGCGACCTTGCCGTCGCCCATGATCGTGGCGCCGGATATGCCGGGCACCTTGCGGTAATTGGTTTCCAGGCTCTTGATGACGACCTGGTGCTGTGCCACCAGGTCGTCGACCAGCAAGGCCGCGCGGCCGTCGCTGGCGGCGGCGATGATGACGATGCCGTCCTCCGGCCGCGTAGCGCGTGCCTCGATGCCGAACAGTTCGTGCAGGGCGACCAGCGGCAGGTACTCACCGCGCAGGTGCACCACGCGGCCCTTGCCGCCGACGGTCGAGAGCTGCTCGCTGGTCGGCTGGATGCTCTCCAGGATGGCCGTCAGGGGCAGGATGTAGGTCTCGCTGCCCACCCGCACGGACATGCCGTCGAGAATCGCCAGGGTCAGCGGCAGCCGCAGGATGATGCGCGTGCCTGCCCCCGGCCTCGAGTCGATCTCGACGCGGCCGTTGACGGCCTCGATGTTCCGGCGCACCACGTCCATGCCGACACCGCGGCCGGAAATGTCAGTGACCTTGTCGGCGGTCGAGAACCCGGCGGCGAAGATCAGCGCCCACACCTCGCGGTCGGGCATGGCGTCACTGACCGGCAGGCCCTGGGATGCGGCCTTGGCCAGCAGTTTTTCGCGGTTCAGCCCGGCGCCGTCGTCGGCGACCTCGACCACGATATTGCCGCCCTGGTGGTAGGCCTTGAGCGAGATCTGCCCGGCCTCCGGTTTGCCGGCGGCGCGGCGCGCCTCGGTCGACTCGATGCCGTGGTCGATGGCGTTGCGCACCAGGTGCGTCAGCGGATCGGACAGCTTCTCGATCATCCCCTTGTCGAGCTCGGTCTCTTCGCCTTCCATGCGCAGCTCGACGCTCTTGCCGAGCGCGGCCGCCATGTCGCGCACGACGCGCGGGAAGCGGCTGAACACGAAGCTGATGGGCAGCATGCGGATGCCCATGACGCCTTCCTGCAGCTCGCGCGTCTGGCGCTCGAGCTGGCCGAGGCCTTCGCGCAGCTGCTCCAGGCGCGGCAGGTCGAACTCGTCGTTGGCGTTGCCGATCTGGCTCAGCATCGACTGGGTGATGACCAGTTCGCCCACCAGATTCACCAGCGAGTCGACCTTCTCCACGGCGACGCGAATGGAGCTCGCGTCGTTGCGGCGGGCGGTGTCGGCGGCGGCGCGCGCCACAGGGCCCGCGCCGTTGGCCGCGGTGGCTTCAACCTGCGCCGGTCGCTTCGCTGGCGCTGCGTTTGCCCCGGTGTCATCGCCGGGTGCGCCCGGGAGCGGGCTGAGCACCAGCTCACACTCGCCCTCGACCCACTCGAAGATCTCGCGGATGGCCTGTTCGGGCACTGCGGCGTTCAGCTCGATATCCCAGGCCAGCGCGCAGCTCTCGGCGTCCAGCTCTGCCAGTGGCGGCAGGGCTGATGCCTCGCAATGCACTTCGAGCGGGCCGAGGGGCTCCAGCGCCGCGATGATGCGCAGGGGGTCGTTGCCCCCGGCCAGCATGCCCGGGTGCGGCGCGAAGCGAATATGCCATCCGCCCGGGACCGGCGCGCCACGCGCCGCGGCGACTGGCGCCGCTGCTGCGGCATTGGCGAGCAGGCTCTCGATGACGGCCCGGGTTTCCAGCACCCGGTCGGTATCCGGATCGCTGCCGTCGCGTGCTGCTTCCAGCATCGCGCGGATGCAATCCACCGCGGCGAGCAGCGCATCGGCGGTTTCGCCGGTCATGGCCCGTTCGCCCTGGCGGATCTGGTCGAGCAGGGTCTCGGCGCCGTGGGTGAAGTCGCTGACTTCCCGGAAGCCGAAGGTGCCGGCGCCGCCCTTGATGGAGTGCGCGGCGCGGAAGATGGCGTTCACCGCTTCGGGATCGTCGTCCCGGAAGTCGATCAGGCCCGCCTCCATCAGGTCGAGGCCCTCGAAGCTTTCCTCGAGGAAGACGCCGACAAACTGGGAGACGTCGATGGCCATGATTTAACCCAGTACGCGCTGCACGGTCGCGAGCAGTTGCTCGGGGTTGAACGGCTTCACGATCCAGCCCGTTGCGCCGGCGTTCTTCCCTTCGATCTTCTTCTCGGGGGATGACTCGGTCGTCAGCAGCAGGATCGGCGTGAAGCGGAACTCGGGCATCCCGCGCAATGACTTCACCAGGGTGATGCCGTCCATCTTCGGCATGTTGACGTCGGAGATGACGAGGTCGAAGCCGTTTTGCTGCGCGGCCGGCAGGGCGGTTTGACCGTCGTCGGCTTCGCGCACCTCGTGTCCCGCGCTCTGCAGGGTGAAGCTCACCATCTGCCGCATCGACGCGGAGTCATCAACTACCAGGATTTTTGCCATTGACCTTTTCCTGCGGGTTGCGGCGGCGCTTGCCACCGCCTGACGTGGTTGCTTGGGTTGGGATACGGTCGCCGAGCCCGAGTCGCTGCAGGCCCTCGAGCAGGACCGGGGCAGGCGCCTCGAGGTCCATGCTGCGCCCGCGGCGGTCGGCCTCGTGCTGCGCCGCGAGCAGCAGCTGCAGCCCGGCGGCGTCCACGCGTTCCACGGCGGCGGCGCGCAGGCGCAACCGTCCCGTACCTTCGAGCGCCTGCAGCAGTCGCTGCTGCAAGCTCGATGCATGCTGGATGCGCAGGTCCGGGGGGAGGGTGAGCGATTTCATTCGGCCGGGTTCCGTGGGATGTGTTCCCCGGATTTATCGGCCGGCGCGCGGGATGCTTTAGCGGTTTGTCACCTGTCGCCGCGGGCGGCGGCGCAGGGCGAGCACAGCAGGCTACGCGGTCGCGAGCGTGCGCGACCCGTGCTCGTCGTCGGACGCGCCGTGGCGCCCGTAAGAAGGCATGGGCGGCGGCACGCCACGCAGCGCGGCGATCGCCTTTTCGGTCGCGCCGCGGTTTGCGGCAATGAAGCGGCCGGTGACCTGGTTCAGTTCCCGGCAGCGCTCGAAGCTGTGCTCGATACGCTCGCGCAGCACGCGAGGCGCCTCGGGCAACGCCACCAGGCAGGGCGCCGAGCGCTTGAGGTCTTCCAGCAGGGCGCGCTTGCGTTCTGCCACAGCCAGCAACGCCTCTGTATCCCGCTCGGTGAACGCCTGCTGCTCACCGAGCAGCGTGGCCACCAGGGCATCGAGGATCTCCGCACAGTTGCTGAGTGCGTTGATCGTGCTGGTCATGGCGACATGGCCCGCCGGTTGCTCTTGCATGGCAGTCAGTCCCGCCTGTCTCAGGCGTCGTGTTCGAACTTCAACAGCGCCGTGGCGATGGCCTCGGCATTGACCTGGTAATCGCCCGACTCGATCTCCGCCCGCAGCCGGGCGACCTTGGCCTCGTCCACCGGCGTGTCGCGACCCACCTCGGCAGCGAGGGAGGAAAGCTTCCGGGCCGTCTCCGTGAGGGTGACTTTTTCCTCGACGGCCGGCGGCCGACCCCCGGCATCCTGTGCCTGGGCGTTGTTCTTGCCTGGCGGTCCCATGCCCACCACGCCGCTACGACGCGGTTCGCCTGAGATCAGGCTCTTGATTTCATTACTCATTTTCTGGCCCCGAAACGCAAATAAGCCCTTCTGCAGGGAGGTTGTCGGCGTTGCGGGCAGAAACTTTAGGGCTGGTTCACATTTTTGCCTATCCCCGGCAGGCCCACGACCACCCGTTGTGGGCCGCTCACGGTGCCCTGGACGACCCGCCGGGTCGCCAGGTTGCGCACGCGCACGGTCTCGCCAAGGGCGCCGTCGGCCAGCGCTTCGCCCTCGACCTGGACCGCGATGCCCCCGCCTCCCGCCTGGAGCGCCACGCGCTCGCCTCGCGCCACCAGCTTCGGCGCAGCGGCCATGCCGGGCAACAGCACGGTGCGCGCCTGCAGCGGCCGACGCAGCGTCTGGCCGACCAGCGCCTCTGCGTCCGCGAGGTACCCGGCGGGCAAGGTGCTCAGGTCGCGCCGTTCCATCACGAGGTCGCCACGGGCCAGCGCCGCCCCGCGCGGCAGGGACACGGCGGTGACCACGACGGGCTTTTGCACCGAGATCCGCCCGGGCACGAACACCGACCATGCGGGCCGGGCGCAGCGCACGCCGACGGCGACTGCGCCGATGGCACGCGTGCCAGGCGGCAACACCGTGCTGAGTGCCGTGGCGCAGGCCGGCAGGCGCAGTCGCGCGTCGAGCCGATTGATCCGGACCTCCGTCTCGGTCGCGGGGTCAGACCCCCATCGCCGCGCCGCCTCCGCCTCCAGCCGGGCCTGCGCGGCAGCGGCGATGGATTCGAGAGGCTGGGTTGCCGGGGCAGCGCTCGCAGTCGGGGCCGTGACTGCGAGCGCGCCCGGCAACCCGAGCAAGCAAGCCATTAATAAGAGGAGTCTGTGCTGCATCGCTGGACCGTCACCAAAAACCGTCACTAAACCGTCGTTACCGCGGGTAGACATGCACGGTGCGTGCCAACTCGCGACAGGCTCAAGTAACCGGGCAGCCGGCCGATCAGTTGTAGCGGGTGCCAGAGGATCAACGCATGACACGCTCCAACGCTCGCGCGCAGGTCGAAACCAGCTCTCAGCCTCTTGAGCTGTTGTTGTTCAGGCTCGCCGACGAGCAGCTCTACGGCATCAACGTGCACAAGGTGACCGAGGTGGTGTACTGCCCGCCCTTGCGCCGGATGCCTGGCGCCCATGAGGTCGTCGCCGGCATCGCGTCGCTGCGGGGCCGCGCCGTGCCGGTGATCGACCTCGCCCATGCCATCGGCCAGGCGCCGGCGGTGCCGACGCCCTACCGGCTGGTGATCCTGACCGAGTTCAGTCGCTCCCTGCAGGGCTTGCTGGTGTCCCGCGTCGACCGGATCGTCTCGACCCGGTGGGAGTCCGTACGGCCGCCGCCGAGCAAGGGCGGGGCCGGGTTCGTCACCGCCATCACCAGCGTCGCAGAAGAGATGGTCGAGATCCTCGACGTCGAGCGCGTGCTGGCCATGGTCGCCAAGTCCGAGCAGTCAGTATCCAGCGCCTTGTCGACAGAGGCGCGGCAGGTTCTTGCCGCCGGGCTGCCGCCGGTGCTGGTGGCAGACGACTCCTCGGTCGCCCGGGGCCAGGTGCAGCGCGCGTTGCGCGCCCTGGGGCTGGATTGCGTGCTGAAGAACAATGGCGCCGAGGCGCTCGAACAGCTGCGCACCTGGGCCGAGCTCGGCCCCCTCCAGGAGCGCGTCAGCATGCTGATCTCGGACATCGAGATGCCGCAGATGGACGGCTATACGCTGGTCTCGCGCGTGCGCGAGGACAGCCGGATGAGCGGCCTGCACATCCTGTTGCACTCTTCCCTCAGCGGCCGCTCCAACGATGATCGCGCGCGCAACTCCGGCGCCGATCGCTTCCTTGCCAAGTTCCAGCCCGACGAGCTGGCCTCTGCCGTCGTCGAGCAGCTCGCCTGCCGCCGCTGAATTCACCGGGCGGCAACTTCTTGCCGCTCGCCCGGCAAGGGCGCGCCGCACGCAGGGCGCAGTACGGCCGCTGACGTCCATCCCCCGCGTCAAAAAATCGTCGAGCATCGGGCCCGCGCCCGCGGCGGCGAAAAATACCTTTTGCTTGCAGTGACTTAGTTCCGTTGGCACGGGCCTTGCTTTGTGTTTCCCGAGTCCGTCCGCGTGGACGGCCAGCACGGGAAGGTAGCAATGAGTTCCATCACAGACCGCGCCCTCGGCATTCACCCCCAGGCGCTTGCCGTCGCCGCAAAGCGCGTCGAGTTGCTCGCGGCGAACATCGCCAATGCGGACACGCCCAACTTCAAGGCGCGCGATATCGATTTCCGCGCCGCGCTGGCGCAGGCGTCCGGGCAACAGGGCATGGCCCTCGCCACGACGCGACAGGGGCATATCTCCACCGGCTCCGGCCAGCCCGGCGGTCCCGCCGAAATGATGTACCGCGTGCCCAACCACGCGGCGCTGGACGGCAACACCGTGGACAGCCAGCTCGAGCACGCTGCCTTCGCCGAGAACGCCGTGCGCTACCAGGCGTCGCTGGATTTCATCAACAGCCGCATCAACGGGCTGCGCAAGGCCCTCAAGGGAGAGTAAGCCATGAACCTCGGCAAGATTTTCCACATCTCCGGCTCGGCGCTCAGCGCCCAGTCCACGCGGCTCAACACCATCGCCAGCAACCTCGCCAACGCCGACACGGCGGCGAGCACGCCGGAGGCGGTGTACCGCGCCCGGCACCCGGTGTTCGCGGCGACGCTGGAGCAGGCCACCGCAGGCGCCGGGCCGCAGGCCCAGTCGGCGCCCGGCGTACGCGTGACCGGGATCGTCGAGAGCCAGGCGCCGCCGGTCGCGCGCCACGACCCCGGCAACCCGCTCGCCGACGAGAACGGCTACGTCTACCTCCCGGCCATCAACACCGTCGAGCAGATGGCCGACATGATTTCCGCCTCGCGCAGCTACTCCAGCAGCGTCGAGGTGTTGTCCACCACCAGGGACCTGATGCTGCGCACGCTGCAGCTCGGCAGGGGTTGAACATGAGCACGATCGACACGAATACCCTCGAACAGGCCGGCCTGCTGCGCCAGCCGAAGGCCGAGCCGAAGCAGGGCCAGCTCGGCCAGGAACAGTTCCTCGAGCTGATGGTCACGCAGCTGCGCAACCAGGATCCGTTCAAGCCGCTCGAAAGCGGCGAGTTCCTCGGCCAGCTGGCGCAGTTCGGCACCGTGTCCGGCATCGAGGACATGCAACAATCCTTGAAGGAGCTGGCCGGCTCGCTGACCTCGAACCAGGCGCTGCAGGCGGCCTCCCTCGTCGGCCGCCAGGTCTACGTGCCGGCCCAGGAGGCCTGGCTGCCTCCCGCGGGCACGGTCACCGGCGCGGTCGACAACCCGGAAGGCGCGCGGGACGTGGTGGTGGGCGTGTATGACTTCGCCGGCCGCCTGGTGACCACCGTGGCGGCCGCGGGCAGCGGCCCGCAAGCGAATTTCCACTGGGACGGCACCGACGCCCAGGGCGAGCCTGCCGCGCCGGGCTTCTACCAGTTGCGTGCGGTCGGGCGCCAGGGCGACACCTCGCTGTCGCTGGACACGCTGGTCCGCGGCGGCGTGGAGAGCGTCAGCATCGACCGCTACACGGGCGGGCTGTCACTGACGGTGACGGGCCTCGGCGAGGTCGACCTCGGCAAAGTGCGCCAGATCGGTTAACGACCCCTATTCCAGGAGTACAGGAACATGCCTTTCAGAACTGCCTTGAGTGGCTTGAACGCGGCCTCGGCCGACCTCCGGGTGACCGGCAACAACATCGCGAATGCCAGCACCACGGGCTTCAAGCAGTCGCGCGCGGAATTCGCCGACGTGTTCGCGAACTCCTTCAGCGGGATCGCCAGCAATGCCATCGGCACCGGCGTGCGCCTTTCCTCCGTCGCCCAGCAGTTCGGCCAGGGCAACATCGACTTCACCGGCAACAACCTCGACCTGGCGCTGAACGGCCAGGGCTTCTTCGTGCTGAGCGAAGGCGGCTCGCGTGTGTACAGTCGCGACGGCGCCTTCAAGGTCGATCGCGACGGCTTCGTGGTCAATTCCTCCGGCCAGCGGCTGCAGGCCTACCCGCCGGGTAACGCCGACGGCAGCATCTTCAGCACCGGCGTGCTGGGCGACCTGGTGCTGGACGGCAGCGAGGCTGCACCCCAGGCCACCTCGCTGGTGTCCGCCACGCTGAACCTGCGCGCCGACGCGACAGACCTGAGCGGCGTCGCCTTCGATCCGGCGGATCCGGAGACCTTCAGCTACACGACCTCGCTCACGACCTACGATTCGCTCGGCCAGTCGCACACCGCCACGCTGTATTTCCGCAATACCGGCGCGCTGACCTGGGAAGCTCGCGTGGCCGTGGACGGCAACGTGCTGCCCGACACCCAGCCGATGACCTTCAACTCCGACGGCACCCTCGCCAGTCCCGCCGCCCCGGTCGGCTTCGGCACGTTCGACCCGGGCAACGGCGCCACGCCGCTCGATATCGAGTTCGATTTCACCTCGGCCTCGCAGTTCGGCAGCGTGAGCAACGTCACGGCGCTGACGCAGGACGGCTTCAGCACCGGACGCCTGTCGAGCGTCGACATCGACACCTCGGGCGTGGTGCTGGCGCGCTTCACCAACGGCCAGTCGCGTGCCCTGGGCCAGCTGGCGCTGGCGAACTTCCCCAACCCGCAGGGCCTGCAGCAGCTGGGCAACAACGCCTGGGGCGACAGCTTCGCCGCCGGCGAGGTGGTGCTCGGCGCGGGCGGCGCCGGCAGCTTCGGCCAGGTGCAGTCGGGCGGCCTCGAGGGCTCCAACGTGGATCTCTCCGAGCAGCTGGTCGGCCTGATCACGGCGCAGCGGAACTTCCAGGCGAACGCCCAGGTGATCAGCACCGCCGACGCCATCACCCAGACCATCATCAACCTGCGTTGATGAGGACGCGCTGAATGGACCGCATGATCTACCTGGCGATGACCGGCGCGCGCGAGACGATGCTCGCGCAGGCCGGCGTCAGCCACAACCTGGCCAACGCCAGCACCACGGGCTTCAAGGCCAGCCTGCAGCACGCCCAGACCCAGGGCGTCGAGGGGCCCGGGCTGCCGGCGCGCGCCTACGCCATGGGGCTGGACCGGCTCGCCGACCTCACCCCGGGCGCACTGCAGAGCACCGGGCACGATCTCGACGTGGCGGTGGACGGGCCGGGCTGGATTGCGGTGCAGGCGCCCGACGGGCTGGAAGCTTACACGCGCGCCGGAGACCTGCGCGTGGATGCCCTGGGCCGGCTCACCAACGGCGCCGGCCACCCGGTGATGGGCGAGGGCGGCCCGATCGCGCTGCCGCCCTTCGAGAAAGTGGAAATCGGCGCCGACGGCACCGTGACACTGCAGCCGCTCGGCCAGCCTGCGAATGCGCTGGCGGTGGTGGAGCGCATCCGCCTCGTGAACCCCGACCCCGCCGGCATGCAGCGCGGCGAGGACGGACTGATGCGGCTCGAGGGCGGCGTGCCGGCTCCGGCCGACGCCGCGGTGCGGCTGCGCACCGGGATGCTGGAGGCCAGCAACGTGAACACCGTCGCGGCGCTGGTGGACATGATCCAGCTGTCGCGGCAGTTCGAGCTGCAAGTGAAGATGATGAGCGCAGCAGAGGACGCGGACCGCGCCTCGGCTGAGCTGCTGCGGATGCGCTAGGCGCGCCGCCCGAATTAACCAGGAGACAGGCAGTGAACAAGGCCCTGTGGATCGCCAAGACCGGACTGGACGCGCAGCAGACGCGCATGTCCGTGATCTCGAACAACCTCGCCAACGTCAACACGACCGGCTTCAAGAAAGGCCGCGCCGTGTTCGAGGACCTCATCTACCAGAACGTGCGCCAGGCCGGCGCGCAGTCCTCGCAGGACACCCAGCTGCCCTCCGGGCTGATGCTGGGCACCGGCGTGCGCACGGTGGCGACGGAAAAGACCTTCACCCAGGGCAACCTGGTGCAGACCGACAATGCGCTCGATCTCGCCATCAACGGCCGCGGCTTCCTGCAGATCCTGATGCCGGACGGCACCGTCGGCTACACCCGCGACGGCTCGATGAAGCTGGACAGCGAGGGGCGCATGGTGACGGCCGGGGGTTACGAGCTGCAGCCGGGCATCGTGTTGCCGCAGAACACCCAGAGCATCTCCATCAGCAGCGACGGCATCGTCACCGCCACGGTGCCGGGCAGCGTGGCGCCGGTCCAGGTCGGCACCCTGCAGCTGGCCGACTTCATCAACCCGGCCGGCCTCCAGCCCGCCGGCGAGAACCTGTTCCTCGAGACCGCGGCCAGCGGCTCCCCCCAGGTCGGCAACCCGGGCCTGAACGGCCTCGGCAGCCTGCTGCAGGGGTCGCTGGAAGGCTCCAACGTGAACACCGTCGAGGAGCTGGTGAACATGATCGAGACGCAGCGTGCTTATGAGATCAACTCCAAGGCAATCTCCGCGGCCGACCAGATGCTGCAGTACGCCAACAACCAGCTCGGTCGCTGATCATGAGCAAGCTCAACGATACTTCGATTGTCCTCGCCGCACTGCTCGCCTTGACCGCACTGCTCGCCGGCTGCGCTTCGCCGCCGCCGGTGCTGCGCGGCGACGACGCGGCCTACGCCGTGACCGAGTCACCGCAGCCGGTGGCGCCGGAAGCCAACCATGGCGCCATCTTCCAGGCGGCCAACGCCACGGCGTTGTTCGAGGACTTCAAGGCGCGGCGCGTGGGAGACATCCTCACCGTGGTGCTGGCCGAGCGCACCAACGCGCGCAAGTCGGCCAACGCCGCCACGTCCAAGGACAGCAGCGTGTCGCTGACGGACCCCGTGCTCGGCGGGCTGCCGGTGACCCGCAACGGCGTGCCGGTCCTCAACACCGAAGTCGACATGAATCGCAGCTTCGACGGCCAGGGTGACGCCGCACAGAGCAACCAGCTCGACGGCTCGATCACCGTCACCGTCGCCGCCGTGCTACCCAACGGCAACCTGGTGGTGCAGGGCGAGAAGTGGGTGAAGATCAACCAGGGCCAGGAATACATCCGCCTGCGCGGCATCGTGCGCCCGGTCGACATCGGCCCCGAGAACTCCATCCTCTCGACCCAGGTGGCAGACGCCCAGGTGGCGTACGGCGGCACCGGCGCGGTCGCCCAGAGCAATTCCCCGGGCTGGCTGACGCGCTTCTTCAACAGTCCGGTCTGGCCTTTCTGAGCCGCGGGAGCACGACATGAAGATCTCGAACGCGATCCCGGCCCTGGCGCTTGCCCTGCTCACGGTGCTCACCGCGTTGCCCGCGCCGCTGCAGGCCGAGGAACGCATCAAGGACCTGGCCGTAGTGGCCGGGGTGCGCAGCAACCAGCTGGTCGGCTACGGCCTGGTGGTGGGACTCAGCGGCACCGGCGACCAGACCACCCAGGCGCCGTTCACGGCCCAGAGCATGCGCAACATGCTGGGCCAGCTCGGCGTCACCATTCCGTCCAACGTCAACCTGCAGCTGAACAACGTGGCGGCCGTGGCGATCCACGCCGAGCTGCCGCCCTTCGCCAAGCTCGGCCAGGTCATCGACATCACCGTCTCTTCCATCGGCAACGCCAAGAGCCTGCGCGGCGGCAGCCTGCTGATGGCGCCGCTGAAGGGCGCCGACGGGCAGATCTACGCCATCGCGCAGGGCAACCTGGTGGTTGGCGGTTTCGGCGCCGAGGGGCGTGACGGCTCGCGCATCTCGGTCAACGTGCCGAGCGCCGGCCGCATCCCCGGCGGCGCCACGGTGGAGCGCATGGTGCCCTCCGGCTTCAACGCCGGCGACAGCGTGGTGCTCAACCTGCGCAGCCCGGACTTCACCACCGCGCACCGTCTTGCCGAGGCCGTGAACAAGGCCGTCGGCGACGAGCTCGCCAAGGCCATGGATGGGACCTCCGTCAGCGTGCGCGCACCGCTCGACCCGGCACAGCGGGTCGGTTTCATGGCGTGGCTGGAGAACATCACGGTACAGCCGGGCGAGCCGCCGGCGCGGGTGATCGTCAACTCGCGCACCGGCACCATCGTCATGGGCGGCCAGGTGAAAGTGCTGGCGGCGGCGGTCGCGCACGGCGGGCTGACGGTGACCGTGGCCGAGAGCTACGCGGTATCGCAGCCCGAGCCCTTCTCGCGCGGCGGCGAGACCGTGGTGGTGCCGGAGAGCGACATCACCGTGGTGCAGGAAGGTGACAACCGTATGTTCCCCTTCGGCCCGGGCGCCACGCTGGAAGAAATCGTGCGCGCGGTGAACCAGGTCGGCGCGGCGCCGGGCGATCTCATCGCCATCCTCGAAGCGCTGCACCAGTCCGGCGCGCTGCGCGCCGAGCTGATCATCATCTAGGCGCCCCGCATGAGCTTCCCCGACGCTCCTCACCTGTCCGGCCCCGTCGGCTCGGGCGACCTGTCAGGGTTGCGGCGTGCCGCGCGGGCGGGGGACGCGGATGCGGCGAAGGCGGCGGCGCAGCAGTTCGAGGCGCTGTTCGTGCAGATGATGGTGAAGCAGATGCGCGAGGCCATGCCCACCGAGGGCGGGCTGTTCGGCGGCGAGGGCATGAAGCTCTACGAGGGCCTGCACGACCAGCAGCTGTCGCTGTCCATGGCGCAGCGCGGCGGCATCGGCCTGGCGGCCGCGATCGAGCGCCAGCTGCTGCAGGGCGGCGCGCCGACGTCACCCATGCCTGGGCCGCGCCCCTTGAATTTCCCCACCCACCGCCTGCCGGCCCGACCGCAGGCGCTGGTGGATATGACCCCGGCCGGTCCGGCTGCTGCGGCTGGCTCGACCGGGCCGTCCGCTGCGGCGGCCGCAGGCGCCGCGGACGCTCCGGGCCCTGTCGCGCGACGCGACGATATCGCGCCCGCAGAGTTCGTGCGGCGCCTGTGGCCGCACGCCCAGCGCGCCGCCGCGCGCCTCGGCATCGCGCCCGAGGTGCTGGTGGCCCAGTCGGCGCTGGAAACCGGCTGGGGCCGGCACATGATCCGACATGCCGACGGCCGCAGCTCGCACAACCTGTTCGGCATCAAGGCCAGCGGCAACTGGCAGGGCGAGCGGGTCGGCGTACCGACGCTGGAATACCGCGACGGCGTCGCCCGCCGCGAGCATGCCGCGTTTCGCGGCTATCGAGACGAGGCCGCGAGCTTCGCCGACTACGCCCGGCTGATCGGCAGCGAGCCGCGTTACCAGAAGGCGCTGGCCTCCGGCGGCGACCCCGCCGTGTACCTGCGCGGGCTGCAGGAAGCCGGTTACGCCACCGACCCGGCCTATGCCGACAAGATCCTGGCGATCCTGGAGCGCGGCCTGCCCGGCCTGCCGTCCAGCCCCGCATTCAACTCTGCCGCCACGCGGCCGACAACCATGGAAACGGGCCGTCCCGGGATGGCCTACGTCCGGCCGCAGGCGGCCGGTGAGGAGAGCACCTGATGAGTTCCGGCATTTTCGGCATCGGGTCGTCCGCATTGCAGGCTTACCAGCAGGCGTTGACGGTCACCGGCCACAACATCGCCAACGCGGCCAACGAGGACTACAGTCGCCAGCGTGTCGAGCTCGAGGTGCGCAACCCGCAGTTCCTCGGCGGCAACTACATCGGCCAGGGCGTGGATGTCGCCGACATCCGCCGTATCGCAGACCAGTTCGTCCAGACCCAGCTGCTCAACAATACCGCGGGCGCCGGGCGCCAAGCCGTGTATTACGAGTACGCCGAGCGCATCGACAACCTGCTGGCCGACCCGGAAGCGGGCCTGTCGCCGGCGCTGCAGAAGTTCTTCGCCGCCGTGGAAGACGTCGCGAACGACCCGACGTCCACCGCAGCGCGCCAGGTGCTGTTGAGCGAGGGCCAGTCGCTGGCCGACCGCTTCGCCTACCTGCAGCGCAGCGTCGAAGACCAGCGCCAGCTCGTCGAAGGCCAAATCGGCAGCACCGTGGAAGAGATCAACGGGCTGGCCGACGGCATCGCGCTGTTGAACCGCCAGATCGCCGAGGGTATCGGCCAGAGCGGCGGCCGTCCGCCGAGCGACCTGCTCGACCAGCGCGATGCCATGCTCGGCCGTCTCGCGGAGCTGGTCGCAGTGCAGACGCTGGAGCAGGACGACGGCTCGGTAAACGTGCTCATCGGCAACGGCCAGAGCCTGGTCGTCGGCTCCGAGTCCACCACTCTGAGCGCCCAGGCCCTGGGCGGCGACCCGGCCCGCATGGAAATCGCGGTGCTGAGCCACAACTCCGCCGTGCGTGTCACGGATCTCCTGACCGGCGGCCGCCTCGGGGGGCTGCTCGACGTGCGCCGCGAGGTGCTCGACCCGGCGCAGAACACGCTCGGCCGCACTGCGGTCGGGATGGCGCTCGCCTTCAACGACATCCACGCCCAGGGTGTCGACCTGGACGGCGTGGCCGGCGGCGAGTTTTTCCGCCTGCCGGCGCCGGAGATTTTCGGCGCGACCGGCAACGCCGGCAGCGGCGCGCCGGTGCTGGCTTACACCGACGCCTCCGCGCTCACCACTTCTGATTACCGGCTGAGCTTCACCGGCACCGCCTGGCAGCTGACCCGCGCAGGCTCCTCGACCCCGGTCGCCACCGCCGCCCCGGGGGGGATCTTGAGCGCCGACGGCTTCGAGCTGGACCTTTCCGGCATCAGCGGCGCCGCTGCGGGTGATCGCTACGACTTGCGGCCCACGCGTGCCGCGGCCGGCGGCCTCGCCGTGGCCCTCACCGATCCGCGCAGCATTGCTGCCGCGCTGCCGCCCGACGTGGCCGGCCAGGGCGTGGCCGGCGACAACCGCAACGCCCTGGCGCTTGCCGGGCTGGCGCAGGAACGCGTCCTGAACGGCGGCACCACGAGTATTTCCGCCTCCTACGGCGAGATGGTGGCCGACATCGGCGTGAAGACGCGCCAGGCCAAGCTCTCCGCCGAGGCGCAGGGCCGCATGCTCGACGCCTCGCGCGCGCAGCGCGAGTCCACCTCCGGCGTGAACCTCGACGAGGAGGCGGCCAACCTGCTGCGCTACCAGCAGGCCTACCAGGCCGCGGCCCAGGTCGTGGCGGTGGCCGGCACCCTGTTCGACACCCTGCTGATGGCCGTGAGGAGATAGCCATGCGCATCTCGACTTCGCAGATCCACAACGCCGGCCTGGACTCCATCCAGCGCCAGCAGGTCGAGATGAGCCGCGCGCAGACGCAGCTCGCCAGCGGCAAGCGCATCCTGTCGCCCGCCGACGACCCCGGCGGCGCGGTGCAGTCGCTGCAGTTCCGCGAGGCCATCGCGCGTCTCGACCAGTTCGCCCGCAACGGCGGCATGGCGGAGGCGCGGCTGAACCACGAGGAAGTGGTGCTGGCACAGGTCATGGACGGGATGCAGCGCGTGCGCGAGCTGGCCATCCAGGGCAACAATGCCACCCAGACCCCCGAAACCCGTCGGGCCATTGCCGGTGAGGTGCGCCAACAGCTCGAGGCGCTGTATGAGCTGGCGAACACGCGCGACGCCAACGGCGAGTACCTGTTCGCGGGCTTCGATTCCCTCGACCGGCCGTTCAGCATGGGCGCCGGCGGCGTGAGCTACTCCGGCAGCGACCAGGCGCGCGAGATCGCCATCAGCGAGGAGCGCCGTGTGCGACTCGGCGACGCTGGCGACGCCGTGTTCATGAACATCCCCGAGGGCAACGGCCGCTTCGTGGTCACCGAGGCCGCGGCCAACACCGGCAGCGGCGTGGTGCAGGAAACGACCGTGCGCACAGAGGGCGCCTGGGACGGCGGGACGCGCACGCTGCGCTTCACCGCGCCCGGGACCTGGGAGGCGGTCGATGCCGACGGCTCGGTGGCCGCCACCGGGACGCATGCGCCCGGCGAGACGCTGGTTGTAGACGGGCTGGCGATCCGGCTGGACGGCACGCCCGCTGCGGGTGACACCTTCGAGCTGCGTCCCGCGGGCGGGCGCGACATGTTCGGCATCTACGCCGACCTGGCGACCGCGCTCGAGAGCGGCGCCACGACACCGGCAGAGCGCGCGCAGCTCAACGGCGCCATCGGCCGCACGCTGGCCGACCTCGACCAGGCGGGCGAGCAGGTCTCTTCCATACGTTCGACGGTGGGCTCGAGGCTGAACGCCATCGACGGCCAGGCCGAGATGCGCGGCATCGAGACCCTCGCGTTGCAGGAGACGCTCTCCGAGATCGAGGACCTCGACTACGCCGAGGCCATCTCGCGCTTCAACCTGCGCATGGTGGGCCTGCAGGCCGCGCAGCAATCCTATTCGATGCTCGCGCGCTTCTCGCTGTTCGACTACATGCGTTAGCTCAAAAAACGCTCAAGTCCCGCCAGCGCGAGCCGATAACACCCCTGACGCGGCGCAGTCACGCCGCCCGGAAGCCCCGCCCAGGCGGCGGCCGACTGAAGCTGAAGAGTCATTTTTCTTTCTTAAGGAGTACTAACGTGGCACAGGTCATCAACACCAATATCCTGTCGCTGAACGCGCAGCGTAACCTCAACAGCACGAGCAGCGCCCTGCAGACTTCCCTGCAGCGCCTGTCCTCGGGTCTGCGCATCAACAGCGCCAAGGACGACGCGGCGGGGCTCGCGATTTCCGAGCGGTTCTCGACGCAGATTCGCGGCCTCAACCAGGCCGTCCGCAATGCCAACGACGGCATTTCCCTTGCCCAGACCGCCGAAGGCGCGCTGGCCGAGGTTTCCAACAACCTGCAGCGTATCCGCGAACTGGCTGTGCAGTCGCGCAATGCGACCAACAGCGCCTCCGACCGCGCCGCCCTGGACGCCGAAGTCCAGCAGCGTCTCGGTGAAATCCAGCGCGTCGCCAGCCAGACCGAGTTCAACGGACTGAAGCTTCTCGATGGCAGCTTCAAGCAGCAGGTCTTCCAGGTCGGCGCCAACCAGGGCCAGACAATCAGCGTCTCGTCGATTTCGTCGGCGACCGCGCAGGATCTGGGCCTCAACGGCGGCACCCTGCGCGACTACACGTCTACCGGAGGAGCGATGACCGGTACGACCAGTGACACTGACCTGTCGTTCACTGTGAATGGCAGCAACTTTGCCGTGTCGGGTGCAAGTAGCGCGGTTGAATTGGCAAACAACATCAACGCGTCAGGTGCCGGAATCGCTGCGACGGCGACGAGCGCTTCGGTGAGCGGTACAGTCGTACAAGACGGGACGGTCACGAACATGACCGTTAACGGCATCGCAGTAGCGGAGACCGCCATCACCGGCGACGTGGCTGTCGGTGCTGGCAACCTGAGGGACGCCATCAACACGGCGCTTAGGAACGCGGGCGTTACTAACATTACTGCGACCGCCGATGCCACGTCCGTAACTGTGACGTCGAGCGACGGCAGCAACGTGGAGATTGGTGGTAGCACAAGCGCCGCGTCTGGTTTTTCCGATGCCATTACCCGAGGCGGGGTTTCGCTCTCGTCTACGGGTGCTTACACGATTGCGGGTGATGATTCCGCTAAGGCTGGCCTGACCGATGGAGCGGCTGCCGGATCCGATACGGCCTACAGCAAGATCAATGTTACTACCGCGGCCCAGGCCGACGTCGTTCTGCGCGTTGTTGACGGTGCGTTGAACAGCGTGAACGGCTCCCGCGCCTCGCTCGGTGCCGTGCAGAACCGCTTCGAGTCTGTGATCGCCAACCTGTCGACGGTGTCCGAGAACCTGACGTCCTCGCGCTCGCGCATCCTGGACGCCGACTTCGCCGCCGAGACGGCTGCCCTCACCCGGGCGCAGATCCTGCAGCAGGCCGGTATCTCGGTGCTGTCGCAGGCGAATGCGGCACCGCAGAGCGTGCTCTCCCTGCTCCGCTAGGAGTCGGCACGCAACCGGGCCCTGATCCCCTCGGGGTGAAAGGGACCAGGCGGCCGGTCCGGGCTCAGGCCCGGCCGGCCGCCACCCCGCCCGGTCTCGCCGGGCGGTTTTCCAGGAGAACTTCGGTATGGCTGGCATCGCTTCACTTGGGGTCGGTTCGGGGTTGGACCTCCAGTCGCTGGTCCAGCGCCTGGTGTCTGCCGAGCGGGCGCCCGCCGAAGGTCGGCTCAGCCGCAGCGCCTCCAGTCTCAACGCACAAATTTCCGCGTACGGGCAGCTCAAGAGCGGCCTGGCCAAGCTCGATGGGGCGCTGAAGAAGCTCTCGGACCTGGGCGAAGCCCGCTCTGTCCAGGTGTCTGACACCAAGTTGGTCACGGCCACGGCGACCGAAACGGCGGACCTGGGAAGCTACTCGATCAAGGTGACCAGCCTCGCTGCCGCGCAGTCGCTGGCCAGCGATGGGTTTGCGGACGCGGATGCCTCGCTTGGCGCGGGCCAACTGTCAATGTCAGTCGGCGGCACTGATCCGGTGACCATCACCCTCGCGGAGGGAGCGGACAGTCTGCGGGACGTGCGGGACGCGATCAACGAAGCTGAGGCCGGTGTCAGCGCCACGCTCATTAAGGATGGCGAGGAGTATCGTCTCTTACTCACAGCGGACGAGACTGGACTCGCGAACACGATCACGGTCACGCCAGGCACCGGCATGGATGCCCGACTGGGTTCGGCTGCGATGACGCAGGTGACGCCCCCGGCCGATGCGTACTTCAGCGTATCGGGGCTGGCTCTCACCAGTGCTTCGAACACGATTGAAGAAGTTTTGCCCGGTGTCACTCTGACCCTGAAGGGTGAGACCGAGGAGAACAGCACGGTCACCGTGACCGTGGGGCGCGATGACCAGAGCACCCGCAAGGCGGTCGATGCGTTCGTCAGCGCCTACAATGCAGTGATCGACTTGACGGCGAAGCTGTCGGGTTACAACGCGGAAACCCAACAGGGCTCGACCCTGACCGGCGACGCCACCCTGCGCTCGATACGCGGCGCATTGCCGGCGGCGTTGGGTCGCGAAACCGGTGCGGCCTGGAATGCGGTGGAGATGGGTCTCCGTTCCGACGTCCAGGGCAAACTCAGCCTCGACGCAGAAGACTTCGCGGCCCGTCTGGCCGAGGATCCCGCCGGCGCGCTGGCGTCGCTGCGTGGGTTTGCAGACGGACTGGGAGAGGAAGTACGGCGCTACAGCGATGCCGAGGGACTGCTGGACAACCGCACCGAGGGCATGAAGGCCTCGCTGAAGGCGATTGAAACGCAGTACGAGACTTTGGCGCGTCGCATGGAAAGTTACGAAGCGCGCCTCGTCAAACAGTTTTCAGCGCTCGACCAGATGGTCGCGCAAATGAACAGCACCAGCAGCTACCTGACCGCGCAGCTGGCCAACATCGGCAAGCAAGGCTAACAGGACATCACTTGGGGCCGCACAGGCCCGGAGCAACATGAACGCCAACAATTTCCGCAGCGCCATGAAAGAGTACGAGCAGGTCGGCGCACGCGCGCAGGTCGAGGGCGCGGCGCCGGAGCGGCTCGTGCAGCTGATGCTGGAGGGCGCGCTGGATCGCATCAGCACCGCGCGCGGCGCGATGGAGAACGGGCAGGTTGCGCTCAAGGGAGAGCGCATCGGCAAGGCCATCGGCATCGTCGAGGGGCTGCGCGCGGTGCTGGACCACGACCGGGGCGGCGACCTGGCCGGCAATCTCGACGCGCTGTACGACTACATGAGCCGGCGCCTGGCCGAGGCCAACATGCGCAATGACCCGCGCATCCTGGACGAGGTGTCCGGCCTGCTGCGCGAGATCAAGGCCGCCTGGGACCGCATCGTGGCGGATGCCGTCGCGGGCGCGGAGCCGGTGGCGTGAACACGGCGGCCAACGCCTCGGTACAGGAACTGTTGGCCGCGGTGGGTGCGCTGGATGCCGCCGCGGCAGCCGACGCCTGGGACGAGGCGCTGGCCCTGGAAGCCTATTGCCGGTCCCTGCTGGAGGCGCTGCTGGACCTGCCGCCCGACGTCCCCATGGACCTCGCGCAGGCGGAAGCGCTGGAGCAGGTCGCCGCGGTTTATCGTCGCGTGGTCGGGATGGCGGAGGCGTGCCGCGGTGCCGTGGCCGCGGAGCTCAAGTCCCTGCGCCATGGCAAGCAGGCCGCCCACGCCTACGGCACAGAGGGCGGTGCGTGAACGCCGAGCTGGGCGGCCCGCTGGAGGGCCGGCTGAGCTGGAGCGGCCGGGTGCCGCTGGAATGGCGCCCGCTTGACGCCTTGCCCGAGCGCGAGCACCTCGATCGTCGCGAGGAGCGCAATTTCGCGCTCCTGAGCGCGCTGGCGTTCATCGAGCACGGTCCGGGCCGCCGCGCCGAGGATCCGGCGCCGCTGGCAGGACAGCTCGAGCACCTCGAAGCGAAATTCGACCTGGTGCTGGCGATGCTGTCGGAAGTGCTGATGCCCGACGGCGCCGGGCCCGATCTTGCGCGCGTGACGCTCAGCGGCGACGGCGTGGCGCTGGAAACCGATGCGCCGGTCGACCCCGGCACCGCGGTCGAGATCGACCTGTACCTGAGCACCATCGTGCCGCGGCCGGTCCGGCTGGCCGGTGTCGTGCGGCCCAACCTCAGTCCCGGGAGCGACGCCATGGTGGTGGAATTCCGGCGCATCGGCCCGCGCGTGCGGGAGCAGTTGCAACAACTCGTGTTCCGGCGACATCGCCGCACCATCGCCCGCCAGCGCCCCAATATCGCCTAGGGGTTTGCCACAGTCGGTAGAACTGCGTGTGGGAATTGCGACACGCGTTCAATATCATGCATCGTCCCCGGTTAGGATAAACGTGCGCCGTGGGGTCGCTCGGGGAGGGGCGAGGCGCGCCAGACCACACCGAAATACCTGGCGGACAACGCAGATAGAGATAATGGAACCGTCCCGTTCCAAGGACTACGGCGGCCTGTCCCTCGCGGACCTGCCACCCGCCGGAATCATTGCTTCCGACCCGCAGGTCAGCAAGGAGGTCGCCGGCGTATTGGCGTTCCTCGGGCTCCGTAGCGAGATCCTGCCGGCAGACGCCGTGGCAGCGCGCCTCTCGGACGACCAGCGTTTCTCCGCCCTGATGCTGTGCGGCTCGGCCGTCACGAGTCGTATCCTGAAGGCGCTGGATGAACTCGAGCGCGGGCCTCCCGTCGTCGCGATCGATACCGAGTTGTCGATTGCCGGCAGCTACGAGCGACTGCATGCGCGCCTGCTGGGGCGTATCGAGCGCCCCCTGCGCCATGTCCACCTCGTTCCACTGCTCGAGCGCATCCTGGCGTGGCGGCCGCCGGAGCGCAATCCCGAGTTGTTCCGCTCACTCGTCGGCCAGAGCGCCCCCATACAGCGTATTCGCGACATGATCGCGCGTGTCGCGCCGAGCGACTCGACGGTGCTGATCCTGGGCGAGACCGGCACCGGCAAAGAAGTGGTTGCGCGCCATATCCATTACCATTCCCAGCGCCGCGCCGGGCCGTTCGTCGCCGTGAATTGCGGCGCGATCCCCCCCGACTTGCTGGAGAGTGAGCTGTTTGGTCACGAGAAAGGCGCCTTCACGGGCGCCTTGGCCGCGCGCAAGGGACGCTTCGAGTTGGCCGAGGGCGGTACGCTCTTCCTCGACGAGATCGGCGACATGTCGCTGGCCATGCAGGTGAAGTTGCTACGCGTCCTGCAGGAACGCCAGTTCGAGCGGCTCGGCAGCGGCAAGTCGCAACGGGCTAACGTCCGTATCGTCTGCGCCACCCACCGGGACCTCGAAAAAATGGTTACCGCGAACGAGTTCCGCGGCGACCTTTACTACCGCATCAACGTCTTCCCGGTGGAAATGCCGCCGCTGCGGGCGCGCTGCGAAGACCTCCCGCTGCTCACCGTCGAGCTGGTCTCCAGGCTTGCGGCAGAGGGACGCGGCACCGTCAGTTTCACCACCCGCGCGCTGGCCGCCATGGCGCGCTACGACTGGCCGGGCAACGTGCGCGAGCTGGCCAACATGATCGAGCGCATGCTGATCCTGAACCCGTCGGGGTCTGTGACTGTGCGGGACCTCCCGCCCCATATCGGCGCCCTCGCCGACCCGGACGACGGCCCGGAAGAGGTGTTGCGCGACATGGCGCCAGCGCCGATTTCGCGGGAGCCGGAGCGGGAGGACCCGGAAGGGGACCTGGCGGGGGCGGTTCACACCGGGGCCCGGGCGCCGGCGGCCATGAACGGGTTCAGCCTCGGGCGGGGCGAGAGCCTGAAAGACCATCTCGAGAATATCGAGGAACAGATCATCCGGCGCGCGCTGGCCGACAGCGCCGGCACCGTGGTCGATGCCGCGAAGGCGCTCGGCATGCGCCGCACGACCCTGGTCGAGAAGCTGCGCAAGTTCGACATCGACCGGCGCGAGTTCATGCCGGATTCTTGACGCGCCGGCTTCGGCCCCGCCGTCGCACCCTCCAACTTACTGAAAATAAAGAACCGCGCCTGGTTAGGCACGGAACTTGCTAATCCATTCCCGGCGGTCGTGCGGCCGTTTCCGCGGGAGTGGAGAAGCAACATGCAGGCATCGATGCGAAACTCGAGTGACCCGGCCGGGAGCCTGCGGCCGGTGGCCGTGGATCCGGCCAGCGAGCGCCTGCTGGCGCTGGCGGAGCGTGTTGCCGCGTCCGGTGCCGGCGTGATGCTCACCGGCGAGTCAGGGACCGGCAAGGAAGTCTACGCGCGCTTCGTGCACCAGGCTTCGGACCGTGCGGGAGGCCCGTTCGTCGCCCTGAATTGCGCGGCCATCCCCGAGACCATGCTGGAGGCGATCCTGTTCGGCTACGAGCGCGGCGCGTTCACCGGCGCGCTCAGCGCCTGCCCCGGCAAGTTCGAACAGGCCGACGGCGGCACCCTGCTGCTGGACGAGGTGACGGAAATGGACCTGGGCCTGCAGGCCAAGCTGCTGCGGGTCCTGCAGGAGCAGGAGGTCGAGCGGCTCGGCGGGCGCCGTTCGGTCCGCTTCGACGTGCGCGTCATCGCCACTTCGAACCGTGAGCTGGCGGTTGCGGTGCGCGCGGGCGTGTTGCGCGAGGACCTGTACTACCGCCTGAACGTATTCCCGTTGCACGTGCCGCCGTTGCGCGAGCGCAGGGGCGACGTGCTCCCGCTGGCGCAGCACCTGCTGGCCCGGCACGCGCCCGGTCGCCAGCCGGGCCTGACCGCCGCGGCTGCCGCGCAGCTGCGTGCGCACGACTGGCCGGGCAACGTCCGGGAGCTCGAGAACGTGATGCAGCGCGCCCTGGTGCTCAGCGGCGGCGGCGTCATCGAGTCCGGCGCGATCCAGTTCGACGCCTGCCCGGCCGGCGCGCGCCCGGCATCGCCCGGGACCGCCGCCCGGCCGGAAGCCACGAGCAGGGCCGAGGCAGGCCATGCCGGCCTCGGCGCCACGGTGCGCAGTCACGAGGAGCGCATGATCCTCGACACCCTGCACGCCGCCCGGGGCAGCCGCAAGCAGGCCGCCGAGCGTCTCGGCATCAGCCCCAGGACATTGCGCTACAAGCTGGCGCGGATGCGTGATTTCGGCCTGGCGATCCCCCGCGCGAGCGGATGCGGGAACTAGGGAGAGCGACACATGAGCGACATGCAGATCCAGCAGGTGATCCACCAGATGCGTGCCCTGGCGGCGCGCAGCCCGACCCCGGCGCCGCAGGCCGAGGGACCTGCCGGCACGGGATTCGGTGCCTTGTTGCAGCAGTCGGTGAACGCCGTCAGCAAGCAACAGGCCGAGGCTTCGCAGCTGGCGGAGGCGTTCCAGCGCAACGACCCCGGCGTCAGCCTGCCGCAGGTGATGGTCTCGATGCAGAAATCGAGCCTCGCGTTCGAGGCCACGGTGCAGGTGCGCAACCGCCTGCTGCAGGCCTACCAGGACATCATGAACATGCAGGTCTGAGGCACGGCCCTCATGGGCGACGCCCGGACCTGCAACGTAATGGGAAGGATTGAAGAAATGGAGCTTGAACAGGCATGAGCAAGGCAATCACGCGTCCCGCCGGGGCGCCGCTGGACGGCTTCATGCGTCTCCCGGCGCAACGCCAGGTCGGATTGTTGCTCGGCCTCGCGCTGGGCGTCGCGGTGCTCGGTGTCGCCTGGACCTGGGCCAGCCGCCCCACGATGGTGCCGGTCCTCACCGGCTTGACCGAGCGCGACACCGCGGAGGCCATGGACGCGCTCAGCCGCAACGGCTTCGAGTACCGGCTCGACAGCGGCAGCGGCCAGCTCCTGGTGGCGGCCGCGAAACTGCATGAGGCCCGCATCCGCCTGGCCACCGACGGCCTGCCGCGCGCCAGCAGCAGCGGCTTCGAGGCCCTCGGCAACGACTCCGGTTTCGGCACCAGTCGCATGGTCGAGAACGCCCGCTATCACCATGCGCTGGAAAGCGAGCTGGCGCGTTCGATCATGACCTTGCGCGGCGTCGAGGGTGCCCGGGTTCACCTCGCCCTGCCGCGTCCCAGCGTGTTCCTGCGCGACCGCGCTCCGCCCACCGCCTCGGTGCTGGTGAACCTGCACCCGGGACGACGGCTGGACGACGCGCAGGTGGCCGGCATCGTGCACCTGGTCGCCTCCAGCGTGCCCGAGCTCGAGCCGGAGGCCGTCACCGTGGTGGACCAGCAGGGTCGCCTGCTCACCGCGCCGGGAGGTCACGAGGGCCTCAGCGGTCGCGATCTCGACTACGTGCAACGCCTCGAAGACAGTTATGTGCGGCGCATCGGCCAGCTCTTGAGCCCGATGCTCGGCGTCGACGGGTTCCGCGCCCAAGTGGCGGCGGACGTCGATTTCACCATGGTCGAGAGCACGCACGAGACCTGGGATCCCGAGGGCCAGGTGCTGCGCAGCGAGCAACTTTCCGAAGACATGAACGGCGCTGCGGACATGCCCGCCGGCGTCCCCGGCGCGCTCAGCAACCAGCCGCCGCCGGCCGGCATTGCCGTGCCCGGCGCGAACCTCCCGGAGGGCGGGGTGGCTGCCGAGACCGGCGTCTCGCCGGGCCCGCAGAGCACCAGCCGCCGCAGCACGCGCAACTACGAGGTCGATCGCACCGTCAGCCACGTGCGCCAGGCGCCGGCGAGCCTGCGCCGCCTGTCGGTGGCCGTGGTGGTGGACCACCGCCCGGTTGCCGGCGAAGAGGGCACTGGCTCTGCGCCGTTGTCCGAAGAGGAGCTGGCGCACATCTCCGGGCTGGTGCGCGAGGCGGTCGGCTTCGACGCCGAGCGTGGCGACAGCGTCAACGTGGTCAGCGCGTCCTTCATGCCGGGCGCGGAGTACGAGGCCGTGGCGCAGCCGGAGCTGTGGCGCGAGCCGTGGGTCGCCGACCTGGCGAAGCAGGTATTGCTGGCCGTCCTGGCGCTGATCGCCCTGCCGCTGGTGCTGCGGCCGATGCTGAAGAATCTCTCGCAGCAGGGCCCGCGCCCGGCGGCGGCGTTGCCCGCCGCGGCCGGGGCGCCGGCATTGCCGGCCGCCGCAAGTGCGGGCGCCCTGCCGGGGGCCGTCGCATCGGCGCCGGCACGCCCCACCAATTCGCAGGACTCGCTCAAGGTGGCGCAGGACATGTCGCGTGAAGACCCGAAGCGGGTGGCACAGGTCGTAAGGCAATGGGTGGCAACCGATGGCAACCAGTGATTCGCTGCCGATGACGGGCACCGACCGCGCCGCCGTGCTCCTGATGAGCCTCGGCGAGGACTATGCGGCCGGGGTGCTCAAGCACATGGGCCCGAAGGAAGTGCAACGCGTGGGCGCCGCCATGGCGGCTCTAAACAGCATCTCGCGCCAGGACATGAACCGGGTGCTGGACGACTTCGTGCAGACGGTGCAGGAGCAGACCGCGCTCGGCGTCGGCAGCGACGAATACGTGCGCAACGTGCTCATCTCGGCGCTCGGCGAGGACAAGGCCGGCAGCCTGATCGATCGCATCCTCACCGGGCGCAGTTCGAAGGGGCTCGAGGCGCTGAAGTGGATGGACCCGCGCGCCGTGGCGGAGATGATCCGGCTCGAGCATCCGCAGATCATTTCCATCGTGCTGTCGTTCCTCGACCCGGACCAGGCCGCGGACGTGCTGGCGCACCTGCCTGACCGGCTGCACCCCGAGATCGTCATGCGCATCGCCACGCTGGACAGCATCCAGCCGAGCGCGTTGCAGGAGCTGGACCAGATCCTGGAAAAACAGTTCGCCCTCAACAGCAGCCACAAGTCCTCCGTGATGGGCGGCCTGAAGAGCGCAGCAGACATCATGAACTTCCTCGACTCCTCCACCGAGATGAAGGTGCTGGAGCAGATTCGCGGCTCCGACGCCGACCTCGGCGGCCGCATCCAGGAGCTCATGTTCACTTTCGAGAACCTGGTGGACGTCGACGACCGCGGCGTGCAGGCGCTGCTGCGCGACCTGCAGGGCGACAAGCTGATCCTGGCGCTGAAGGGCGCCAGCGCGCCGGTGCGAGAGAAGATCTTCCGCAACATGTCCAAGCGCGCTGCCGAGATGATGCGCGACGACCTCGAGGCCAAGGGCCCGGTGCGGCTGAGCGACGTCGAGGCGGCGCAAAAGGAGATCCTCGCCGTGGCGCGCAAGATGGCGGAGAGCGGCGAGATCGCCCTCGGCGGCCGTGGCGGCGAACAGTATGTCTGAGGCCCACGCACCGTCGGCAGGGCCTTCCGCGGCGGCGGAGCCGGGCGGCGTTCCGGCGACACGCATCGTGTCGGGCGAGGGCGCCCAACCCTGGGCAATGCCCTCGGTCGGAACCCCCATGCCAGCGCGTCGCGACGGCATGCTGACGGCCGGCCACCTCGAATCCATCGAGCGCGAGGCACGCGAGAGCGGCTACCAAGCCGGGTTTGCGGCCGGGCTCGAGGCGGGCAAGGCGGAGATCGCGCAGCGCGGCGCCGCGCTGGAGAAAATATTCGCCGGCCTGGCCCAGCCCCTGGAACAGCTTGACGCAGAAGTCGAGCAGGAGCTCGTGGAGCTGGTATTGGCCGCCACGCGCCGGCTGGTGCGGCGCGAGCTCAAGGCGAATCCCGGCGAGATCGTGGCCGTGGTGCGGGAAGGTATCGCTTCCCTGCCCGTGGGCGAGCGGCAGGTGCGGGTGCACCTGCATCCCGAGGATGCCCGGCTGGTCGAGCAGGTGTTCGGCGCCAGCGAGGCTTCCCCGGCCTGCCGCATCATCGCCGACCCTACGCTGACGCGGGGCGGCGCGCGCATCGGAACCGAGGTGTCCAACATAGACGCCAGCCTGGAGACCCGCCTCGCGCGGGTGTGTGAACGGGTGCTCGGCAGCGAGCGTCAGGTTGCGGAGTCGGGGTCGTGAACGGCGCGGCGACACGCTTGCTGCCGCCCGCGCGCAACGCTGCGTTGTGCGCCCGGCTGCAGCGGCGGCGCCGTCGCGTGTCGACGGACGAGCCGATGGTGGCCGAGGGCCGGCTGGTGCGCATGGTGGGCCTGACTCTCGAGGCGGTCGGCTGCGAGGCGCCCGTGGGCGGCCGCTGCTGCGTGATCAGCGCCGGCGGGGCGCGCACCGAGGCCGAGGTGGTCGGTTTCGCCGGGGAGCGGATGTTCCTCATGCCCGAGGGCGATATTCATGGTCTCACGCCCGGGGCGCGCGTGCGGCCCCTGGCCGGTGCGCACGACGCGCCGGTGGGCGAGGCGATGCTGGGCCGCGTCGTCGATGGGGCGGGCCAGCCGTTGGACGGACGCGGCCCGCTGGATTGCGAGGCGCGCATGCCGTTGCGCGGCCGCGCCATCAACCCCTTGTCGCGTGCGCCGCTCGAGGAGCCGCTCGACGTCGGCGTGCGCGCCATCAACGGCCTGCTGACGGTGGCGCGCGGCCAGCGCATGGGGCTTTTTGCCGGCAGCGGCGTGGGCAAGAGCGTCCTGCTGGGCATGATGACGCGCTACACGGCGGCAGACGTCACCGTGGTCGGGCTCATCGGCGAGCGCGGCCGCGAAGTGAACGAGTTCGTGCAGCGCACGCTCGGCCCGGAGGGCATGCAGCGCGCCGTCGTGGTCGCCACGCCGGCGGACCATCCGCCGCTGATGCGCCTGCACGGCGCCATGCTCGCCACCACCATCGCCGAGTATTTCCGCGATCGCGGGCTCAACGTGCTGTTGCTGATGGACTCCCTGACGCGCTTCGCCCAGGCCCAGCGCGAGATCGGGCTGGCCATCGGCGAGCCGCCGGCCACCAAGGGCTACACCCCTTCGGTGTTCGCGCGCCTGCCCCAGCTGGTGGAGCGCGCCGGCAACGGCGAACCGGGCGCGGGTTCCATCACTGCGTTCTACACGGTGCTGGCCGAGGGCGACGACACCAACGACCCGATCGCGGACGCCGCGCGCGCCGTGCTCGACGGTCACGTGGTGCTGTCCCGGCGCGTCGCCGAGGGCGGGCGCTATCCGGCCATCGACATCGAGGCCTCGATCAGCCGCGCCATGAATGACATCTGTGAACCGGAGCATCGCCAGGCCGCGCTGCGCTTCCGCCGCTTGTACGCCACCTGGTCGCAGCACCGCGACCTGCTCAGCGTCGGCGCCTACAAAACGGGGTCAGACCCCGTTGTGGATGAAGCCGTGGCGTTCCAGCCGCGGCTCGAGGGTTGGCTCCGGCAGGACATGCACGAGGCGGTGCCCCTGGGGCAGAGCCTGGGATCGCTAAAGGAAGTCGTGGCCCCGAAGGGCGAGGGAGACTGACGCTATGCAAGGTGAATTGAGGAGCCGCCGGCTGGAGCCGATGGTGCGCGTGGCCGACCGCAGGGAGCAGGCCGCGGTGCAGGAATTCGGCAAGGCGCAGGAGGCGATGTCGGCGGAAGAGAGCAAGCTGGCCGAGCTCCGCGCCTGGTGGCAGGAGTATGCCGACGCCGTCGCCCAGGGTGCATGCGGCGGCACCGCGTTGCTGCGCGACGGCCGGCTGTTCCTGGGCCAGCTGAGCGAGGCGGTGAATCGCCAGCGCGTGCTGGTGGAACACGCGCGCGGCCGGCTCGAGGCGGCGCGCGCCCAGTGGCTGGCCTTGCGCATGGACCGCGAGGCGCTGGAGAAGGTCGTGACGCGGTTTCGCGCCGAAGAGGAACGCGCAGCCCAGCGCAGTGAACAACGTGAGCAGGACGAGTGCGCCGCACGGCGTGCCGCAGGAGTGCGATCATGAGTACCCCCACCCTGTCGCCCGGCATGGAGGTGGAGCCGCAGCAAGCACGGCCTGGCCGCAGCGCGCGTCCGGAGCAGCCGGCACAGGGCGGCGCAGTGTTCGCGCGCCTGCTCGCCGGCCCGGCGGCAGCGGAGGGTGGGCCGGGCGACCCGGCCGGTCCCGAAGATCCCGCCAGTGCTGGCGCCACCCCTGAACCCGGCGAGGACACGGCCCCAGCATTGCTTGCACCAACCGGCACGCAGGCTGCCCAGCAGGCCCTGCCCGAGGCGCTCGAGGTACCGTTGCAGCGACTGCTGACAGCACCGGAGCCGGTTGCCGCGCCCGCTTCTATTGCGCTGGCGGCGCGCGCCCCGGAGCTGGCGGAAATCCTGCGGGCCACCGCCGCCACGGATACGCGCACCGCGCCAGACGGCAGCGGTTCGCTGTCTCGGCTGCTCGGCATATTGCAGGTGCTGCACGGCGTGGCGCCCGGCATGGCCGTGGCGGCGCCCGGAGATCGTGCGCCCGCGGCTTCCGCGGCCACGCTGATGCAGGCCCTGGGCGTCGCGGAGGCGGCCGCGGACGCAGCTGGCGCGGGCCGGGCGCAGGTCGAGGCAAGCGCAGCGCGCGCTGCCGAAGCCGCGTTGAGCATGCTGGGACCGGGGGGAACGGCCCCGGCGTCGTCCTCAGTCGCAGCAGGAGGCATGCCGACCGTGTCGGTCTCCGTGCCGGCCGGCGGGCCCGACTGGGCCGAGGCGCTTGGCCAGCGTGTCCTGTGGATGGTGCGCGGCAAGGTGCAGACCGCCGAACTGCGGCTCAATCCGCCCGACCTGGGCGCGGTCGAGGTGCGGGTGCGCCTGGAAGAAGACGGGCTGCGCCTGTCGTTCAACGCCGCCACGGCGGGGGCGCGCGACGCGCTGGAGCAGGCCGCGCCACGCCTGCGCGAGGCCCTGGAGGCGGAGGGTTTTTCCCTGTCCGGATTCGATGTCGATCGACACGGCGCTGATGACAGTACCGAGGAAGAAATGACCACCGCCGGCGACGGCGATCCAGCGCAGCTGGTCGAGGATGGCGAGGAATCCTTCCTGGCGCAGCCGCTGGCGGCCGGCGGGCGCGGCCTGGTCGACACCTTCGTCTGAGGCGGCCTCCGCCATGCCCGCTCCGGGCCGCGTCAAGAAGCTGACGCGCCCGCGGCGGGCCTCTCTAACCCCCTGTTTTTTATAGCCTCGAAGAAGCTGGCACGGCTCTTGCTCAAGTCACGCTGTAAACAAACGCGTGCGCGCATGGAGACCGGCCAATGAATGAAGCGGACCAAGTCGTCCAGGACGAGATGGAGAACGAGGAGGGCGCCGTTGCAGCGGAAGCCCCTGCGCCGCGCCGGCGCTGGCCCTGGCTGCTCGTCGTCGTTGCGCTCCTCGGCGCTGGCGGCTGGCTTGGCTGGAGCCGGTTCTTCGCCGCCGCCCCCGAGGCCGGTCCCGAGGCCGGCAGCGCATCCGCCGCGCCGGCCGTCGAGCCGGGCCGGCCTGCGATCGTCGATGCCGGGAGCGCGGAATACCTCGCGCTGGAGCCACCGCTGGTGGTGAATTTCGCCGCCGGTGGCCAGCTGCGCTATCTCCAGGTGTCCGTGGACCTGATGGCGGGCAACAAGAAAGACCTCGATCTCGCGCGTCGCCACGAGCCGGCGCTGCGCCACGCGCTGATTGCGCTGTTCAGCGAGCGCGATTACGAGGCGCTGCTGACCCGTGCCGGCAAGGAAGCGCTGCGCCAGGAGGCGCTCAAGACCGTGCAGGCGGAACTGCAGCAGCTGGCCGGGCGCCCGCTGGTGGCCGACGTCTATTTCTCCACCTTCGTGATGCAATGACATGAGCGGCCAAGACCTTCTCTCCCAAGACGAGATCGACGCCCTGTTGCACGGGGTGGACGACGGCAGCGTGGACACCGACCAGGAGCTGCGCGCGCACGACGGTGTCGCGCGCGCGGTGGACCTGTCGAGCCAGGATCGCATCGTGCGCGGCCGGATGCCGACGCTGGAAATGATCAACGAGCGCTTCGCGCGCCACCTGCGCATCAGCCTGTTCAACCTGCTGCGGCGCTCCGCCGAGATCTCGGTGAGCGGCGTGCGGCTGCAAAAGTTCGGCGAATACGTGCACACCCTGCCGGTGCCCACCAGCCTCAACCTTGTGCGCATGCGGCCGCTGCGCGGCACCGCGCTGTTCGTGATCGATGCGCGCCTGGTATTCACCTTGGTGGATCATTTCTTCGGCGGCGGCGGGCGCTTCCACTCCAAGGTCGAGGGCCGCGAGTTCACGCTGACCGAAGGCCGCGTGGTGCGCATGGTGCTCGACCAGGCCTTTCACGACCTCGGCGAGGCCTGGTCGCCGGTGCTGCCGGTCGAGTTCGAATTCATCAACGCCGAGGTCAACCCCCAGTTCGCCAATATCGTCAGCCCGAGCGAAGTGGTGGTGATCTGCAGTTTCCGGCTGGAGCTCGAGGGCGGCGGCGGCGACCTCCACGTGACGCTGCCTTACTCGATGGTCGAGCCGATCCGCGACCTGCTCGACGCCGGCATGCAGAGCGACCGCTCGGACGGCGACGGGCGCTGGCTCAAGGCGCTGCGGGAAGAAGTGCGCCTGGCCACGGTCGAGGTAAGCAGCAAGCTGGTCGAGGTCGAACTCAGCGTCGGCGAGTTGCTCAGGCTCAAGCCGGGCGACGTGCTGCCCATCGAGATGCCGGAGCGCGTGACCTTGTGCGCCGAGCAGATCCCCATTTTCCACGGGCGTTTCGGCCATCACCAGGGCCGGCACGCCATCCAGGTGCTGGAGCGCGCACGCCGCGATCCGGTGACCAATGACATCAAGCAGGACATCCGCAAGGAGCAGAGAACATGAGCGAGCAGAATTCCGCGGCGATGGACGACTGGGCGGCCGCCATGGCCGAGCAGGCCGTCGCCGAGCAGGCCGTCACGGCCAATGCCGGACGCCAGGCGGGCAACGGCCACAAGCCGCCGGGCAACGGCGCCGGCCAGCCCGTCACCCCGGCCGCCCTGGAGGCCTCGGGTGGCCCGGGCAACGAGGACGTCAACCTGGAGGTGGTGCTCGACATCCCGGTCACGCTGTCGATGGAGATCGGCCGCGCCAAGGTGCCGATCCGCAACCTGCTGCAGCTCAACCAGGGCTCGGTGGTGGAGCTCGAGCGGCTGGTCGGCGAGCCCATGGACGTGCTGGTCAACGGCACGCTGATCGCCCACGGCGAAGTGGTCGTGATCAACGAGAAATACGGCATCCGCCTCACCGACGTCATCAGCCCCGCCGAGCGCGTGCGGAAGTTGCGCTGAGGTCCCGCATGATGCGTCGCTTCTCATTGCTTCTGTTCGCCGTATGCCCCGCCCCGGTTCTCGCCGCTGCAAGCGGCGCGGCGCCGGGCGTGGATGGGGCGGCCCAGGCGGCCCGCGTGCTTGGCGTGCTGGTGCTGGTGGTCGGCCTGATCTTCGGGCTCGCAGCCCTGCTGCGGCGCCACGGCGGCATGCAACGGCGGCTGCCCGGCGCAATCAGCGTGCTGTCGGTCGCCTCGATCGGCGCGCGCGAACGGCTGTTGCTGGTGGAAGTGGGCGGGCGGCAGCTGCTGCTCGGCGCGGCGCCGGGCCGCATCCAGACCCTGCTGGTGCTGGACGAGCCGGTGGCTCCGGTCGAGGGCGCCCCGGGGGCGCCCGGTTTCGCGGCGCAACTGCGCACCGCCCTGGGCGGCATGAAGGGGAGCGGCAAGCCATGATGCGCCGGGCCTTGTGGCGACTGCTGCCGGTGCTGCCCCTGTTGCTTTCTGCCTGGCCGGGCAGCGCGGCGGCCGGCAACGAGCTGGAGCTGCTCTCGGTAGCGACGGCGGAAGACGGCACGCAGCAGTACTCCGTGACGCTGCAGGTCTTGTTGCTGATGACGTTGCTGAGCCTGGTGCCGGCGGCGCTCATCATGACCACATCCTTCACGCGCATCATCGTGGTGCTGGCCATCCTGCGCCAGGGCATGGGCACGCAGCAGACGCCCAACAACCAGGTGCTGATCGGCCTCGCCCTGTTCCTGAGCTTTTTCATCATGGCGCCGGTGCTGGAGCGCATTTACGAGGAGGCCGCGAAGCCTTACCTCGAAGAGAGCCTGGACGCGCCGGCGGCCATCGCCGCGGCGGGCGGGCCGATGCGCGAGTTCATGATGTCGCAGGTGCGTGCGCCCGACCTCGAGCTGTTCGCCAGCCTCGGCGGCCACGACGGCTTCGAGTCCGAGGCCGACGTGCCGTTCTCGGTGCTGCTGCCCGCGTTCGTCACCAGCGAACTGAAGACGGCGTTCCAGATCGGTTTCCTGCTGCTGCTGCCCTTCCTGATCATCGACCTGGTGGTCGCCGCGGTGCTGATGTCCATGGGCATGGTGATGCTCTCGCCGCTGATCATTTCGCTGCCGTTCAAGATCATGCTGTTCGTGTTGGTCGACGGCTGGTCGCTGGTGATGGGCACGCTCGCCGCCAGCTTCATGGCGGGCTGAACGATGTCCCCGGAGCTGGTCATGGAGATTGGCCGCGGCGCACTGGCCGTGACGGTGATGCTGGCGGCGCCGATGCTCGCAGTGGCCCTGGCGCTCGGTCTCGTCATCGGCATGGTGCAGGCGGCGACGCAGATCCAGGAGATGACATTGTCCTTCATCCCCAAGCTGCTCGGCCTGGTCGCCGTGCTGGCATTCGGCGGCCACTGGATGCTGCGCGTGATCGTGGACTACTCGCGCGAACTGATCACCTCCATCCCCGGCCTGCTGCACTGAGGCCGCGCGAGGATGGAGTTCACCGCCGCACAACTCGACACCTGGATCGCCGGTTTGGCGTTGTCTTTCATGCGCATCGCGGCGCTGCTGCTGGCGGCGCCGCTGTTCGGCGCGCGCTCGGTGCCGATGCAGGTGCGCGCAGGACTGGCGCTGGTGATTGCGCTGATGGTCCAGCCGCTGCTGCCGCCGCCGCCGGAGATCTCGCTGCTGAGCTTCAGCATGGTGCTGGCGATGCTGCGCGAACTGGTGATCGGCGCGGTGGCCGGCTTCGTGCTGCAAATGGTGTTCGCCGCGCTGGCGATCGCCGGGGAGCTGGTGGCGCTGGGCATGGGGCTTGGCTTCGCCTCGCTGGTGGACCCGGACAGCGGCGTGCAGGTGCCTGTGGTCGGCCAATTTTTCGTGGTGTTGTCGACGCTGCTGTTCCTCGCGCTGGACGGCCACCTGGTGCTGCTGAATTTCCTGGTGCTCAGTTTCCGCGAACTGCCGCTCGCCGGCGGTATCCGTTTCGCCGACTTCGCTGCGCTGGCGGACTGGGGCAGCGTGATGTTCGGCCACGCTGTGCTCATCGCCCTGCCGGCCGTCGGCTCCTTGTTGCTGGCCAACGTGGCGATGGGGGTGGTCACCCGTGCGGCGCCCCAGCTGAACATTTTCGCCGTGGGTTTTCCCATGACCCTGATGCTCGGGTTCCTCGTCCTCTGGGCGACGGTGGCGGCCCTGGGCGCGCGCTTCAGCGAGTTGCTCGGCGAAGGTTTCAGCGTCATCGGCTGGTGGCTGGGAGGCTGAGATGAGCGAGCAGGACACCAGCCAGGAACGCACAGAACAAGCGACGCCGAAGCGCCTCCAGGACGCGAAGAAAAAAGGCCAGGCGCCGCGCTCGCGCGAGCTCAACACCACGGCCGTGGTGCTGACCGGCGCGGCGGCACTGCTGCTTTTCGGCGGCCCCATCGGCACCGGCATGATCGACGCCATGCGCGCCGGCCTGACGATGCCGCGGGACCTGGCCTTCGAAACGGCCTTGCTCCCGGCGGTGCTCGGCGAGGCGGGCATGGCGGCGCTCTGGTTGCTTGCCCCGGTGTTCGTCGCGGTGCTCATCGCTGCGTTGGCCGGCCCCGCGATGCTGGGCGGGCTGGTGTTCAGCGCCGAGGCCATGAAGCCCAAGCTGGACAAGCTCAACCCGCTGAAGGGCCTGAAGCGCATTTTCTCGGCCAACGGCCTGATGGAATTCGCCAAGACGCTGGCCAAGTTCATCGTCGTCACCGGCGCCGGCTTCCTGGTCCTGCGCCATATCGGTCCCGACTTGCTTACCGCGGGCGATAACGACCTGCGCACGGCGATTCCCGGCCTGGCGCGGACCATCTGCTGGGTGCTGCTGGTGCTCGGCTCGGTGCTGCTGCTGATCGCGGCGGTCGACGTGCCGTTCCAGCTGTGGACGCACAGCAAGCAGCTGCGCATGACGCGCCAGGAAGTGCGCGACGAGATGAAGGAGACCGACGGGCGTCCGGAGGTGAAAGGCCGCATCCGCCGCATCCAGATGGAGATGGCGCAGCGGCGCATGATGGCCGCCGTGCCGGCCGCCGACGTGGTGGTGTCCAACCCGACGCACTTCTCTGTGGCGCTGAAGTACGAGTCCTCCGGAATGTCGGCACCGCGCGTGGTCGCCAAGGGCGTCGACGAGACGGCGCTGCGCATCCGCGAGGCGGCGGCCGAGGCGGGCGTGCCGCGGCTCGAGGCGCCGCCGCTGGCACGGGCGCTGTACTACACCACGCCGCTGGACGAGGAGATCCCCGAAGAGCTGTTCCTGGCGGTCGCCCGCGTGCTGGCGTGGATCTACCAGCTGCGCGCCGCCGCTCCGGGCGACCCGGTGCCTGAGCTGGCTGAATTCGATGTTCCCGAACACCTGACCCGCCGCCGGCCGGGCAAGAGGATTTGAACATGACTTCCGTGTTGCGCTACCTCGGCGACTTCATCCGCAACGGGCTGGGCACGCCGCTGCTGCTGATCGCACTGCTGGTGATGATCGTGCTGCCGCTGCCGCCGCTCGCGCTGGACATGTTCTTCACATTCAACATCGCGCTCGCGCTGGTGGTGGTGCTGATGACCATCTACGCAGCGAGGCCGCTGGAATTCTCGGTATTCCCCACCGTGCTGCTGCTGGCCACGTTGCTGCGCCTGGCGCTGAACGTGGCGTCCACCCGCGTGGTGCTGATGGACGGCCAGAGCGGCACCGACGCCGCCGGCAAGGTGATCGAGGCTTTCGGCAACTTCGTCGTCGGCGGCAACTACGCCGTCGGCCTGGTGGTGTTCGCCATCCTGGTGATCATCAATTTCGTCGTCGTCACCAAGGGTGCCGGCCGCGTGTCGGAGGTGAGTGCGCGCTTCACCCTGGACGCCTTGCCAGGCAAGCAGATGGCCATCGACGCCGATCTCAACGCCGGCCTCATCACCCAGGACGAGGCGCGGCTGCGGCGGGCCGAGACTTCCGCCGAGGCGGACTTCTACGGCTCCATGGACGGCGCCAGCAAGTTCGTGCGCGGCGACGCCGTGGCCGGCATCCTGATCCTGTTCATCAATATCATCGGCGGCCTGGTCATCGGCACGGTGACGCACGGCATGCCGCTCGCAGACGCAGCGCGCACCTATGTGCTGCTGACCATAGGCGACGGCCTGGCCGCGCAGATCCCGTCCCTGCTGCTGTCATCGGCCACCGCCATCATCGTCACCCGGGTCTCCGCCGCCGGGGACATGGGCCGCGACATGGTCAAGCAGCTGTTCGGCAGCGCACGCGCGCTGGCGATCGCCGCCGGCATCATCGGCATGCTGGGCCTGGTGCCCGGGATGCCCAACCTGGTGTTCCTGCTGCTGGGCGGCGCGCTTGGCGGCGCGGCCTGGATGATCCGCAAGCGCTCGCTGCAGGCCGAAGTGGAAATCCTCCCCGACGAGCCCGCCGCGCCGCCGCCGCCGCGCGAGCTGGCCTGGGAGGACGTCAGCCAGGTCGACCCGGTCGGGATGGAAGTCGGCTACCGCCTGATTCCCATGGTGGACCGGGCGCAGGGCGGCGTGCTGCTGGAGCGCATGAAAGGCGTGCGGCGCAAGCTCTCTGAAGAGCTCGGCTTTCTCGTGCCGCCGGTGCACGTGCGCGACAACCTGGACCTCGGGGCGAACGGCTATCGCATCACGCTGAACGGCGTGCCGGCCGCGCGCGCGGAAATCCACGTCGACCGTCACCTCGCGATCAACCCGGGCCGCGTGTATGGCGAGCTGGAAGGCATGGAGACGAAGGACCCCGCCTTCGGGCTGCCGGCGGTGTGGATCGACGCCGAGCGGCGCGAACATGCCCAGACGCTCGGCTATACCGTCGTCGATCCCGCCACGGTGGTGGCCACGCACCTGAGCCAGGTGTTGCGCGAGCACGCCCAGGAGTTGCTCGGTCACGACGAGGCCCAGCAGTTGCTGGACCGCCTGGCGAAGAGCCATCCCAAGCTGGTGGAGAACCTGGTGCCGAAGGTCCTGGGCCTCGGCACCGTGCTCAGGGTGCTGCAGAACCTGCTCGCGGAGCAGATTCCCGTGCGCGACATGCGCACGATCGCCGAATCCTTGGCGGAGCACGGGGCCCGGAGTCAGGATCCCGTCGCGCTCACCAGCGCCGTGCGCGCTTCCCTGGCGCGCTTCATCGTGCAGAACATCACTGATTCACAAGAAGAATTGCCGCTGATCGCGCTCGATCCGGGGTTGGAACAAGTCTTGCATAAGAGTTTACAGGCGACAGGTTCAGCCGGCCTCGGCATCGAGCCGCGGTTGGCGGAGAAGCTCCAGCAGGGCGCGATCAACGCCGCGCAGCGACAGGAGGTCTCGGGCGAGCCTGCCGTGCTGGTCACCTCGGCCGAACTGCGGCCCTGGCTGGCCGGATGGCTGAGGCCGGTGGTGCGGGGACTTCATGTGCTGGCGTACACGGAGATCCCGGAACGGCGACCGGTGAAGGTAATAGCAACGCTCGGCGCTGCCGAGACACAGGCGGCGATCGCATGACAGGCGCTCGCGAGCACGGGGAAGCAAAGTGAAGATCAAGCGTTTTTTTGCCACGGACATGCGCCAGGCGATCCACCAGGTCCGCGCAGAGCAGGGGCCCGACGCGGTCATCCTCTCGACCCGGACCACGGCCGGCGGCGTGGAGATCGTCGCGGCGGTGGACTACGACGCCGAGCTGGTCACCGGCATGCTGGGCGGCGCCGCGGAGCCTGCGCAGCCCGTCCAGTCCGCGCAGCCTGAGCCCGAAGAAGAAGCATACCAGCGCCCGTCGCCCGAGCGCATCGAGTGGAGCCAGGACCCGGCGCTCTCGGCCATGCAGGCTGAGCTGAAGTCGCTGCGGGCGATCCTGCAGGAGCAGGTCTCGCGGCTGTCCTGCTCCGACCAGGATCGCCGCTTTCCGCTGCGCGCCGAACTGGTGAAGCGGCTTGCGGCGATCGGTCTCGACGAGTCGCTGGCGCGGGATATCGCCGGGAAGACGTCGACCATGCGCGGCGCTGCGCCGGCCTGGCGCGAGGCGCTCGTCGGGCTGGCGCGCGAGTTGCCGGTCGTCGCCGCAGATCCCCTGGAAGAGGGTGGCCTGATCGCGCTGGTGGGTGCCACCGGCGTCGGCAAGACCACCACCGCCGCCAAGCTGGCGGCGCGCGCCTGCATGCGCTTCGGCAGTGGCGCCGTCGCCATGATCAGTACGGATGACTTCCGCGTCGGCGCCCAGCGCCAGCTCGGTGCCTTCGGTCTGCTGCTTGGGGTTCCGGTGCGCCAGGTTGCTTCGGCCGAGCAGTTGCAGGCCTCTTTGGCCGAGTTCTCCGGCCGCCGCGTGGTGATCGTAGATACAGCAGGAATGGGCCAGCGCGACCTGCGCCTGCTGCAGGAAATGCGCAAGCTGACCGGCGTGGACAGCTTGCAGAGCTACCTGGTGCTGCCGGCCAACGTGCAGCGCGAGGTCATGGAGGAGGTGATCGACGCCTTCGGTCGCGAGCGCCTCGCCGGCTGCGTGCTGAGCAAGGTCGACGAGACGGCGCGGCTCGGCGCGGTCCTCTCGGCGGTGATCGCTCAACGCCTGCCGGTCGCTTTCGTCAGTAACGGCCAGCGCGTGCCGGAAGACCTCGCGCTGGCACGCTGCCAGGACCTGGTCGCCAGCGCGGTGAGCCTTGCCGCGCGCCACGCCCGGCGCCAGGCCGCCACGCCTGCGCCCGCACCCGCACCGCGTCCCAACACGCTTCACACGGAGGTGTCTCATGTCCATGCTTGATCAGGCCCGGCAGGCCGCCGGCCTGGCGTCTTTTCGCGAGCCCTGCCCGGTGCGCGTCATCGCCGTGGCGAGCGGGAAGGGAGGCGTGGGCAAGACCAACGTCTCGGTCAACCTGGGCGTGGCCCTCGCCGCGCTCGGCCGCCGCACCATGTTGCTGGATGCGGATCTCGGGCTCGCCAACGTCGACCTGTTGCTTGGGCTGCAGGTGCGGCACGACCTTTCGCACGTGCTTTCCGGTGAGCGTGAGCTGGCCGATATCCTGGTGGACGGCCCGGGGGGGTTACGCATCGCCCCCGCGGCCTCAGGCATAGCGCGTCTCGCCAACCTCGACAGTCGCGAGCTGGCCGGGATCGTCAGCGTGTTCAGCAGCCTGGCGGAAGCGGTCGACGTCCTCATCATCGACGTGGCCGCAGGGATCAACCCCTCAGTGCTGCAGTTCTGCTCCGCTGCACAGGACGTCATGCTGGTGGTGTGCGACGAGCCTTCGTCGATGACCGACGCCTATGCGCTGGTCAAGGTGCTGGCCCGGGACCATGGCCTGCGCCGCTTCCACACCATCACCAACCGGGTCGACTCCGTCCAGCATGGCCGTCGCTTGCACGGCAAGCTCCAGGCGGTCTGCGACCGGTTCCTCGAGATGCCGCTGCATCACCTCGGCATCGTCCCCGAAGACCCGTTGCTGCGACGCGCCGTCCAGGCGCAGGCGCCGGTAACCACCATGTATCCCTCCAGTCCGGCAGCGCGCGCGTTCAAGGAACTCGCCCGTCGTGCCGATAAGCTCCCTGAGCCCCGGGGCGCCAGCGGCCGCATCGAGTTTTTTCTCGAACGCATGGTCGGCGCTTGCAAGCCCCCGGCCAGCCTCGAAATGGCGGTGTAGCCATGTATGCCGCACAAGTGACGCAGGCCGGGAGCGAGATTCGGGTAGAAGACCACCTCGAGCTGGTGAAGCGCATCGCGTGCCACCTGCTCGGCCGGCTGCCGGCGAACGTGCAGCTGGAAGACCTGGTGCAAGCCGGGACGATCGGGCTGTTGGAGGCAGCGAGGAGCTATGACGCGAGCCAGGGCGCCAGTTTCGAGACCTACGCGGGCATCCGGGTGCGCGGCGCCATGCTCGATGAGGTGCGGCGCAACGACTGGACGCCCCGCTCCGTGCACCGCAATGCACGCAAGGTCGCTACGGCCGTGCGCAAGATCGAAAACGAGACCGGGTGCGAGGCCCAGCCCCGCGCCATCGCAGCGATGCTGGGCGTCGAGCTCGAGCAATACCACGCCATGGTCCAGGACTCGGTGGCCAGCCGCCTGTTCAGCCTGGCGGACCTCACGCCGGAAGACGGGAGCTTCGACGACTTCATGCCCGGCTCCGAGCTGGATCCCGCCGAGGCTTTCGACCAGGCGGCTTTTCGCGCCGCCCTGGCCGAGGTTATCGGCGGCTTGCCCGAGCGGGAGCAGCTGGTGATGTCGCTGTATTACGAACAGGAGCTGAACCTGCGCGAGATCGGCGCAGTGCTCGGCGTAACGGAATCGCGGGTCTGCCAGTTACATGGCCAGGCCCTGGCGCGCGTGCGTGCCAGGCTGCACGACTGGACTGACGACGAGTAACGCGCCTTGGCGCCGCAAGCCGACGGCACGGGAGAATTTGGGTGAACAACGACATGCGCATCCTGGTCGTGGACGATTTTTCCACGATGCGGCGGATCATACGGAACCTGCTGCGGGAGCTCGGCTACCAGAACATCCAGGAGGCCGACGACGGCCAGACCGCCTGGCCGATGTTGCAGGGCGGCGGCTTCGATTTCCTCGTCACCGACTGGAACATGCCGGGCATGCCGGGCATCGAGCTGCTCAAGGCCGTGCGCGCCGACGCGAAACTGCAGTCCCTGCCGGTGCTGATGGTCACCGCCGAGGCGAAGCGCGAGCAGATCGTCGAGGCGGCCCAGGCCGGGGTGAACGGTTACATCGTGAAGCCGTTTACCGCAGAGACGCTGCGCGAGAAGCTGGACCGGATCTTCGCCCGGCTGGCCGCGCCCGCCACGGAGGCGGCGTCATGAGCGGCGCCCCCAACGAGCTGTTGACCGAACTGGCGCGCATCACCCGCGAGTTGCATGAGGCGCTCGACGGCGTGCGCGTCGACCCGCGCCTGTCCGAGCTGGCGACCCACGACATCCCGGACGCGCGCGAGAAACTCGGCTGGGTGCTGGCGCTCACCGAGCAGGCCGCGCACCGCGTGATCAACGCCGTGGAAGAGGGCCTGCCGGTGGCCTCCGCACTGGAGTCGGGGGCGGTGTCGGAGCCGGCGCAAGTTCAGGCCGAGGGCAAGCGGTTGCACGCCCTGCTGTCCGACATTCTCATGGCGCAGAGCTTCCAGGACCTGAGCGGGCAGGCGATCCGGCGCGTCATCGGCGTCGCCGGCGAGTTGGAGCGGCGCCTGGCGGAGCTGGTCGCGCGCACCGGCGGCATGCACCGCGACGACCGTGCCGCCGGCGAGACTGCGGCAGCCGCGGTGGCTGAACGTCCGGCGAGCCGGCTACGCGACCAGGACGAAGTGGACGCCCTGCTGTCCTCGATGGGTTTCTGAAGGAGCGGTCGAGATGTTCGACGCCGCCGAAGAGCTGCTGCAAGACTTCCTCATCGAGGCCGGCGAGCTGCTGGACGGCCTGGGTGAGCAGCTCATGGCGCTGGAACACGCACCCGACGACGCCGAGCTGCTGAACGCGCTGTTCCGCAGCTTCCATACCATCAAGGGCGGCGCCGGTTTCATGGGCCTGGCGCCGCTGGTGGAGGTGTGCCACCGCTCGGAGGACGTCTTCAACGGGCTGCGCCAGGGCGAGCTGAGCCTCAACCCGGAGATCATGGACGCTGTCCTGGCGGCGGTCGACGCCGTCACGGTGATGTTCGACGCCTTGCGCGCCGGGCAGGCGCTCGAGCCCGCCGATCCGGGCCTGCTGGCCGCGCTGGAAGCGGCGCAGCGGGGTGAGACCGGCGCGCCTGCCGCGGCGCCCGCGCCGCCAGCGCAACCCGAGGCGCCGCCGGAGCCCGTCGCAGTCACGGCCGCGGCCGGTAACGGCGCCGACGAGATCACGGACGACGAGTTCGAGCGGTTGCTGGACGAGCTGCATGGTGCGCCGCCGGCGCAGGCGCCCGTGGCGCCGCCGGATCCGCCGGCCCCGCCACTCCAGGCACGGGTGAACGGGACGGCCCAGCCGGCGCCC